>CANKYC010000096.1 GCA_947487845.1 Rickettsiales bacterium | reverse complement strand
AAAGTCAAAAAAGCCAAAAAAGCCGAAAAAGATTTCCAAATTTCCTGCATTTTCGCCCTTTTCGCAATTAAAGAAGATAAAATCGCCGCTTGCGTAGCAATAAGCCCAAACCTGCAAGATAAATTTGACGCCACAAAATTAATCGCGCCCGTTGTTGAAGCAATTTCTGGCAAAGGCGGCGGCGGCAAAAAAGACTTGGCGATGGGCGGGGGAACCAACAAAGAAGGAATTGAATTGGCGATTAAGGTTTTAAAAAATTTGTTAAAATAGAAATGATTAAAGAAAATATCGAAGGAAAATATTTTATCGACCAAGATAAATTTAATTGCCCTTTTTGCAAAAATAGAGCGGTTAAATATCTGGTTCTTGGAGTGGCAACTTTTAATGAAAAAGTTGATAAAGAATTTCAGGCAATTTTTGTAAAATGTTGCCATTGCCACAAAATCTCGATGCATCTTGCCAAGGAAAAGCTTGTTGAGACGAAGTATAACTTTGTTTTGCTGAATCAAGATTCGACTAATTACAGAGATCACTTAGATCCATCAAGAGAACAATATTTTTTTGATCGAGATAGAGGTCTTCTTAATTACGATTTTGAATTTAAAGAAATTTATCTAAAAACCGAACCAAAAGAAATTGATGAAAGCATGATAATGCACATCCCAAGCTCTTTCTTTATCTTACAAGAAGAAATTCCAAAAAAATTACGAGACTTAATTTCAGAAGCCGAAAATTGCATTACCAACAACTCTTTAACTGGAGCTTCGGCTTGTATAAGAAAAACTATTTATGAATTTGTTTTAGAAAAAAAACTTCAAGGCGAAAGCTATGAAGAAAAAATCAAATCACTTAAAAAGAAATATCCGCAACTAGATGAAAATCTTGTGAATATTTTATCGCACATTCAAGGAATGACCAGTAATCAGGTTCACGAAGCATCTTACGAAAAATTTCAGTCCAATGATGCCAAGGCTTATGTTGAACTTTTAAAAGAGATATTTGATGAAGTTTATGTTAAGCCAAAACAAAGAGAGCAAAAACATAGCGCTATAAATGCTAGGTTTACAAAACTTCAACAGTCTTAACCGAGCGGGACGGGATTTGTAATCCCGTCCTCACGTTCATGTCATTTTGAAATTGAACTGAAAATGAGCACTTAAGTTACAAACCCAATCCAGCGGCTGATCTAAAGCTCGATAATCAAAACATATAATAAAAATGACTCGTAAATATTTCGGCACCGACGGTATTCGCGGAACGGCTAATAAATTTCCTATGACCGCAGAAATTGCCCTTAAAGTTGGAATGGCGATTGGGGCTAAATTTATTGATGGCGATCATCGTCATCGCGTGGTAATTGGCAAAGACACGCGCCTTTCGGGCTATGTAATTGAACCCGCCCTCACCGCTGGTTTGGCCGCCGTTGGGATGGATGTGTTTTTGGTTGGCCCCGTTCCAACTCCGGCGGTTTCAATGTTGACGCGCTCGATCCGCGCTGATATTGGAATTATGATTTCCGCCTCGCACAATCCTTATCATGATAATGGCATTAAAATTTTCACCCGCGATGGCCATAAATTAAGCGATAAATTAGAACGCGAAATTGAAAGCTTAATTGAAGGCGACATCACGCCGCATCTGGCTAAATCAGAAAATTTTGGCCGCGTTAAAAGGCTAGATGACGCCTCCAACCGTTATATCGAATTTGTCAAAAATTCTTTCCCGAAAGACAAAACTTTAACCAATTTAAAAATCGTCGTCGATTGCGCTAATGGTGCGTCTTACAACATTGCGCCTAAAATTTTCTGGGAACTTGGCGCCGAAGTAATTGAAATTGGAACCAATCCTGACGGTTTTAATATCAATGAAAAATGCGGCTCAACTTATCCCGAAACTTTGCGCGAAAAAGTTTTAGAAACCAAAGCCGACATTGGAATTGCTTTGGATGGCGACGCCGACCGACTTTTAATAGTTGATGAAAAAGGCAGCGTAATTGATGGCGACAAGCTGATTGCGATGATTGCCGAAAAATTACATAATGACGGCAATCTAAAGCGTGACACAGTTGTTATCACTCAAATGTCTAACTTGGCGCTAGAAAATTATTTAAGCTATATTGGCGTTTCAACAATTCGCTCGCAAGTTGGTGATCGTTATGTTTTGGCCGAGATGCGTAAAAATGGCTGCAACTTTGGCGGTGAGCAATCCGGCCATATTGTACTTTCAGACTATTCAACAACCGGGGACGGTTTGATTGCGGCACTGCAGGTTTTATCAGTGATTTGTGAAACCAAAAAAACCGTCAGCGAAGCTTTTGATCTCTTTGAGTTATTTCCGCAAATTCTGAAAAATACTAAATTTGATCAAAGCAAATCAAATCCTCTGGAAGAAAAAACGCTGCAAGATTTTATCAAAGAAAAAGAGCAAGAACTAGGAGAAAGTGGTAGAATTTTAGTTCGCAAATCAGGAACTGAAAATTTAATTAGAGTTATGGTTGAAGGTATAGACGAGTATCAAATCGAAAAAATTACTGATGACATTATCAGAAAAATTAACTCCTAGATCACAAGGTTAATATACCAAAGCTACTTGAAACTAGACCAAAAATTCCTTTGGTATATGGGGTTCCCCACAAGCGTGGGGCGCGACTCGTGTCGCGAAAAAAATTCAGAATATACCGAAGTCCAAAGGACTTTGGTATAGGCATAAAAAAGCTGGGTCAGCTTTAAAACTGAACCGGCTTTTTTTATTCAAAACTTAAATATTAATTTTGAGTAATTGTGATCGCATATTTTTTGCTCAAATATTTTTCGATTTCTTGGCGATCTGATTTTTTCAAGACAGAATCAAAAATGATGATTTCAGAAATTTCACCGATGAACTCATTATTAGTGCTGCTGGAAGATGAGTTGCCAATAAACATGTTGGTAGTTGGGCTGACCCAGTTTGCAGTTGTAACCGTGCCATTCATATCATCTACGCCATTTCTATAGCTAAGAGCGGCGGGA
>CANKYC010000095.1 GCA_947487845.1 Rickettsiales bacterium | reverse complement strand
ATTTTTGGCGGCGTTCAAAGCGCCATGATTCAATGGTGGTATGGTCATAACGCAGTTGGATTTTTTCTAACCGCCGGCTTTATTGGAATTATGTATTACTTCGTTCCAAAACGCGCCGAACGCCCCGTTTATTCTTACCGACTTTCTATTCTGCATTTTTGGTCTTTAATTTTTATTTATATTTGGGCGGGCCCGCATCATTTGCATTACACGTCACTGCCTGATTGGGTGCAAACTTTAGGCATGACTTTTTCGATTATGCTTTGGATGCCTTCTTGGGGCGGCATGATTAATGGCATTATGACTTTGTCCGGCGCGTGGGACAAACTGCGCACCGATCCGGTTTTACGCTTTTTAATCACCGCCGTTGCGTTTTATGGAATGAGTACTTTCGAAGGCCCGTTAATGGCAATCAAAACCGTAAACTCACTTTCACATTACACCGATTGGACAATCGCCCACGTGCATTCCGGCGCTTTAGGCTGGGTTGCATTAATCAGCTTTGGCGCGCTTTATCACATGGTTCCAATTCTGTGGGGCAAGAAAGATCTTTATTCAATGAAGTTAGTATCAACTCACTTCTGGCTGGCCTCAATTGGCATTGTTTTATATGTTTCTGCCATGTGGATTTCCGGCATCGCACAAGGTTTGATGTGGCGCTCTTACGACGAAATGGGTTTCTTACAATATTCATTCGTCGAAACTTTGAAAGTTCTTCACCCGCTTTACATCACGCGCGCGCTGGGCGGAATTTTCTTTTTAACCGGCGCCTGTTTGATGGCGTGGAATTTTTACAAAACCATTCACTCAAAAAATGATTAATTTTACGCCTTTTTTGAGATGAATGAACAACTTGTAAAAGAAGAATTATTCTTAGTTCATTTTGATGTTTTTGATCGTGAAAAAGAAGTCGAAGAACATTCGCTGGCGCTTGAAACTTTTGTGGTCACCGCGCAAAGCGTGGAAGAAATTTTAAAAGATTTTAACGAAAAATTTTTTGAAGGAAAATTTGAGATTCAGGTTTTTGTTTTGCCGCCTGAAGATGGGAGTTTTTTAAAAAAACTACTAGTTAAGATTAAAAAACTTGGCTGGGCTGCAACCACCGTGGTGGTGGTTGTTAATCAAACAGCTCAATTTTTAGATACAACTATCGGTAAAGCTTTGTTCAAAAGGGTTTTTGAACATGAACCCACTTGGTTTATCGAAAATTTTGGAAAGTCGCCAGAAGCTTCAAAAAAAATAATACAAGGAACTAAAAATTTTTTAGAAAACCCCAACGACGAACTAACAAAAAATGGCATTAAAGTTGAAGATCTTCCAAAATCTTTCGCTGCACGTAATCGCTTTTACAAAGCCTGCCAAGAAAATAAAAAAATAAGAGCAATTGAGTTTTGCAACGAAGGAAATTTTCCAATTAAAAAAGCTGATTTTGTTAATTATTTAACAAAAGACAGTGAAAAAAAATTGCCGCCAGAAGAAAAAATTCACCAAGTTTTTATTCTTCAGCCAGTAATAAAAAAACGCAGCCAAACTAGCAAAAAAGGGCGAAAGCCAAAAGAATTAAAATGGGTTTCGCAATGTGTAACAAGTGACGAAGAATTAAGATTTTTCTTAGACGATTTATCTTTTGCCGAAGGTTTAAAAACCAGCAAATATAAATTTAAAGAAAATGAAGAAGATGTTAAAATAATTGCGCTTTTTGAATATCAAGAAATCGAAATTAACGGAATTCTCGACCCAAAAAAAACCGAAATTAAGTGTAAAAAAGTTTATCAATTTAACGAAACAGAAATTGAAAAACTTCCTGAAAATTCAATAATAGAAACAGTTGAAAACAAGTTTAAAACAACAAAAAAACCAAAAAATGTTACAGAAAACCAAGAACAAAATTCGCCAGTGCAAATGAATTTATTCTCTTAGAAAAACATGAAAATAATCTCACTATTTTCAGGAGCTGGCGGTTTGGATAAAGGTTTTGAAAAAGCTGGATTTAACACGATTTGGGCGAATGAATATGACTCAAAAATTTGGGGCACTTTTGAACATAATTTTCCAAGCACCAAATTGGAGAAAAAAAGCATCACCAAAATTCTTTCAAACGAAGTTCCTGCTTGCGACGGAATAATTGGCGGGCCGCCTTGTCAAAGTTGGAGCGAGGCCGGAGCTGGTCGCGGAATTGATGATAAAAGAGGTCAACTTTTTTATGACTATATCAGAATTTTAAACGAAAAAAAGCCTAAATTTTTTCTTGCCGAAAATGTTTCAGGAATTTTACATCCAAAACACCAAAATGCTTTTTTAAATATCTTAAAAGAATTTAAAAACGCTGGCTACGAAGTTTCTTCAAAACTTTTAAATGCCAATGATTTTGATGTGCCGCAAGATCGCTTGCGCCTTATCATTGTTGGCTATCGCTTAGATTTGGGTAAAAAATTTGAATTCCCAAATCCACAAAAAAATAAGTTAGTTTTGAAAGATGCAATTGGCGATTTAGGCTTCGCAAAACATGCGCAAGAAGGCAATAAACCAAATGAGGGCGATTTGGAAATTTCAAATCATGAATATATGAATGGCGGATTTTCTACAATTTACATGTCGCGAAATCGCGTGCGTTCTTGGGACGAACCTTCTTTCACAATTCAAGCTGGCGGAAGGCACGCGCCACTTCATCCACAAGCCCCAAAAATGCAATTTGTTGCGCAAAATAAAAAAATTTTTGTGCCAAATAAAGAGCATCTTTATCGCCGTTTGTCAGTTCGTGAATGCGCCAGAATACAAACTTTTCCCGATGACTTTATTTTTAAGTATAAAAATATTGCCGATGGTTATAAAATGATTGGCAACGCCGTTCCGGTTAATTTAGCTTATCATTTAGCAAATAAAATTTTTAACGATTTGAATCAATCTCTAAACCAATAAAAATAAAAATGTTTAATCACGACAAAATTGAGCGTAACTCGATTCTGCTTTTAGTTCTTACAGTTATTGTTATTTCAATCGGCGGTCTTGTTGAAATTGCGCCATTATTTCGCATGGAAACTACCATCGAAAAAGTTGAAGGCATGCGACCATATACGCCGCTTGAGCTGGTGGGTTCTAAAATCTATAAACGCGAAGGCTGTTATGGTTGTCACTCGCAACAAGTTCGTGTTTTGCGCGATGAAGTTGAACGTTATGGACA
>CANKYC010000094.1 GCA_947487845.1 Rickettsiales bacterium | reverse complement strand
CGGGAACTGTATCAGTAGAACCAGTATCAATACTTGCGATACTGCAAACCATTATTCTTCGACTCCATTTACTGCAACTTGCTCTGGTGGTCCTGCGATTACCGGGACATGTGCTTGTGCAACTGGACATGTTTATTCTGGTGGAAATTGTAATTCCTGCGACACGGGGAATGGTTATATGCCAAGTGGAGGAGGGAACTTTTGTCATTGATAAATCCTGTAAAATCACTTCACCAAATTGTACGGGCAACACGCCAGACACCACAACAGTTGTAGGCCAAGTAATTCATAGATTTCTTGCTTTAGGATCTTTGAATTGCACCGCTGCAAAAATAGTACAAATTATGGTTGTTGGCGGTGGTGGCAGCGGCGGATCCAGTGACGTTTCTGCAGCTGGTGGTGGCGCTTCGCGGCGTTACAAGTAGTGGTGTTGGTGGAACTGGAGATGGAACGGGCGATGCCAACAACACAGCTGCATCTAATGCCGCCGCTAATACAGGTTCAGGAGGAGGTGCTTGGAACGCTTCACCAGGAAAAGGTGGAAGTGGTATTGTGGTTGTAAGATATCCAGCCTTTTCTTGTCCAGTTGGATTTGTGATATCGGGATCGGATTGCGTTCCTCAATAGTAAATTTTTTTTAGGGTTTATTCATTTTTGGTATATATATGATCCAGAAAATGCTGCAAAATAATGCTTGCGGCGATGTCATCAATAAATTTATCTTTCTTGTGTGAAATCCCACCAGAAGTATTGATTTCTCTTGCTTGAAAGCTGCTTAATTTTCTTCCAAATAAATTTGGTGATTATCCCTTAAAACACAATAGATGTCACCCTGAGTTTGTCGAAGGGTGATTTAAGGCTTCGATCTTAGAATCACCCTTCGACAAACTCAGGGTGACATCGAGTTTTTTTGTGAATCAAGTTATAATTACCATAAATATCAAAATTTTGAGCAAATCTTTCACAAAATTCTGTCATTAGAATTGCGCTTCCGTCAATATTTAAGCGACTTCCAATAATTACAGCAACAAGTCGATAATGGCGCTGTCGCGTAAATCAACTTTTTCGTCGAAAAATTTGATTTACGCAACAGCGCCATAATAAAAATGTCGGCGGTTTTTTTTATGTCATTTTTTAAAATAAATTTTTACCTCAATGACGGCTTTATCTGTTAAAAATTTAGCGGTTTTTTTTGAAAAAAATCAGGTTGTAAAAGGCGTTTCTTTTGATTTATTTTCTAAAAAAATCACAGCATTAGTTGGTCAAAGTGGCTCGGGCAAATCTAGTGTTGCGCTGGCAATTGTTAATTTGCTTGGGTCAAACGCAAAAATTTTTGGCGAAATTATTTTTGATCAAAAAAACCTACTTGAAATTGATGAAAAAAAACTGTGCAAAATTCGTGGCAAAGAAATTGGTTTGGTTTTTCAAGATCCAAATTCTTCATTAAATCCGCTGCATAAAATTGGCGATCAAATCGCTGAAGCTTTAACAATTCATAATCCAAAAATTTCTAAGAAAAATCTGCAAAATCGTGTTGGCGAATTACTTAAAATGGTCGAATTGGAAAATCTTTCTTCAAGATTAAATTCTTATCCGCACCAGCTTTCGGGCGGACAAAAACAGCGCGTGATGATTGCAATTGCATTGGCAAATAATCCAAAAATTCTAATTGCTGACGAACCAACAACGGCGCTGGATTTGCGAGTTCAAAACGAAATTTTAGATTTAATTATTCGTCTAAAAAACCAGCTTGCTTTGGCGGTTTTGTTCATCACGCACGATTTGCGGGTGGTTAAAAAAATTGCTGATGAGGTGATTATTTTGCGCGAAGGAAAAATTGTTGCTCAAGGCGGAATTGAAGTTTTGCCAAATCTGCCGAACCTTGAATTAAAAAGAGCGGCGGCGTTTGAAGTTGAGGAAATTTTGGCAGTAAAAAATCTTTCAGTAATTCACAAAGTCAAAAAATCTTGGCTTAAAAAAGAGAATTTTTATGCCAATTATGGCTTAAATTTTTCACTAAAAATGGGAGAAAATTTGGGAATTATTGGCGAAAGCGGTTCGGGAAAATCAACGCTCGCTTTGGCTTTACTCAATTTAATTTCTTGGCGAGGCGAAGCAAAATTTTTCGGCGAAAAAACTTGGGCAAAAAATGATTTTGAACTGCGAAAAAAAATTCAAATTGTTTTTCAAGATCCATTTTCAAGCCTCAATCCCAGAATGTTGGTGCGCGATATTATTTTAGAAGGTTTGCTAATTCACAAAATTAAAGGTGATTTAGATTCAATAATGACAAGGCTTGATCTTGATTTAGAGTTAAAAAATCGTTACCCGCATCAACTTTCGGGCGGTCAACGCCAACGCGTGGCAATTGCGCGCGCCTTAATTTTAAATCCGCAGCTTTTGGTGCTTGACGAACCAACTTCGGCTCTTGATTTTGCTACTCAAAACCAGATTTTGCGGCTGCTGTTAGAAATTCAACAAACCCAAAAAATTTCTTACATTTTTATTTCGCACGATGTTGACGCGGTCGAACAAATTTCGCATAAAATTTTGACAATGAAAAACGGCAAAATTTGTGAAGTTTTATCTTAAAAAACACGATTTGGCGTTTGCGCCGCCATTTTTATTCCAAGGCATTTTGGCGAGTAAAATTGCCAAACCGCACCAGCCGCTAAGTGCCGCAAAACAAAGACCAGCGCCAAAGAACGCTGGTAAAATAAAAAATAGTGGATGACAAAAATAAGCCAGCAAGCTGCCAAAAAAAACGCCGCAGCCAATTGTTAATTGAACTTGGCGGTCGAGCGGTAAGAAAAATTTGCCCGATTTTTCAACTTTAAAACCAGCGCCGATCCACGCTAAAATTCCGCCTTCAAGATTAAAAATTTCAAGATTTTGGTTTTCTTCTAAAAGTTTATTGCAAGCATTTAAACTGCGCTTGCCCGATCTACAATGCAAAACCAGTTTTTTATTTTCAAAATTTGGTAAAGCTTCTAAACAAACGTCGCCAAGCGGTAATAAATTGGCAGCAGAAATTCTTTCGGCGGCGTGTTCGCCGGGCTCGCGAACGTCAATTAAAACTGCTTCGTGGTTTTTTAGCCAATTTTTTAAAGTTTCTGATTTGATATTTTTAATGCTCATAATTTTGTTTTTTTAAAAATTATACCAAGTTGCAACTGCAAACAAACTCTTAGACACTGTTAGCTAATTATTTTTATTCCATATTTCGTCCTATTTCGGCTTATTTTTTGGTAAAATTTCTCAAAATATATCCAGATATTTTTCGAAATTTTACCAAAAAAGCGCTCAAAATATGCCAAAATCTGGAATAAAAATAAT
>CANKYC010000093.1 GCA_947487845.1 Rickettsiales bacterium | reverse complement strand
CCTTCAATAAAAAATTGTCCCATGTGCGAAACGTCGAAAATGCCAACATTTCCAGAGCGCGTCCATTCATGTTCTTTCAACATTCCGTCTGGATATTGAACGGGCATATCGTAACCAGCAAACTCAACCATTTTAGCGCCTTGAGCGCGATGAGTTTGGTTTAAAGCTGTAGATTTCATTTTGATTAATTTAATTATTTAACGGGTGGAATTGTTGGCGCTGCTGGTTCGCCAGGAGTTTGTGTTTGGGTGGAATTTTCTTGTTGTTGAATGATTTTATCTAAATCTTTTTCAATCGCTTTATTTGAAGAGTTAGAAAGAGAAGCCAAAACCAAGCAATTTAGCATAAAAATACCAATCAAAATCATGGTGGTTTTGCTTAAAACTGAAGCTGAAGCTTTGCTCGACATTACAGAATTCAAGCCGCCCGAACCGCCGCCAATGCCGCTTAAAGAATCACCGTCTGATTTTTGTAATAAAACCAAAACAATCAAAACAACGGCGATAACTACCTGTAAAATCAGGAGAAATAATTGAAAATTTTCCATTTTTTTGAAAATAAATTTGATTTGCCGAAAGGATGCGAGTAAGAAGAATTGCACCTTAAAAATCCAATTTTATCTCACAAGTTTTTTCATGATTAAAAATAAAGTTAATAATCAAAATAGTTCAGTGTTAAAGATCCTGAAACGAGTTCAAGAAGAAGATTTTAAAGAGGCTAGTTCAAAAAAAATCCGTCATCCTGAAATTGTTTTAGGATCTGTTTATATTTCTTATGGTCTTGCGTCTCAAGCTGAAAAATTAATCTCCAATTTAGGTTTTAAGAATAAAAAAATCCTTTTTGTAACCGATGAAAAAATCTGGAAAAACTGTGCAAGATTTTTTGACACAAGTTTTTTTAAAAAAATCCTAATTTTAAAAAGCCCAAAACCCGATGAAAAAAATCTAAAAAAAATTGCAATTGCCGCTAAAAACTGTGACCTAATTTTGGCTCTTGGAAGCGGAACCATCAACGATTTGTGCAAATTCACTGCTGCAAAAATAAAAATTCCTTACGCCATTTTTGCCTCCGCCGCTTCAATGAATGGCTATTTATCAAAAAACGCTTCAATCACAATTTTGGGACATAAAAAAACTTTGAGCGCAACATTGCCAATTGCGGTTTTTTGTGATTTAAAAATTTTAAAAAAATCTCCTTTAAGACTTACAAAAGCAGGTATTGGCGATAGTTTATGTTTTTATTCTTGTTGGTTTGATTGGTATTTATCGCATAAAATTTTAGGCACCAAATTTGACCAAAAACCTTTTGAAATGCTTAAAGAAAAAATGGAATTTTTAGTAAAAAATTTCCAAAAATTTTCAATTCGCGACGAAGAGTTTTTAAAAATTTTAATCGAAATTTTATTACTTTCCGGCCAAGGAATGACGATCAGTGGCGGCTCTTATCCAGCAAGCCAAAGCGAACATTTAATTGCGCATGCAATTGAAATGAAATATCCAAAATTAGCGCAAAAAAACTTACACGGCGCGATGATTGCGGCAACAACTTTAACTGCCGCGAAAATGCAAAAACATTTATTAAGCACAACCTGCCAACATTATTTATTAAGCACAACTTACCAACATCGTCATCCCGAACTTGTTTCGGGATCTATTCATCCAACATTACAAAAATTTTTCGGCAAAAAAATCGCCGCAGAATGCAAAAAAGAATATGAACAAAAATTACTGGCAATTCAACAAATCAAAAATCCCAATGGCAAAAACCTCAATGGCAAAAACCTCAATGGCAAAAACCCAAATTGGTCAAAAATCAAAACCGAATTACAAAAAATTCACTTCGACGAATCACGCCTAAAAGAAATTTTCTCTCACTTTAAAATCAAAACTTCCGCAAAATCTTTGGGGCTTTCAAGCCAGCAATATCAAGAATGCGCGACATATGCGAAGTTTATCCGCAACCGATTTACTTGTTTGGATTTTAGTTAAATCAAATTCGACTTTGTCGAATTTGGGTAGTTTTGAATTGCTGCGCGCCGAGTGAATCGGCGCATCCGCAATAGATTTTTATTTTAAGAGAAATCGACTTCTTCAATTGCTTTTGAGCGGGGTATATTTTGTTTGTATTTTTTCTAGCTCTTCAAGAAAAGAAATTTTAGCAGCTTTAGCAGCTGTTCCATTTTCATAAGACTCCAAAGGCACAAATTTTCCCTCAATGGCGTTAAAAATATGGTTAAAAAGAATTTGCGCTCCCGATTCTAAGACTTCTTCAGCAAAATCTAGAAGCTGCCATTTTTCTTCTGAATTTCCCCAATCAAGCTTTGCTGCAGAAGCTCGAGTTGAAAGAACAATCTTATGTTGACTCGTGATTTCCCTCTTTTCTTTTTCTCTTCCAAATATTTCTTTCGCTGCGTCTAAAAATTTTTTAAAAGTTGCACCTTCAGTTTCACGCAAGTCCAAACAATATTGATCCAAATCTTTGTCCGAAATATTTTTAAGTACCTCTTGATGATTTGATGAATAATAAATTTTGTGAGAAGCGCTGTTAAAATTTGAAAAATTTAAAACACTAATCATCACTTCTTTTTGTGAAGTTCTGAGGCGTGTTTCAATTGGGTTTGAGTCATTTATCTGTCGTCCTAATTCTTGAAAAATTTTATGGCTGACAATTCCAACTAAGCCCAAAAAACTATCAATTTGATCGAGTAAAATTTCTGCACCTTCTTTATCTGGAAAAGTGAGATTTATAATGTTTTTTAATCGATCTTTTGGCTGAGCTTTATCTTTAGATCCAAAATCATTTTTGCGCGCAAAGCTCTTAAAAACCTCAATCAAAAGCGGATATTTCATTTTGATTATTGCTATACCAATAGCGTCGCAAATGGCTAATTTATTGGCGGCAAATTTTCCTTCTAAATCTCTGTAGCCGCAATAAAAAAATTCTAATTCTTGGCAAATTTTAACAATCATACGCGGCGATTCTTGGTGCAAAGATTTTGCGATAATCCAACTTAGGCAAACAGATTCTTCCACAAAAGCTATCTCTGGCTGAAAATCTAGTTGCTCATATTTCAAACCCAATTTTTCAAAAAATTTTTCCAACGGATTTGAGTTTGTAGAATTTGGATTTTTTATTAAACCCAGCTCCTTTTTGCCCAAAACTTTTTCCAACGATTCTACCACAAATTTTTCCTTTAACTTGTTTGAAACAAGGGGCAAAAACAAATTTTGGTCGCGGCTTTTGGGGTTGTTGAAGAAGAAGTCTTCGATTAGTTGGGCTTTTTCGTTGCCAATTTTTTTTAAATCTTCGAGGCGTTTTTGTAGGTCAGAGCCAGAAACGCAAAGCAGAAAAACCAGTTTCAC
>CANKYC010000092.1 GCA_947487845.1 Rickettsiales bacterium | reverse complement strand
CTTGATAGCCATAACTTTGTCTTTTTGGTAAAAATTTGCTCAGAAAATGACGCTGTATCACTTGATACAGCTTACATTTCCAGTCGCAATTTTTCCTCAAAAATACTTCGTTAGCGCTATCAAGAGATAGTTAATTTGGTATAGTAATTACAATTTCTGCGGCCCTTTCGCAATTTGTCTTAAAATGTAAAAAGTTGCTGAACCAAAAATCACAAAATAAACCATTACAAAAACAATCAGTGAAAACATAACCTGCCCTGAAGATATAGTTGAAGAGGCTTCTCGCGTTCTAAGTAAACCATAAACTACATAAGGCTGGCGACCAATTTCGGTTACAAACCAACCCGAAAGCAAGGCGATAAATCCGCTTGGCGTCATCAATATACACCAAATTTGAAACCATCTCGCTTCAAACAACTTTCTTTTACGATACAAATATAAAGCTACCAAACCAGTTGCTAACATTAAAAACCCAATTCCAACCATTACGCGAAAGAAAATAAAAATCGGCAAAACTGGCGGGCGTTGATCTTTGGGGAAAGATTTTAATCCAGCAATTTCACCTTCTGGATCATGAGTTAAAATCATGCTCGCCATTTTTGGAATTTGAATTGCATATTTTGTGGATTCACTTTCTTCATCAGGAATTCCAAAAAGCGTAAGCGGCGCGCCTTTTTCAGTTTCCCAGATTCCTTCCATCGCCGCAACTTTTGCCGGTTGGTGTTTCAGCGTATTTACGCCATGCATGTCACCAACTACAATTTGTAACGGCACAAAAATTATGATAAAACCAAGTGCCATTTTAAGCATTATTTTGGCGTGAAGTGATTCGCGGTTTTTTTGCAACAACCAAGAAGAAACGCCCGCTACAACAAAAGCGCAGGTTATATAAGTGGCGATCAGCATGTGAAAAAAACGATAAGGGAAAGAAGGATTAAAAATAATTTGCAGCCAATTTACCGGATAAAAAATATTATTTTTAACGATGAAGCCTTGCGGGGTGTGCATCCAACTATTTGCCGCCAAAATCCAAAATGCTGACATAACAGTCCCAAATGCAACTATACAAGTTGCGGCAAAATGCATTTTTTTGGAAACGCGCTCCCAACCAAAAAGCATGATTCCTAAAAACGAAGCTTCGAGAAAAAAGGCGGTTAAAACTTCAAAGCCAAAAAGTGGGCCTAAAATATTGGAAGTAGCAAAAGAAAATCCCGCCCAATTTGTTCCAAGTTCATAAGATAAAACCACACCAGAAACAACGCCCATGCCAAAAATTATAGCAAAAATCTTGACCCAAAATTTGTAGATTTCTTTATAAATGATATTTTTGCTTTTGAGATAAAGCGCTTCAATTGCCGCTAAATAGCCGGCGAGTCCAATGGTGAAGGCGGGGAAAATAATGTGAAAACTAATTGTGAAAGCGAACTGAATGCGAGCTAGTAGAACTGGATCAAAAATCATGGCTCTTAAGAATTTGAGTTAGCTTGGATTGAAATGATCAAATCCTTTTTAACTTCAAACGCAAATCCTAAAAAGCTTTTAGGACAATTTGTCCAAGATATACCAAATAGATCCTGAAACTTGTTTTCAGGATCTATCCGATCTCATCACAAGAAAAATAACCAATTTGGTAAATTCATAGATTAACGATTTGCTTCAGTTTCAATAACTAATTTAACCTTGTCAGCAACTCCCGGAATTGCATATTCCAAACCAAATTCGGAGCGATTTATTTCAGCGGTGGCGCTAAAGCCGATGGTTGGTTTTTGAGTAATAGCGCTAACTCCAGATTTATTCATTTTAGCATCAAGAACAACAGTTTTAGTCACGCCATGAATAGTTAAATCACCTTCGATTTTCGATTTATCTTTGCCAATAACTTTAATTTTTTTGCTCACAAATTTCGCAGTTGGAAATTTTTCAGCATCAAAAAAATCAGCACTTTTCAAATGTTGATCAAATTTTGCTAAACCCGTAACCAAGCTGGCAATTTTAATTGTGACATCAACTGAAGAATTAGCAGGCTTTGCTTCATCAAAAATAATTTCGCCACTAACATCAGAAAATTTTCCTGATTGATTGGAAAAACCAAAGTGATTGGCAAACCATAAAACATAAGCATGATTTGATTCGATTTGATATTTCACAGCTTCGGCAAAAGAAGCTTTGGCAGAAAAAGCGAAAGCAATAGTTGCAATCGCGATCAATTTTAATTTGGTCATGATTTTTATTTTTTAAATTTAGAGAAAATTACGAGTAGAAGTTAATTGTGGCTGAATCTGTTTGAACTAAACTAGTTCAAATTAAGTAGATAGAATTTAATCATAAATTGAAAATAACTTCGACCAATTTCTCTTTTTCAACCAATTCAATTTCTTTGGCGTTGCAAACATTCGCCAAATCTTCGACAAATTTTTCAATGCCCGCAACCCGCGCCACTTTTACTTTCTCGACCGTGGTTTTCATCGAAATATTTTTTTCTGACTTAAATTTTCGCACCTCAAAAATCACCTCCAGCAAGGTTTTTCCTTCTTCGATTAATTCTTGATTAAAGAATTTTTTATCGACTTGCGGCCAATTTCCGCGCGCATTTATCGACTTAGTTTTAGCAAATTCTTCGACAAAAACTGTTGAATAAATTTCGTCGCAAATATGGGGAATGAAAGGCGCGAAAAGTTTTAGAAGTGTTTTTAAACATTCTTTTAAAGTTAAAATTGCGCTTTGTTGTTTGAGTTCGATTTCGCTTTTTTGCTCATCATTTAATTCAACGCCAGCAAGCTTTTCAGCGGCAATTCCGTAGGAGCGGACTTTGCAAATTTCTAAATAATTATCACAAAAATCACGCCAGAAAAATTCTTCAATTACTTCGCGCGCTTTGGCATATTCAAAGCTTTCAAATTCTTTCGTTGCGCGTTCCACAACTTGTTGCAAACGGGCGAGAATCCATAAATCCGAAGCTTCTGTTGCTTTCGCATCTGCTTGTAATTGTGAAAAATTCATCGAAGCAAATTTCGCGGCGTTAAAAAGTTTGGTGATTAATTTTTGACCAATTTTAAAAACTTCCTCTGCGTAAGCCGTGTCGGCGCCAAGATGCGAAGTTGAAGCCCAATAACGCACAATGTCCGAGCCTTTTTCTTCAATCAAAGAAGTTGGCGTTACTACATTTCCTTTTGATTTACTCATTTTGGTTTTGTCCGCCGCCAAGCACCAGCCTGAAATCATCAGGTTTTTCCACGGAATTGAATTTTGGTGCAACGCCGATTTTACAATCGTGTAAAACGCCCAAGTACGAATAATTTCGTGCGCTTGCGGGCGCAAATCAGCGGGGAAAAGTTTTTCGTGACGCTGTTTGTCGAAAGAAATTTCGCTGGAAATTCCTTTGCTTGAAAG
>CANKYC010000091.1 GCA_947487845.1 Rickettsiales bacterium | reverse complement strand
TTTTTTAGTTAAAACATAATCTGGCGAGCCGCAAGAAATGCGCGCTGGTTCGTTAGTTGCGCGAATTTCTTCAGGCAAAATTTGGTGCAAAAGATTTTGCAAAAACCCGCGATAAGCGTGTTCGCGCGCGATGTTGCTTTGGTGGGTTTCTTCGACTTCTTTTAGATAAGATAAGATTTTACTCATTGGCTAAAAACTGGTTCAACTCTTCGACAACTAAGAATATTGAGGTTGAGGGATTGTTTTGATGTTTATTTTTTGTGAAAAGTTTTTTGGCTCTTTTTAAAGCTTCTGGCTGAAGAGTTAGAATTTTATCAAAAATACCTGATGAATTTTTTTGGTAATCAATGCCAATTTTTTTAAAGAAACTTTGAAGTTTTCTCTCGTAATCTTTGCGTGGAATGGCGGTGGAAATTGCTGCGAAATGCATCATAAGCCAAAGCTCGAAACATTGGTTGCTGTAAGCGATTTTTATATTTTTTGCTTCGGCTTTTTTTAGAGATTCTTCAAATTTTTTGGGGTTGTTTTTGTAAAAATCGTCGATGTCAAAAACACACCAAATTTGGTCGTTATCTTTTTGTGAAATTTTGTTTTTCTTTTGGTGTTTTATTGCTTCTTCAATTACTTGCCACGGCGCTTTGCCCGCGGTTTTTGCATGATTTTCAACAATAATTTGAGCATCTTGGGCGGCTAAAAAATGTTTAAAATCTTGAAAATAATCAAGCTCGGCAACTGCGCCATTGTGGAAAATGCAAACCTTGGGAAGTTTTTTCCTCATTTATTTTGCTCCTTCCAAGGCTTTGATATATGGAATGGCGCCGTATCTGCCTTCCAAATATCTTTTGGCATAGTTGGAGATGTCGTTTCTTTCTCCCAAATCATTTAGTGAAAAAAGTTCTGAAGCGCCAAAGCGATTTTTATCTACAAACCAAATTTGGTCGCGGCGCAAAAATTCCTTATCAAGCAAGCTAACATCGTGGGTTGTGAAAAGTAGTTGAGAGTTTTTCGGATTAATTTCTTTGGAATTAAAGCTAAACAAAATAAAGCGGCAAACCATTGGGTGCAAGGCTTCGTCAAGTTCGTCAATTATTAATAATCCGCCCTCAATAATAACCTTGGCAAGAAGTGCCGACAAAATAAAAGTTTTTCTAGTGCCGTGTGATTCTGCCGAAAAATCGAACAGAACGTCATTTATTTTTTTGTTATTTTTGTCGAATTTTTTGTGAGCGAAAGAAATGCGACTTTGAAATATTTGCGAGACGTTACTTTTTTGAATCAAGTCTTTCACAAATTCAGGGGCGGATTTTGCAAATTCTTCACTTGGCACGTGGCCATATTCTGGTCTAATATCTTCAATGCCAAAATCAGCTTCTAAAACAAACTGATCCATAATTTTTTTGTAATTGGTGTCATCGGTGTATTTTGACACTGCCAACATGAAAAGTTTGTTACTCAAATCACCTTGAGTTGGCGAGGTAAGAATTTCAATTTTGGTAATTTCGTTAACAATTTTTCTGGCTAGATCGCCGTTAAATCTAGCTAAATTTGAAAGCAGCAAAACATCTTCTCGGGTGATTTTTCCTATTTCTGAAGGCCCTTCTTTGTAATCGCGGTTAATGTCAAAATTTTGTTTTTCGCGTTCAAAAAAACATTTGCCGCCGAGAGATCTAATAAGCCACTCGCGATGAATTTCTTTTTGCGAAACTTCAAAGCCGTAAATAAATTTTTCCGATCCGATCAGAATTTCTGCTTCAAAAAAACTTGGTTGATTTTCAGTTTCTTCATTTAGCAAAAATGAATTTACGGGAATAATTCGGGTGGCGTTTCCCGTGTTTAAAACAAAACCCTCATTAACAAAATCGCGAAAAAAATTAATGGCTTTGATGAAATTAGATTTGCCCGAGGCATTCATGCCGTAAATTACAGCGGTTTTTAGAAATTTCTGATTCTCTATTCCCTTTGCTGAAAATATAGCTTCTTCGTGATCTTTTTCTTTTTTGACCTCGAAGGAAAAAGAAATTTTTTCTTTGAAAGATAAAAAATTTCCAACGGTAAATTTGACTAGCATAAATGAGAAACTTTGTATTTTTATCGCAGAACTTTGTGATATTTTTACAAGAGTTGTAAAAACAAATGCTAAATTGTCAAAAATAATTTATGCCAAAATTGTAGAATAATAAAATTTCTCAACTTCGTCGCGCACATTTTGGGCGCCTTGAGTTACATTTATTTTAGCGCGAAAATCGGCAGAACCTTTAAGGCCAGAACTGTACCAGCCAATATGTTTGCGGGCGAGTGGAATTGCAACTTGTTCGCCATAATGCTCAATCATTTCGGCAAAATGACTTAAAACAATATTCATTTGTTCTTCGATTGGCGGCGCTGCGGCAACAATTTCGCCTTTTAATTCGGCGTTAATTTGACTGATAAGCCATGGTTTTCCGTAAACACCGCGACCAATCATTACGCCGCTGGCGCGCGATAATTCTAAAGCTTTTTTGGCATCAGCAGAATTTTTAATATCGCCATTAGCAATTACCGGAATTTTTACCGCATCGGTAACTTTAGAAATTTGCTCCCAATTGGCGTTGCCATTATACATTTGACAACGGGTGCGACCATGAACCGTAAGCATTTTAACGCCAACATCTTCAGCTTTTTTAGCCAGACTTGGCGCGTTTAAATTTTCATAATTCCAGCCTAAACGCATTTTCATGGTAACTGGAATTTGCACCGCTTTTACAACTGCTTCCATAATGCGGGTGGCTAAATCTTCATCTTTCATCAAAGCGCTTCCAGCAAAACCGTTTACAACTTTTTTTACCGGGCAGCCAAAATTAATGTCAATAATATCTGCGCCTAAATCTTGGTTTAATTTTGCGGCTTCCGCCATAACTTCTGGGTCGCAGCCGGCGAGTTGAACTGACATTGGATAAAGTGCTTCATCTTTTTGGCATTTTTTCATTGATTCACGAGTTTGCATAATCATGGCGCGCGACGCGATCATTTCTGAAACCACCAAAGAGGCGCCAAATTTTTTGACCAAGCGACGAAAAGGCAAGTCGGTAACTCCTGACATTGGAGCGAGAATTACGTTATCGGGTAATGTTATTTTATCGATTTTGATCATAAATATTTTTGGTGCTCCCGGCATGATTCGAACATGCGCGCATGGTTTAGGAAACCAATGCTCTATCCCCTGAGCTACGGGAGCTAAATTCAAAATTTGTTTTAAATACCACTGCTGTCCGGTTAAGAAATTATTAAAACCCCATCAACCCTTGTAATTCAAGGGCTAAACAGGGGTAAAAAGTTTTTTCGATCTAGAAAAGAATATCTTGATGTCATGCTGAGCCTGTCGAAGCATGATTCTTAAGCGCGGGCTTGAATCATGCTTCGAC
>CANKYC010000090.1 GCA_947487845.1 Rickettsiales bacterium | reverse complement strand
AAATAACCACAGACTGGCAAAAAGATAACGGACAAGAAATGAGTTCTGCTCTTTTTGGTTTGGTTGAACAAATGAGTCAAAACGAATCGCTCAAAACAAAATGCGTTGAAATAGCAGCTTTTGCCTTTAAAAATTTTGGAGACGGAAGGGTTACTTTGTGTTACGTAAATATGTTGCTGACTCAAAATATTGGGCAAACGCCAATTGAAGAAATGCAGTCAGAACGGCTTTTTGAATATGCCAAAAAAGAAACGATAATTAAGTTTCTTAATGAAAAGTTCGAAGAAAAAGTAGGAAGAATTAAAGATGATGACGAAGATTTGGATAAATTCGAAACTCATTTGGCTTATTTACAAGTTGCTCTTAAATTGGGTCTTGAATTTCCAGCCAGTAACATGCTTTGCGATTGCTTAAATATTGTTGAACAAGATTTGTTAAATGCGGTTGCCGAATTTAACCACAGAAATGCTGATGAAGCGTTGGTTATAAATCACATCTTTGACGATTCTGAACTAAGAGAACACCCAAAAATTAAAGAATTAATTGCAAGTTCTGCCACCAAGTTTGACACCGAACTTCAAAAAAACGAAACTAGGGCAGAATATGAAAAAAGATTAGAAGAAGCCAAAACAGAGGATAAACAAATAACTTTGCAGGCGATTAATCAGTTTTTTCAAAAATCTTTGTTGGCTGAAAATTCAACTCAAATAAGTGCGCCAAGCCCAAAAATTAGCTCTGTTGGAGCGCAAAATATTGGCAACTCCAAACAATCTAGCTCTGACAAACAAGGAAGGTGATTTTTAACTTCAACAAACTAATCATTTGGCAAAACAAGTGGATTAAAAGTTTTGTAAATTAAGACTTTTAAACTGAACTTTGAGTTAAAATTAACGATTTATACTCAATCAAATTCAACCTCGTTTGAATTTGGGTAATTTTGAATTGCTTACGCGCACAACTAAATCTCCGCATTTGCAACAAGGTTTTTGGTTGCTTAAAATCAATTTCTTCAGTTAGTTTTGGCATATTTCAAAGCAAAATAATTTTTAAAAAAACTTAAAAAACCAATGTTTGACAATTTTTCCACCAAAATCACTCGCATTTTCGACACCATTTCCGGCAAAAAATTTATCTCCGAAGATGATTTAAACGCCACAATGCGTGAGATCAGAATTGCGCTTTTGGAAGCCGATGTTTCTTTGCCAATCGCCAAAGAATTTATTGAGAAAGTTAAAGCTGAAGCCTTGGGACAACAAGTTATAAAAAGCGTTTCGCCCGGACAAATGGTGGTGAAAATTGTTCATGATGAATTGGTGAAATTATTGGGCGGAGAAAAAGCCGAAATTAATTTAAATGCCAAACCACCAATTGTGATTTTGATGGTTGGTTTGCAAGGTGCTGGTAAAACTACAACTTCTGGAAAACTGGCGCTGCGTTTTAAAAATAAAAATCACAAAAAAGTTTTGCTCGCTTCGCTCGACACTTACAGACCGGCTGCCGCCCAACAGTTAAAAATTTTATCCCAAAGAGTTGCGGTTGATTTTGATGAATTTGACGGCGCAAAAACGCCGCTTTTTTTAGCCAAAAAAGCTAAACAAAAAGCACTAGATGGTGGTTATGAAATTTTAATTTTAGACACCGCAGGACGCACGCACATTAATGACGAATTAATGAGTGAATTAATTGATATTGAAAAAGCGGTTGAACCTACAGAAATCTTGCTTGTAGTTGATGCAATGATTGGTCAAGATGCGGTAAATGTTGCTAAAAGTTTTAACGAAAAATTAAAATTAACCGGCACAATTTTAACGCGTTTGGATGGTGATTCGCGCGGTGGCGCAGCTTTAACCATGAAAGCGGCAACTAATTGCGCCATTAAATTTATTGGTATTGGCGAAAAATTAGAAGAGCTTGATGAGTTTAATCCCGACCGCATCGCTTCCCGCATAATCGGCATGGGCGACGTGGTTTCTTTGGTTGAAAAAGCGCAAGAAGTTTTTGATGCCAAAGAAATGGAAAAAGCCGCCAAGAAAATGCAAAAAGGTCAATTTGATTTGGATGATTTATTGTCACAAATTCGTAACATGAAAAAAATGGGTGGCATTGGCAGTATTGTAAATTTGCTGCCGGGAATGGGTAAAATAAAGGAGCAATTAGGAAAGTTAGGCGGTTTTGAAAAAGAAATAAAAATGCAAGAAGCGTTGATTTTATCGATGACGCAAAAAGAAAGAGCAAATCCTGATATTTTAAATTCTTCGCGCAAACATCGTATCGCTCGCGGTGCCGGTAGCACGATTCAAGAGGTTAATCGTTTGCTGAAAAAATATAAGCAGATGCAAAAAATGATGAAAAAAGTTGGGAAAATCGACCCGAAAAAAATGCAAGAAATGATGGATTCCGAAGAAATGAAAAATTTTAAAATGTAAATACGAGGTATGTATGTTAGGATTAAAAGAAAAAAAATGCGTTGTATGTACTAGCGACTCAAAACCATTCGATCGCGACATGGTTAATGAATATATGCCCGGTTTAAAAAACTGGTCAATTTCGCCAGATGGCAAATGGATTTCAAAAGAATTTAAATTCAAAAATTTTCTTGAAGCACTCGAATTCGTAAAACAAGTTGCAGCGATTGCCGAAGAAGAACAGCATCATCCAAATATCGATTTCACTTGGGGCTATTGCAAAATTTCAATTCAGACACACAAGGTTGACGGTCTTGCAGAAAATGATTTTATTCTAGCCGCAAAAATTGACGAGATCAGCTAATGCCTGCTTTTACCGAGATTCGCACCGTTGCGCATTCGGCGCAAAAAATGTACCAACTGGTGATGGATATTGAAAAATATCCAGAATTTTTACCGTGGTGCAAACATACAAAAATTGTCGAAATTATTTCTGAAGAAAATTTGCGTGCTGATTTATTAATTAATTTTAAGAATTTTTTTGAGAAATATCGCTCCGACGTAACTCACGGAAAAACTGCGGAGAATCACTATTTTGTAGATGTTGTGGCAATTGAGGGGCCATTTAAAAAATTAATAAATAAATGGAAATTTCGCGATCTTGCCGACGGCGGATGTGAGATTGAATTTTTTATCGATTTTGAATTTAACTCGTTTTTCTTAACAAAGATGATTGGAGTAATTTTCGAGAAAGCGACAGAAAAAATGATGAATGCTTTTGAAAAAAGGGCGCGCGAACTGCGATAGATTTTTGCCAAAAAGACGAAATCAAAAACTATCAAACGACATAGTCAATGCTGAGCTTGTCGAAGCATGATTCTATACCAAATTAACTATCTCTTGATAGCGCTAACGAAGTATTTTTGAGGAAAAATTGCGACTGGAAATGTAAGCTGTATCAAGTGATACAGCGTCATTTTATGAGCAAATTTTTACCAAAAAGACAAAGTTA
>CANKYC010000089.1 GCA_947487845.1 Rickettsiales bacterium | reverse complement strand
GCTTCAAAACCTATTAAAGCTTGGTTTAACAACATTCCAACTCCCGTAATAGTTTTGTTTCCGCGCGATTGCGCAACTTGTAAAAGTTCGGTTAGTAAAGGTTTGTAAACAATATCATAAACAATCGCGCTTTGATTTAAGCTTTTTAAATCAATTCTCAAAGGCTCTTGTCCTTCCATTCCAAGGGTTGTGCTGTTGACCAGTAAATTGCAAATATTCAATTTTTCTTCAAAATTTTTGGCATCTAAAAATTCTAATTCGCAATTTTTTTGCGCGGCAAAATCAGCAAAATCTTTTATTAATTCTTCAGCGCGATTTTGATTGCGATTGGTAATAAAAATTTTTTTCGTTTTTGCTTTTATCAAAGAATAAACCGCAGCACGCGCTGCTCCACCGGCGCCAATTACAAAAATATTTTTATTATTAAAATCAAAATCTGGTGCCGAATTTTTAAAGTGGTTAATAAAACCTTCGGCGTCGGAATTGTGTCCAAAAAGTTTTTTATCCTGCGTAACAATTACGGTATTTACAGCTTTGCAAAGTTTTGCCGTATTGCTTGTGTAATTACAAATTTTAAAAATTTCTTCTTTGTGCGGAACTGTAACATTAAAGCCAGCGAAGCCCATTTTGACTAGAGATTCAACGCAAATAGCTAAATCATTTTTCTCAATTTTCAGTGCTAAATAAACGCCATCAATTTGATGTTTTTGCAATAAAAAATTATGAATTTTTGGTGATAAAGAATGTGAAATGGGATTTCCGATTACAGCTGCTTTTATTGCTTTTGATGAAATTAACATATTTCGAAATTGAGAGTATAAATAGTTAGTTTTGGTAACTTAAAAAAGATTCTAAACAGGTTCTATACCAAATTAACTATCTCTTGATAGCGCTAACGAAGTATTTTTGAGGAAAAATTGCGACTGGAAATGTAAGCTGTATCAAGTGATACAGCGTCATTTTCTGAGCAAATTTTTGCCAAAAAGACAAAGTTATGGCTATCAAGAGATAGTTAATTTGGTATAAGTCATCCTGAGTTTGTCGAAGGATGATTCTGGTTTGAGCGCTCCAATCATGCTTCGACAAGCTCGGGACGACTATACCAAAACATAAAAGGATCTATCCCGAAATAGTTCCCGTAGAATCATCTTTAGCAGCATCTTTTGGAGCGTCTTTTGAAGATTTATTTTTTGAATAATCTGGCATGTAAGGCTCTTGTTTAGGAATGGCAATTTTTTTGAGCAATCTGCTAGTGAAGAATTTCTCTTTAAAATAAAAAATCTTTTTCGATTTAATCGGCGGCTGAGATTCAATCAAAATAATTTGTTCATCTCTTGGAAGTTGAATAACTTCTTGCGGTAAAAGCAATGCGCGCTGCGTTTCGGAAATATGAAGTGAACGAGCACCCGGATTTAAATCGAGATATTTTGGTTTGTTGTAAGAAATTTGAGTCGCAGTTTTATTACCCAAAAGTTGCGAAATTAAATTCGCCGTTTCCATGTTATTGGCGGCAAATGTAATACGATAAGTCGAGTTTGATAAAAACGAGTTCATGCCGCTTTCTTCATAAATTCCTTTCAGCTGTTCGGTATCTTGAATGATTAAAAATAATCTCACGCGGTAACCACGAAAATAGGCGATACCCGCGAGAAATTGCTCCATTTTTCCTAAAGTCGGGAACTCGTCCATCAGCATTAAAACGCCGAATTTTTCATGCGGCTGTGGCATTTTAGCAGTGAAAAAAGCTGCGGCTTGCTGATAAAACATATTCATCAAAGGCTTCAAGCGGCTTATGTTATCTGGTGTTAAGCCAATATAAGCCGTGTGCGGAATAATTTTAAATTCGTGTAAATTAAAATCACTAGTTGCGGTTGTGGTGTCGATCAAAGGATTGGCCCAAAGCTCGAGAGACGAGTTGGCTGTTGATGTAACCGAACCGCGTTCTTTATCGGGTTTTTGTAAATATGAGGCGATATTCATGTAAGAAACTGGGTGAATTTTTTTACCCATTGTGTCTAAAACCACTGCCAAATTGTAGACCACGTCATCATTTCTAAGTGTGCGTACAACTTCTCCAAGCGTTGCTGGCTTGTCTTCAGCGGCAACTAAATAAAGCATAATTCCAGTCAAAAGAGCGCGCGCCTCGTTTTGCCAAAATTCTTGTTCGGGTAAAAGAAAGTTACAAATTTTCTGCACGTCATCCACCATTTGACCGGGTTTTTTACTGATCCAATCCATCGGATTGTAGCAATGCGACACGCCGTCAGGATCTGCTGGGTTCCATAAAAAAACTTTTTGCTTGAGGTTTTTTTTGCGCCAACCCGAAGTTAATTCGTAGTTCTCCAATTTAATATCGTGAACAATTACAGAATCTTGCCAAAAAAGAAGATTTGGAATTACAAAACCCACACCCTTACCAGAGCCCGTTGGCGCGAATAAAAGAATATGCTGATAACCATCGGCGATGATCATTTTTTTATTATACATCCCAAGCAAAACACCAGTTTTGGCGCGCAGGCCCATTTTTTTAACATCTTTTAACGTTGCCCATTTGGCGTCACCATGAATTGATTCTGGTTTTTTAAATGGCCGCCAGTCCATAATTGGTGCGCGAAATATCCAGCCTAAAGTTAGTAAAATTGTGTAAGGAAGAAGCGAAGTGATCCAGAGTTTGGTGGTGAAATAATTGTAACTTTCTGCGGTAAGTTTATCGGAATTTATGAAATAAAATTTCCAGTAAGCGACAATTGTATTCCACAAATAAATGAACTGCTTATCAATTGTAAGTTTGGAATAGGCTTTGATGATTTCCCATTTGCCATTGACCGTTACGATTACAAGCGTGCCGGTAATATAAAAACAAAAAGCTAGGACAAAAAAGATAGCAAAAGAAATTATGGCAAAGTTACGAAGATGCCGAACTGCAGCATTATCTTCAGACATTTTTAAAAGGAGATTTTTTTAGATTTTTTAAAGAAAATTAGCTGCTTTGGAAAATATTTTTCAAAATCAAGAAAGCAAACATTCGTTGCTTAAAATTTCGGTAAGTTACTTAAAATTTCGGTAATTATACGTTGATTCACAAAAAAACTCGATGTCACCCTGAGCCTGTCGAAGGGTGATTCTAAGATCGAAGCCTTAAATCACCCTTCGATAAACTCAGGGTGACATCCATTGTGTCTTAAGGGATAATCACAAAATTTTCTTAGTTAAGAATTTTAGGTGGTCGAGCAAAGCGCAGCGTCGTCGAAGACCCTAGCTCGATTAATTGTTGATCAATTTATAAGCCGCCGCAATCGCTTCTTGACTCACAATTTCTCCTGACAGCATCCGCGCAATTTCGGCCTGACGATTTTTTTCACCCAAAGTTTCAATTACCGTTTTAATTTTTTGTGAATTTGAAACTTTACTAATCTTAAAATGCAAATC
>CANKYC010000088.1 GCA_947487845.1 Rickettsiales bacterium | reverse complement strand
GCCTTCAAAGCTGATAAATTTTTCTAAAGTTTTTCTAATTCCGCTTAAATTTTCTTGAATTTTTTCTTCAGTTAAAACTTGGCGCGCTTCGTCTTTTCCGCTTGGATCGCCGATTTTTGTGGTGCCGCCGCCAAGTAAAACTATTGGTTTATGTCCGTGTTTTTGCAAAAGGCGCAGAATCATGATTTGAATTAAGCTTCCAGCGTGCAAGCTTTTCGCGGTGCAATCAAAGCCGATATAAGCTGTGATTGATTCGCGAGCCATTAATTCTTCCAATTCTTTTTCGTGAGTGCATTGCGCGAAAAATCCGCGCGCGCGGAATTCTTCAAGAAAATTTGATTTTAAATTCATTTTGGGAAGTTATGTTTTAGTGAAATAAAATAATCATTATCACTAATCATTATCACTAATCATTGTCACCCTGAGCTTGTCGAAGGGTGATTTTATTCTCGGACTTGAATCACCCTTCGACAAGCTCAGGGTGACAATCGAGTGTTCGTGACGACAATCGAGTGTTTGTGACGACAATCGAGCGTTTGTGACGACAATCGAGTGTTCGTGACGACAATCGAGCGTTCGTGACGACAATCGAGTGTTCGTGACGACAATCGAGTGTTCATAACGACAATCGAGTGTTCGTGACTACAATCGAGCGTTCGGGGTGACAATCGAGCGTTCGGGTGACTATGATTATGTGCGATGATTATTATAAAAATATTATCAAAACCGCGTCCCAATTAAGCAATCCATTTTTGAAATGAATATTGAAGAAAAGCAGAATGTAACATCGCAGTGGTTTAAAAATCTGCGCGATAAAATTTGCGCCGAATTTGAAAAAATTGAAGTTGAATTTAACGCTGAAAATCCCGGAAAATTTGTTAGAAAAAACTGGGAGCGTCCAGACAAATCAGGCGATGGCGGTTCGGGCGAAATGTCTTTGATGAAAGGCAATGTTTTTGAAAAAGTTGGAGTAAATTTTTCTAAAGTTTACGGCGAATTTAGCGAAGAATTTAGAAAACAAATTACGGGCGCTGCCGAAACCGGAAAATTTTGGGCGAGCGGAATTTCTTTGGTGGCGCATATGAAATCGCCTTTAGTTCCCGCGGTTCATATAAATACACGTTTTATTTGCACGAAAGAAAATTGGTTTGGCGGCGGCTCCGATTTAAATCCAATGTTTGAAGTTGCCCAAGATACCGCTGATTTTCATGCAGCTTTTAAAAAAGTTTGCGATGAGTCGGATCCAAATTATTATGAAAAATTTAAGAAATGGTGCGATGAATATTTTTTTATAAAACATCGCGGAGTTGCGCGTGGCGTGGGTGGAATTTTTTACGATAATTTAAATTCTGGTGATTTTGAAAAAGATTTTTCTTTCACTCGCAATGTTGGGCTGGCTTTTTTAGAAATTTTTCCAAAACTGGTGCGACGCCACATGCTAGAAAAATGGAATGATGAGCAACGCGAAGAGCAGCTTAGAAAGCGCGGACTTTACGCCGAATTCAATTTAGTTTACGATCGTGGTACAAAATTTGGTTTAATGACGGGAGGCAATGTGGAAGCAATTTTGATGTCGCTTCCGCCTTTGGCAAAATGGGATTAACAAATAAAACATTAACAAATGCAAAAATTAGAAAAAATCTACGAAGGAAAGGCTAAACAACTTTTCGCCACTGAAGATAAAAATCTTTTGATCCAATATTTTAAAGATGATGCCACCGCCTTTAACGCGCTAAAAAAAGCAGTTATTGAAAGGAAGGGTGTTTTGAATAACGTGATTTCGGAATATATTATGCTTGAAATGGCTAAAGCCGGAGTTCCAACGCATTTTGTAAAAAGATTAAACGAGCGTGAACAATTAGTGCGCAAAGTTAAAATTATTCCTCTCGAAGTTATCGTTAGAAATGTGGCCGCAGGATCAATGGCGAAGCGCCTTGGAATTGAAGAAGGTGTTGAATTATTAGCGCCGGTTTTTGAAATTTGTTTGAAAGATGATGCGCTTGGCGATCCTTTGATTAACGATGATCACGCGATTAATGTTTTAAAAGTTGTGACTCGCGAACAATTAGAAGAAATCAAAAAATATACGCTAAAAATTAACGAAATTTTGCGCGCAATGTTTAAAAATATCGGCATCAAACTGGTTGATTTTAAGATCGAATTTGGATTTGATGCAGATTCTAAAATCGTTCTAGCTGATGAGATCAGCCCCGATAGTTGCAGGTTGTGGGACGAAAAAACTTTAGAAAAATTAGACAAAGATCGTTTTAGGAGAGATCTTGGCGGTTTGGTTGAGGCTTACATTGATGTGGCTTCGCGTTTAGGAATTAAGATATAATATAATTTACAAAATCATGAAAATAAGAATTCTAATTTCTCTAAAAAAAGGTGTCTTAGACACGCAAGGTAAAGCAATTGAAGGTTCTCTAAATAAAAATTTGGGCTTTAATCAAATTTCCCAAGTTAGACAGGGAAAGGTTGTAGAGCTTGAAATTGCCGAAACTAATCCGGCTAAAATTAAAGAAATTGTCGATGAAATTTGCGATAAGCTTTTAGTGAATAAGATTATTGAAAACTACACTTACGAGGCTATCTAAATGAGATCTGCAGTAATTACATTTCCCGGTTCAAATTGTGATCGCGATGCTTTAACAGCATTACAAAAAGTTGGTAGTAAGGTTCAAAAAATCTGGCACCAAGAAACTAAACTTGATGATAATCTTGATTTAATCGTAGTTCCGGGTGGCTTTTCTTACGGCGATTATTTGCGTTCCGGCGCGATGGCTGCAATTTCGCCCGTAATGATAGAAGTTAAAAGACTTGCAAATAAAGGGGTGCGAGTTTTGGGAATTTGTAACGGATTTCAAATTTTAACTGAAGCTGGTTTGCTTCCGGGTGTTTTGTTGCGTAATAAAAAAATGAAATTTATTTGCCGCGAAGTTGCGCTTCGGGTTGAAAATTCTGATTCTGCTTTTACGAAAAAATATAAAAAAAATCAGGTTATCCGCGTTCCAATCGCGCATATGGACGGAAATTATTTTGCTGATGCCGAAATTTTGAAAAAATTGGAAGCTGAGGGAAATATTGCTTTTAGATATGTCGATATTGATGGAAATTTGACTGATGAATCTAATTCAAATGGTTCGGCCTTGAATATCGCTGGCGTATTTAACGATAAAAGAAATGTGCTTGGAATGATGCCGCATCCAGAAAGAGCAATTGACGAAGAAACTGGTTCAAAAGATGGATTGGCGATGTTTGAAGGGTTGTTTGACTAAAAAAGATTATACCAAATTAACTATCTCTTGATAGCCATAACTTTGTCTTTTTGGTAAAAATTTGCTCAGAAAATGACGCTGTATCACTTGATACAGCTTACATTTCCAGTCGCAATTTTTCCTCAAAAATACTTCGTTAGCGCTATCAAGAGAT
>CANKYC010000087.1 GCA_947487845.1 Rickettsiales bacterium | reverse complement strand
AATTTATACTCCCATCCAACAAAGGATTTTTGAGGAAAAATTGCGACAAAGAATAAAAACTGTATCAAGTGATACAGTGTTATTCTTCGAGTAAATTTTTACCAAAAAGACGAAGTTGGATGGGAGTATAAATTTATGTTTTGGTATATCTCTTGATAGTGATAACGAAGTATTTTTGAGGAAAAATTGCGACTGAAAATGTAAGTTGTATCAAGTGATGCAGCGTCATTTTCCGAAATTATAGAAATAAAAAAACCGGATCAACTTTTTGGCTGATCCGGTTTCTTAAACTTAGTAAAAAGTAATTAAATTACTTTTTAGCAGGAGCTTCAACAGCAGCTGGAGCAGCAGCTTCTTCAGCTTTCACTTCAGCTTTTTTAGCTTTTTTGTGAGCTTTTTTAGCAGCTTTAACTTCAGTTTTAGCTTCAGCAACTTTAGCGTCAGCTTTAACTTCAGAAGTTTTAGCTTCAGCTTTAGCTTCTACAGCTTTAACTTCAGCTTTAGTTTCAGCTTTAGCAGCTTTAACTTCAGCAGTTTTAGCAGCTACTGGAGCAGCAGCTTTAACTTCAGCTTTAACAGCTTGAGCTTGAGCAGCAGTTGCGAAAAGGGAAACTGCAGCAATGATCAATGAAATTTTTTTCATTTTATTTATACACCAAATTGGTTTTGAGAGGCTAATCATTTCTGATTAGTTTCTTTCGATAATTATTAAGCTTAGCAGCTTTTTTAAAGGGCTGCAGGCGAAAATAACAGAAAGGCGGGCGGCAAAATATGGATCCAAATTTGTTTGTCAAATTAAAAGTGAATCACTTTGCCGTAAGCATCTAAAACCGCTTCATGCATCATTTCTGACATTGTTGGATGAGCAAAAATTGTATGCATTAAATCTTCTTCGGTTAATTCTGCCTGTTTCGCGATTACATAACCTTGAATCATCTCAGTAACTTCAGCGCCAATTAAATGCGCACCTAAAAGTTCACCAGTTTTTTCATCAAAAATAACTTTAATTAAACCTTCGGTTTCACCCATCGCAATTGCTTTGCCATTAGCCATATAAGGAAAGCGGCCGACTTTAATTTTCTTACCAGCAGCAATTGCTTTTTTCTCGGTCAAGCCAACAGAAGCAATTTGCGGCATTGAATAAGTGCAGCCCGGAATGTTTTCTTTTTTGATTGGATGAATTTTTTTGGCATCATGTTTACCCAGTTTGCTGGCGATTTTTTCAGCAGCAATAACACCTTCGTGAGATGCTTTGTGAGCCAGCCAAGGAGCGCCCGCAACATCGCCAATTGCAAAAATATTGGCATCAGCAGTTTCTAGATAACCATTAATTTCGATATTGCCTTTAACCACTTTTACTTTGGTTTTTTCTAAACCTAAATTTTCAGTATTAGCAACAATTCCAACTGCCATTATAACTTTTTCAGCGGTGATTTCTTCCAATTTTCCGGCAATTTCAATTGATGCAGTAACTGATCCTTTGCCTTTTTTCAAAGATTTAAGCGCGGCGGAAGTATGAATTTTAATCCCTTGTTTTTCGAAAGATTTGCGCGCCAATTTTGAAATTTCTTCATCTTCAACCGGAAGAATATTTTCTGTCATTTCAATTAGCGTAACTTCTGAACCCATGTTTTTGTAAAACGAGGCAAATTCACAACCAATCGCACCCGAACCAACAACTAACAAAGATTTTGGCAAAGCTTTTGGGGTCATGGCTTCGCGATAAGTCCAAATATTTTCAACATCCGGCTCCATGCCCGGAATTATGCGGGCGCGCGCTCCTGTCGCAATAATAAAATAAGCAGCTTCAACTTGCGCAACTTCTTTATTATCTTTTGAAACCGAGATTTTTTTTGAATCTAAAAATTTGGCAAAACCATCGATAACTTCGATTTTATTTTTCTTCATCAAGCCACCAATTCCGCCGCTTAATTTTTTAGAAACGCTGCGCGAACGTTCAATAATTTTAGCAAAATCAAAAGTAACTTTTTCAGCTGCAAAGCCATATGATTCAAGGTTGTGCAACATGTGATTAACTTCTGAAGATTTCAAAAGCGCTTTAGTTGGAATGCAACCCCAGTTCAAACAAATTCCGCCTAAATGATTTGCTTCAACGATGCCAACTTTTAATCCAAGTTGAGCGGCGCGAATTGCGGCAACATAGCCACCCGGGCCGGCGCCAATAACACAAAGGTCGAACTTTTTTGCTTGAGAAGTCATAAAAAATTTTAGATTTAAGATTTAGGGATTTATAATTAATCAAATTCGACTTTTGTCGAATTTGGGTTTTTTTGAATTGCTACGCGGCGAGTTAATCGCCGCATCCGCAATAGATTTTATTTTTTTAAAAGATCGATATCTTCAATCAGTTTGACTATAGAACGAACATTAAATCCTAAATCTTAAATCTAAAATCTAAAATCGATGTCCGCAGAAATTGAAAATTTGATCAGCCAGATTGAAACCTCACTGGCTTTGATTAAGAGGTGTCTTTGAGCCGGAAAAAATTAAAGAAAAATTAATAGAATTAAATCAAAAATCAGAAGATCCTGAACTGTGGAATGATAAAACAGAAGCGCAAAAAATTCTTAAAGAAAAATCAATTTTAGAAACCAAATTAAATCAATTTTTGGCAATTGAAACCGACTTAAAAGATAATCGCGAATATGCAGAATTGGCAAAGTTGGAAGGCGATTTGCAGCTTTTAAAAGATATTGAAAAAACTTTAATTTCTCTCAAAAAAGAATCAGATAGTTTTGAAGTTGAATGCTTATTTTCTGGCGAAACCGATTTAAATAATTGCTTCGTTGACATCAACGCTGGCGCTGGCGGAACTGATTCTTGTGATTTTGGCGTGATGTTACTTCGTATGTACGAAAGATTTGCCAATTCCAAAAAATTTAAAGTAGAAATTGTCAGCATTTTAGATGGCGAAGAAGCTGGAATTCGCAGCGCTACAATGAAAATTTCGGGACGTTTTGCTTATGGTTGGATGAAGATGGAATCAGGAGTTCACCGCTTGGTTCGCATCTCGCCATTTAATGCTAACGGCAAAAGACAAACCAGCTTTACATCAGTTTGGGTTTATCCCGAAGTTGATGATGAAATTGAAATCACGATTGAAGAAAAAGATTTGCGCGTTGACACTTTTCGCGCTTCTGGCGCTGGCGGACAACATGTTAATAAAACCGATTCTGCGGTGCGCATGACGCATTTACCAACCAATATTGTTGTACAATGTCAAAGTGATCGCTCGCAAATTCGCAATCGCGCTGAATGTATGAAAATGCTGAAATCGCGGCTTTTTGATTTGGAAATGAAAAAGAAAAAAGAAGCGCAATCGCTTTCAGAATCAGTTAAAACCGACAATAGTTGGGGCCATCAAATTCGCTCTTACGTGTTGCATCCTTACCAATTGGTGAAAGATTTGCGCACTGATT
>CANKYC010000086.1 GCA_947487845.1 Rickettsiales bacterium | reverse complement strand
CGTAGAAAATTGCTGACCGCAACCGCTTATAGCGCCGCTGGAATTGGTGCTGCTTGCGCAATTTTACCATTCATTGACAGCATGAATCCGTCAAGCGACGTTCAGGCTTTGGCTTCAACCGAAGTCGATATTTCCAACATCAAAGCTGGCGAAGAAAAAAAAGTTATGTGGCGCGGCAAACCAGTTTCGATTAGAAGACGCACCAAAGCTGAAATTGAAGAAGCCAACGCCGTCGACATCAAAGAATTGCGCGATCCACAAACCGACGCCGAACGCGTAAAAGCGGGCAAAGAAGAATGGTTGGTAACAATTGAAATTTGCACGCATTTAGGTTGCATTCCAATCATGGGACAAGGCGATTACAAGGGCTGGTTTTGCCCTTGTCACGGTTCAGTCTATGACACTTCCGCCCGCATCAGAAAAGGCCCCGCTCCCAGAAATTTAGAAATTCCGCCTTACGAATTTTTGGGCGATACCAAAATTAAAATCGGTTAGATGAAAAATTCTTCGCCAATTCAAACCTACATCAAACAAATTCAATCTCTAAACCCAAGCCACGCCAACGAAATTAGCTATCGCACTTTTTTAGAAAATTTATTTACCGAAATTAATCAAACTCAAGAATTCAAACTAAAAAACCTAAAAATCATTCACGAAGCTTCCGACAAAGAGCTTGATATTGAAGGCACGCCCGACTTTTTTATTTACGAAAATTACGACCAGCTTTTTCGCAGTTTGGTTGGATTTATCGAATGCAAAAAAATCTCTTACGATTTAGAAAAATTAATCGCTTCCGACCAAATCAAAAAATATTCCAAAACCTGCGAAAATATCATCATCACCAACTACAAAGAATTTATTTTGCTGCATAAAGGCGCGCAAAAATGCCGCGTAAAATTGCTTAATTGCGATTTAAGCGAAAACCAAAACCCCAACAACCAAGCCGATTTCGAGAATCTTTTGCGCGAGTTTTATGGCTTTTATCAAACTCAAATTATCAAAAATAAAAAGTCGCTGGTTTTGGCTTTGGCGCGACAAAGTTTTTATTATTCGGTTGTTTTGCGCGAATATGTTGAAAATTTGCAAAACCACGAGGGCGAAAATTTTCATCACAAATTTTCACAGCTTTTCAAAGAATTTGGGCAATCGGTTCAATATAGCTACCAACTCAACGACTTTTGCGACATCTATTCGCAAAGCCTGGTTTATGGTTTGCTTTTGGTCATGTTAGAATCGCAAAAAACTTTAAACGAAAATCCCGGCGAATATTTGCGCCAAATTCCAAATAATTATCGCCTGCTTAAAGAATTTTTAAAAAGCGGCTACGAAGAAGATTACATTCCAACCAACATCAAAGCAGCTTTGGCGCAAGTTGGCAAAAATTTAAATCTAATTAACATTGAAAGCGTTGAACAAGAATTTGCCAAAAACCAAGACGGAAAACAAAGCATCGCGGTTTATCTTTACGAAGATTTTTTGAAAAATTACGACAACCTAAAAAAAACCGAAAATCGCAAAGAAAATGGCGTTTATTACACGCCAAAAGAAGTTTCGCGATTTATTGTCAAAAGCGTTGAACAAATTATCAAAGAAAAATTTGACAAAGCCGACGGATTTTTGGCAAACGAAGTTAAAACCCTTGATTTTGCTTGCGGCACCGGCACTTTTTTAGAAGAAGTTTTTAATTTAATTGCCGATAAAAACGCCGATTCGCTGCAAAAAGCTAAAATTAAACACAAAGTTTTAAACGATATTTACGGCTTTGAATTGCTATACACGCCCTACATTGTTGCTCACACAATTTTGACCAAACATTTAAAAGATTGCGGCATAAATATTGACGCCAAAAACAACGAAAATTTAGGAATTTATTTAACCAACACGCTCGACATCGCGCAACACAGCATTAGCGGGCTTTTGCCGCAAATGAAAAAAGAACATGAAAAATCAACCAAAATCAAAAATGACGAAAATATTTTAGCCATCATCGGCAATCCGCCTTATTTCAACGGCAAAAGCCAAGCGATTTCGCTAACAATTGACGGACTTTTGAATGATTATAAAAAAGGTTTGAACGAGAAAAAAATTAACCTTAACGACCTTTACATAAAATTTATCAAATTTGCCCAATATAAAATTGATCACTTCAACAAAGACAAACTCGGCGTGGTTGGAATTATCACTAATAACAGTTTTTTAGACGGAATAACCCACCGCAAAATGCGCCAAAGTTTGCTCGAAAGTTTTGATGAAATTTACGTGCTAAATCTTCACGGAAAAGCCCGCAAAGGCGAAAGCGACAAAAACATTTTTGACATTATGGTTGGCGTTAGCATTTGCTTTTTTATCAAACTTGCCAAACCCCAAAAAACCAAAGAAGTTTTTTATTTTTCAACCCTTGCAAACGGCTTAATTTCGCGCGCCCAAAAGCTAGAATTTTTAGCCAATAAAACTTTATCAGAAATTTCTTGGACAAAGCTAAAACCGCAAGAAAGCAAAAATTTTTGGTTCATCAAAAAAGATTTTGGCTTTGAAAAAGAATATGAAAAATTTTGGAAGTTGAATAAGGTTTTTAACAAATTTAGCAGCGGCGTCGAAAGCGGAAATGACGAACATTTAATCAAATATAAACAAAAAGATTTAGAGGCTTTACGCCAAGATTATCAAAGCTTTAGCCCAGAAAAACTGCGATCAATTTATCGGGTTGAAGATAAAAGAAATTGGCAATTAGCAATCGCCAAAAAAGACATCACAAACAACTATAATCCGCGCCAAATTGATTATCGAGTTTTTGACAAAAGATGGACTTCTTTAAGCAAAACTTCGACGCAGTTTTTGTCATGGTCAAGATATGAAGTGATGCAAAATTTTGAGAATGAAAATTTGGGAATTTGCTTTGAAAAAAATAAAATTAATCAAAATTTTCAGCACGTTTTGGTTTCGCAAATTCCGATTTGTCGAGATTTATTTTGTTCGGCAACTTACCTAGCGCCACTTTATCTTTACGAAGAAGAATCAAAAAAAGACGATCACGCGCCGCAATTTTTTGCCAATAAACAAACCAAAAAAACCGCAAATTTCACCGCGCAATTTAACCAGTTTTTGGCGGAGTTAAATTTTGAAGCCACGCCAGAATCAGTTTTGGCTTATATTTACGCCGTTTTGCATTGCGGCATTTATCGCGCCAAATATTTAGAATTTTTAAAAAGCGATTTTCCGGCAATTCCCTTTTGCAAAAATTCGCAAACCTTTTTTGCTTACGCCGCTTTGGGGCAAAAATTAATCGATTTGCATTTGTTAAAAAACTTGCCCAATGATCCAAATTTAAAGGTTAATTTTGTTGAGGGTTTGGGCGAATTTATGATTGCAAAAATTACGCCGCCTAGCGTAACTTCAAACTTGCTAATTTTGCAAACTAGCCAAAATCAAATTATTGAATTTAGCGGGGTTGACAAAACAACTTACGACCTAGAAATTGGCTCTTATAAACCAATTGATAAATGGCTGAAATATCGCATTAACGACCAAGT
>CANKYC010000085.1 GCA_947487845.1 Rickettsiales bacterium | reverse complement strand
AGCTGATTAATTTTCTAGTCAAATTCGGATTAATCCGCGTTGTAATTTCATAATTAAAAGATCCCGACCAATCGCCCCAATCTTCGGCGCTGACGACTTGGTTTTTTTCGCCGCCGATAATTGTTGCGATGTCGCCAACTTTAATTTTTTTCACGTCGGTTACATCAACCACAATCATATTCATCGTAACGCGTCCCAATTGCGGAACCTTGATTCCATTGACTAAAACCCAAGCTTTTTTTGAAGAAATTCTGGGAATTCCGTCAAAATAACCAACTGGCAAAATGGCAATTTTTGAGTCGCGTTTTAGCTGAAAAGTACAACCGTAAGAAATATGCGCTCCTTTTGGCAACTGTTTCAACTCAACAATCACGGCTTTCCACGCTAAAACTGGCAATAAATTTGTTTCGGTTTTATGCAAATCAAAAACTTCTTGCGATGACCATAATCCATAAATTCCGCCGCCAATTCTTACCGCGTCAAAACAACATTCAAAATCGGAAATAAAAGTTCCCGCCGTAGAACTGGCGTGGATTAAAGGATGAATATCAATTTTTGCCAACGCGTTTTTCCATTTCAATAATTCCGCAACTTGTTTTTTTGTATAAGCATCAAAAGCGCTGTCATCGGAGGCTGCGAAATGGGTGTATAAACCTTTCACTTCAATATTTTTATGCGCTAAAAGTTGCAGAATTTTTTTAGTATCAGAAAAAATAAAACCGTCGCGACCCAAGCCAGTATCAACGCAAAGATGAATTGTAATTTTTTTATTGCCCGAAAATTTTTGCGCCGCTTCCAAAACATCAAAATTAGAAACCGACAATTCAATATTATTTTTTATCGCTAAAAAAAGCTGCGCCGAAAACACGCGCCCCAACATTAAAATTGGTTTTGTTACTTTTTTTGCGCGCAGCAAAAGCGCGTCGTCAAAACTATAAACTGCAAAATAATCAACATTTCTCGAAACAGTTTTAACCACCTCCAAAAGCCCGTGTCCGTAGGCGTTAGATTTTACAACGGCAATAAATTTTGTTTTTTTGGGAAGACGTTTTTTGATTTCTGAAACATTATTTAAAAGCGCCTTTTTGCTAATTTCGAGCCAAAATAATTGCATGAAATATTCTTAATTTTTACTTTTGGGACCCTTTTTTCCTTCTAAAGGACTCGAAATTCCCTCACTATTGGTCGGCGCAACCTCACTATTTGGTCGATTTTTATTAGTATTTTTATTAGTATTTAGAGGATTTGTTACTTTTTTTAGCGGTTGCTGCGCATCCAATTTCCTCTGATTCCATTCTTGCGATTTACTCTCATCCCATTGTAGCGCTTCTATAAAAATTCCTTTCAAAGCTTCAATATATTCATTTTTGGTATCGTCAACATAATCGGGAACTAAGCAATTGGATCCATTCCATTTTACCATTAAACCCTCGGTAACTTTGAGGGCAGCAATCACAGGATGAGTACTCGACTTCGCTAAATCCGTTTTAGTTAAACAATGTCTATACAAATTTAATTCATGCACTTCGCGTTCACTCAAGAATGAAGATATTTTATCAATCAAGAATTCTTGCTGTTCAGGTCTTAGGGGAGGATGATTTTCTTCGATATTTTGATCCAAAACTGTCATCAATCTTCTTTGCAACCTACTAATATAAGTATTTCCACCATTAATAGTATTTACTCTTAATATATGTTTTTTGTTCAAACTAGGATCATTTGTTTGTCCCGCTTCTGCTGCTTGCGCTGCTCTTTTTTGTAAATATGATTTTTCTATTCCAAAGTAAATGTGTTTCTTAATAGATGAGATACTACCTAAGGGATCTGCAGAGCTTTTGATGCCTTCCTCGGTACCATATACATTTTCATATTCTACTAAGGATTCAGAAGGCTTATGTTCCGAAGCTGTATTGTCAGAAGGTTGTTGTTTCGGTTCTTTTTTACTAAAAGGATTATATTTAGACATAGAAATTATAATTTATTAAAAAAACAATTTTTACTGCCAGTATGGCAAGCAGCTCCAATTTGATTTACCTTCAACAAAATACAATCGAAATCACAATCTGCGGTAATTGAAACCACTTTTTGAAAATGTCCCGAAGTGTCGCCTTTTTTCCACAAAGATTTTCGTGAACGCGAAAAATAAGTGGCCAAGCCGCTTGATATTGTAAGGCGTAAACTTTCTTCATTCATCCACGCCATCATCAAAACTTCTGCTGTTTTTGCATCTTGAGCGATTGTCGGAATTAATCCGTTTTGATCAAATTTTAGTTTTTTTATGATTTCTTCCATAGCTTAAAGAGGGTTGATAATTCTGGCATCAAAGCCTAAAAAGCATTTCACATTTCACAAAAACAAAAATCAATTTTTTAAATGATAACTTGCACCAGACGAATTGAATTCGACGCCGCGCACCGCATTATAAACCACGAAAGCAAATGCAAAATGTTGCACGGACATCGTTACGCTTTGGAAGCAACTTTCGTCGCCGATGATTTAGATAATTTAGGTCGCGTAATTGATTTTGGCGTGATTCGCGAAGTGCTTGGTGGCTGGATTGACGACAATTTTGATCATAACACAATTTTATCGATTAAAGATAAAAAACTGGGCGAAAAAATTGCCGAAATAACGGGGCAAAAAATTTATTATATGCACCAAAACCCCACGGCAGAAAATATCGCCAATTATATTTTTGCCGAAATTTGCCCCAAACTTTTTGCCGATAAAAACGTCAAATGCGTTGCCCTAAAACTTTACGAAACTCCGAATTGCTACGCCAATGTTGAATAATTTTTCCGCCAATTATCGCGTTTATTTTGAAGATACCGACGCTGGCGGCGTGGTTTATTACGCTAATTATTTAAAATTTTTCGAGCGCGCCCGCACCGATTTTTTGCGCGCGCGCGGAATTTTTCAATCGAACTTAGCAAAAACGCAAAATTTGGCTTTTGTGGTTCGCAAATGCGAAATTGAATATCTAAGCCCCGCAAGGCTTGACGACCTAATTGAAGTTTCGGTTTTAATTAAAGAAAAGCGCGCCGCGTCAATTTTAATGGCACAAGAAATTTCACGCGACGGTAAAATTTTATCGCGCTTAAATGTAGAAATTGTCTGCGTTGACGCCGATGAACTTCGCCCTAAAAAACTTCCCGCAAATTTCTTTGAGATTTCTTGAATTTACGTAAAGAATAATTTTTTTAATGGTTTCAAGTTTGAGTTTTTTAAAACCGCGTTTTAACTAAATTATTTTTCTAACCAATATACTTAATTTAAGGAGTAAAAATGGGATCAAATTTCGCAAAACCCAATCCAATCAGCCAAGATGATCAAGATTTTATCAAGGACTTAGCTACTTGGATTCTTGAACCCAATATTGACGAAGAGCAATTAGGATACAGGAAAACAGCGGTACGCGAAATTTTAGAATGCAAGGAAAGGAAAGAAAAATGCTTGTCTTTACCTTCTTTGAATCTCACATCTCTTCCTGATTCTATTGGCTATCTGACGGGATTAGAATCTCTTAATCTTGAACACAACAGACTCTCCAATCTTCCTGATTCGATTGGCAATCTTAAGCAATTGACAACTCTTAGTCTTCTTAACAACAGA
>CANKYC010000084.1 GCA_947487845.1 Rickettsiales bacterium | reverse complement strand
ATCTCTTGATAGCGCTAACGAAGTATTTTTGAGGAAAAATTGCGACTGAAAATGTAAGCTGTATCAAGTGATACAGCGTCATTTTCTGAGCAAATTTTTACCAAAAAGACGAAGTTAGCGCTATCAAGAGATAGTTAATTTGGTATATGCCAAAATCTGTGCCAGAAATAATTAGCTAATATTGTCTAGTTGGATTACATCGATAAAATCAATTTATCGCGATAGAATTCATATTTTTTAAAGCGTCTTAAAAAACTCATCCCCAAAAGCGAGGTTCCCATTTCAGAACTATTTACGGAAGCTGGAACATCATAAAAAACCATATTTCCAACTTTTATAGTTTTTAACACAACTGATGCTCCCCAAGAAATACCATTGGCAGTTTGGTAAGATTTATTGAAGTTTAATTTTTCGGTCTTGATGCCGATTCTGCGTGCCTCGGCAACGCTTATTACAATGTCACTCGCGCCGGTATCAATCATAAAACGCATTGGAGACTCATCAATCTCCACATCCATATAAAAATGGCCGTCTTGCGCGAGATTTATTATCATTTCTCCTGATGCATTAATTTGAATGCTTGAAGGTTTAATCTCGCCCATGACGCGATTTTTAAAATCGGAAAATTCAAATCGGTAAGCATAAAGCGAAATTGCAAAAATCCCGAGGGCAGACCAAATTGCTAAATATTTAAAAACTTTTCCAAAAGGCATGCGGCGTGAAATTAATCCGCTAACCATTATTACTAAAATTAAAGTTAGATAAATAAAGTTTTGCCAATCGCCTTCGTTTAAACTATTCAAATCCATTAATTACAAATCCTTCAAAATTTTCAAAACTTGTAAATTTTCTTCCTCGGTTCCAATCGTCATGCGCAAACAATTTTCTAGACCGTAAGATATCATTTCGCGAAGAATTATGCCATTTTCTAAAAGCTTTTGATTAGCTTTTTTAGCATTTTCAAAACTTCCAAAATCAAGTAAAATAAAGTTGGCAATTGAAGGATGAGCCTTGATATCTTTAATTTCAGCAAATTCTTTAAATAAAATTTCGAGCCATTTTTTATTATGATTCTTCGAAGCTTTAAAAAATTCCCCATCTTGCAAAGCTGCAATTGCAGAAAATTGTGCTGGTCCACCAACATTAAATGGCCCACGAACTTTATTCAAAATATCGGCAACATAACTTGAAGAATATGACCATCCGATTCGTAAACTAGCTAATCCATAGATTTTGGAAAATGTTCTGGTTAGTACGACATTTTGGTTTTTATTAACTAATTCTATAGCATTTGGATAATCAGAAACCTCTGCAAATTCTTCGTAAGCATGATCTAAAACAATCAAAATATTTTCTGGCGTTCCATTAATTAATTTTTCAATTTCATCCTTATTCAAATAAGAGCCGGTTGGATTATTTGGATTGGCGATAAAAATAATTTTAGTTTTAGGAGTAATGGCCTTTAAAACAGCGTCAATATCAGTTTTTAGATTTTTTTCTTTAACTGAAATTGCTTTTGCCCCAACGCGTTTGGCAGAAATTGGATACATTAAAAATCCATGTTCACTATAAATTATTTCATCATCAATTCCGGCAAAAGCGGAAGTTAAAAAAGCTAAAATTTCATCAGAACCAGCGCCACAAACAATTCTTTCGGCATCAATTCCATTGCTTTCGGCAATCGCGTGGCGCAGATTTGAACAAGATCCGTCGGCATAACGAACAACTTCCGCCACATGTTTTTCATAAGCTGCGATTGCTTTTGGGCTTGAGCCTAAGGCATTTTCATTGGAAGAAAGTTTGATAATTTTTTGAGTATTATTGCTAATTTTAGCTTTACCTGGTTTGTAAGTCTCGATTTCCAGAAGATAAGGATGTGCGGTTAATTTCATGTTATGATTTTGTTAAATTTTTAAATAAAAAGTTTCACATGAAACTATTTTTCTAATTTCTCTATTAAATTTTGAATTTTCTCAAACTCACTAAATTTTATAGAAATTTTTCCATTATTTTTAAAAGAGTTATAAGAAATTTTTGTTTCCATTCCCAGTAATTCAGAAAATTTATTTTCCAAATCAGTTAAATACTCACTATTTATAAATCTAATTTTCGATTCTGTTCTAACTAAAACTGGAACATTTTTAATTTTCTCGATTTTTTCATCACGCACTAAATCTTCTACATGACGTACAGTCAAGGCTTCGTCTATAACTTTTTTTGCCAGCTTTTCTGGATTATTGGAATTGATAATCGCGCGCGCATGACCCATTGAAATCAATTTCTTATCCAACAAATCGCGCACAGTTTGAGGCAAACTTAATAAGCGCAAAAGATTGGCGATATGACTACGGCTTTTACTAACTCTTTTAGCAATTTGTTCTTGTCCATAAGCAAATTCTTCAATTAATTGTTGATAGCCGGCGGCTTCTTCGATTAAGGATAAATCCGATCTTTGAATATTTTCAATAATCGCCATTTCCAAAGCTTCATGATTGTTAATTTTTTTAACAATCGCAGCAATTGAAGTGACGCCCGCCAAAATTGAGGCGCGATATCGGCGTTCACCAGCAATGATTTCATAATGATCTTCATCACCAATTTTGCGTAAAATAATTGGTTGAATCAGACCATTTTCTTTAATTGAATTAGCTAATTCTTCTAGCTCAACCATATCAAAATTTTTTCTTGGCTGATAAATACCGGGAGTAATTTTTCCAATTTCAATTAATTCGACTGATTTTGAATTTTTACTAGGAACAATAAAAGTTTCATTTTTAGATTTGCTTTCACCAAGCAATGCTGACAAGCCGCGACCTAATTTTCTTTCTTGCTGAATTGATTCTTGCATGTTGCTCCTGATTAGTGTTTTTCTTTGTTTAAAATTTCTTTTGCTAACCTGATGTAAGCTGAAGATCCTGGGCATTTTGGATCATAAATAATTCCAGGAAGACCATGCGAAGGGGCTTCGGATAATCTAACATTTCTTGGAATACTATGTTTAAAAACCTTGTCTTTTAGAAAGCTGCGCACATCGATTTCAACTTGTTCAGTAAGTTTATTTCTGCGGTCATGCATGGTTAAAATAATACCGCCGATTATTAATTCGTGATTTAAATTTTCTTTTACCAAATCAAGGCTGGTTAATAAATGACTCAAGCCTTCAAGTGAAAAAAATTCACATTGCATTGGAATCAAAATCGAGTCGGAAGCTGTCAAAGCATTTATTGTAAGCATTCCAAGCGATGGCGGACAATCAATTAAAATATAATCAAAATCATGAATAACTTCTTTTAATGCGCGACGTAATAGAAATTCTCTTTTTTCTAAATTGATTAATTCAATTTCGCAGGCTGATAAATCAACGGTTGAGGTTATTATTTTAAGATTGGGGATTCTGGTCGGGATTATCGCTTCCTTAATTGAGCATTCGCCAATCAGGATTTCATAAACTGTTTTTTGTCTTTGTGCTTGAACAATCCCAAATCCAGTGCTGGCATTTCCTTGAGGATCGGAATCGACTAGTAAAACTCTTTTTTTAATTGCGGCAAAAGCGGTAGCGAGGTTTACAGCTGTAGTTGTTTTACCGACTCCGCCTTTTTGATTTACGATAGAAAAAACCTTTGCGCGTTTGTGATGATGTGACATGAGTTTGAAAGTTTTTTTTAAGAGCCGTCCTATACCAAATTAACTATCTCTTGATAGCGCTAACTTCGTCTTTTTGGTAAAAATTTGCTCAGAAAATGACGCTGTATCACTTGATACAGCTTACATTTTCAGTCGCAATTTTTCCTCAAAAATACTTCGTTAGCGCTATCAAGAGAT
>CANKYC010000083.1 GCA_947487845.1 Rickettsiales bacterium | reverse complement strand
AACATAAATTTATACTCCTATCCAACTTCGTCTTTTTGGTAAAAATTTACTCGAAGAATAACACTGTATCACTTGATACAGTTTTTATTCTTTGTCGCAATTTTTCCTCAAAAATCCTTTGTTGGATGGGAGTATAAATTTATGTTTTGGTATATACCAAAAAGGGAAATTCCATTTTAAGGAACTTCCCTTTTTTGATTATACCTAAAAAACCAATCTTATTTTTTATCAGCTGGTTTTTTCTCATCAGCTTTAGCTGCGCCTGCTGCTGGAGCCGCACCTGCTGCTGGAGTTTCTTCCTCCGATTTACCGCGACCAACAATACTTGCGATCAAAAAATTGTCTTTTTTAGCCAATTGTACACCAGCTGGGAGTTTTAAATTAGCCGCTCTAACTTTGTAACCAACGTGCAAAGTTGAAGCATCGATTTCGATTTTATCTGGAACTGATGCCGCATTTTCGCAGATCACTTCAGTTCTACGAAGAACTATGTGTAAGAAACCGCCTTTTTTCAAACCGGGAGATTTATCTTGGTTGATAAAAACCAATTTTGGTTTAGCGCGAATTGTTTTTGAATTATCGCAATTCAAGAAATCAACATGAACTGGACGATCAGAAACTGGATCAAGTTCAACTTTATGAGCAATTACTTTAATTTTTTTGCCATCAAGATCTAGCTCAATAACCGTGGTTAAAGTGATTCCTTTAAAATATTCATGCTCAAATTCTTCGCCACTAAGGCTTAAATTGATGTTGCCATCTTTAGCGTAAATAACCGCTGGAATGCGGCCTTCTCTTTTGATTTTTCTAGTTGCAGAAGAACCAAACAGCTCTCTTTTTTCTGCTTTTAAAACTACAGACATTATCACTCCTAAAAGTTTATTTGAATTTGGTTGGAAACGTGGATTTATAAGAAACTGTTTAGCATCTTTTTAAACCACATATTTCGTCCTAATTTTTGCTTATTTTTTAACAAAATTTCTCCAAATATATTCCGATATTCGTCAAAATTTTGTTAAAAAAGCGCTAAAATATGTCAAAATCTGTGGTTTAAAAAGATGCTATACAGGTTCTAAGATCAATCTTGTGGTCAAAATTGTGGGTCGATCAACGAGCCGCGCACAAAAGAGCGCGGCAAGTTATTCATCAAAGTAAAAAGATCAAGCAGATTTTGCCAATTTGGCTAATTCCTTTAAAACCTCTTCAACGTGGCCGTTAACTTTCACTGAATGCCAGATTTTAACCATCTTGCCCATTTTATCGATTAGGAAAGTGCTACGATCAATGCCCATATATTTCTTGCCGAACATTGATTTCTCTTTGATGACACCATATTTGCGGCAAAGTTCGCTATCTTCATCGACCAATAAATTGAAAGCTAAATTATATTTTTCGATAAATTTGCAATGGCTTTCGCTATTATCTTTAGAAACACCCAAAACTATGCAATCAAGAGCCTCGAATTCCTTGATTTTCTTGGTAAAATCTTGGGCTTCAATAGTGCAGCCTGGCGTGTCGTCTTTTGGGTAAAAATATAAAACTACATTTTTGCCTTTTAGTTCCAACAGAGCAATTTCTGAACCTTCGTCAGTTAGATTAGTAAATAATGGTGCTGGTTGGCCGATTTCTAAAGTCATTATTTTTTAGCTTTTGGGGTTTTGATTTTTGGGGCTTTCTTTTTCTTAGTTAGCTTTTCTTCAACTTCGGCGCCGCCTGATTTAACTTGTGAAATCACATCGTTAAATTGCGATTGGCTACAAAGACCAAGCAAAACTACGTCGCGTGGTTTGATGTTTTTCACGTTCCAATGGGCGCGACTTCTGATTGAATCAATCATTTTATCCGTTGTTCCAACCAACTTTTTAACTTGGCCGTTGGTGATTTCAGGATAATATTTAAGCAAATATGAAATGCCGTCCGGCTTGTCTTGGCGGCGCGCAATTGGAGTATATTTAGAATCTTTTCCAGTTGATTTAACTTGGCTGCCTGCGCTTTTATTTAGAGTTAAAATGCTATTTTCTTTGCCTTCGCAACGAGCGATTTCTTCACGAGTTAATTGGCCCGACAAAATCGGGTTTTGCCCGATAATTCCCGAAGCTACATCGCCATCAGCAATGCCTTGAACTTCTAGTTCGTGTAAACCACAGAAATTGGCAATTTGGGCGAAGGTTAATGAAGTGTTTTCAACTAACCAAACTGCGGTTGCCTTGCGCATTAAAGGTAATTCTTGTGTCATTTTTAAAAGGAAAATTTAGGAAGGTATGTGAATTAGACGCGCATTTAATTCTCGCCCAATTTTAAAAGCAAGAAATCATTATGTTAATCCTTCTTTCACCCGCTAAATCACTAGATTACGAGACAAAGTTTGATGTAGAGAATTTTACAATTCCGCACTTCGCAAAAGAAACGCAAAAGCTGGCTTTTGAGTTAAAAAAATTCTCCATTTCTGATCTCGAAAAATTAATGGGAATCAGCAAAAAACTGGCTGAATTGAATTTTGCCCGATTTCAGAATTTTGAAAATAAATATAATCTAAAAAATTCACGTCAGTCTTTATTGGCTTTTGACGGCGATGTTTACGCCGGAATTAATAAGGAAAATTTTACTAAAAAGGATTTTGATTTTGCCCAAAAAACTGTGCGAATTTTATCGGGCTTTTATGGAGTTTTGAAACCTCTGGATTTGATTCAGCCTTATCGCTTAGAAATGGGAACTGATTTGAAAAAATTTAAAATTTTTCAAGATTTAAACCTTAAAAATCTTTATCAATTTTGGGGCGATAAAGTTTCAAATTATTTAAACGAAGAACTTAATAACCAAGAAATCAAAGATTCTGGCGCAAAACATATTATTAATTTGGCTTCGGAAGAATATTTTAGCGTGATAAATCCCAAAATTATTCTTGGAAAAGTAATTAATATTTTTTTTAAAGAACAAAAAGGAAATGCTCTAAAAATTGTTGGAATCAACGCCAAGAAAGCGCGCGGGCTTATGACTAATTTTGCTATAAAAAATAAAATCACCAATCCGCAAAACTTAAAAGAATTTTGCCAAGAAAATTATCGCTTTGAAAAAAGTTTGTCAGATGAAATGAACTTGGTTTTTATCAGATGAAAAATTTCACTCACAAAAATTTTATCATTCACCAATTTGAAAGCCTAAATAGCACCAATTCTTACGCTTTTGAGTTAGCAGATTTGCGCCAAATTTTTCATGGCGAAATAATTATGTCTCACCAACAAAATCAAGGGCGCGGACGCCAAAATCGCAATTGGATTTCACCAATTGGCAATCTTTATTTTTCGCTTGTTTTACAACCAAAAATTTTGGTGCCAAAAATTTGGCAAATTTCTTTTGTGGCAATTGTGGCTTTAAGATTGGCAACTCAAAAACTTACCAAAAATTTAGTTCAAAATAAATGGCCAAACGACCTTTTGATTGAACAAAAAAAAGTTGCCGGAATTTTGCTTGAAAGCAAAATTTCTCACCAAAATTGCGAATTTGTGATTTTGGGAATTGGCGTAAATATTAATTCAAAGCCAGAAAATACCATTTTTCCTGCGGCAAGCTTGAAAGATTTTGGCATAGAAATTTCTTCTGAAACTTTATTAAAAAATTTTCTTAACGAGTTTGAAAAAATTTACCAAAATTGGCTTGATTTTGGCTTTGAAAACATACGCAAAATTTGGCTTGAAAAAGCTTATCGTTTGGGTGAAAAAATTAGCGTTAAAATCAATGAAGAAGAGCTTGAAGGAATTTTTGAAAATTTTGATATAGACGGAAATTTATTGCTCAAAATTGATGAAAAAATTTTAAAAATTTTAACGACCGAC
>CANKYC010000082.1 GCA_947487845.1 Rickettsiales bacterium | reverse complement strand
ATGTAGTTCTTCTCAATGGTTTTATCTTTACCGATGTTACTAATCTTTTGCATGTTATTACCTCGTTTTGTTGATTGAAAAATCAAATAAAGTTAGAGACTTTATTTGATTAATCTGTCAGCGAATTAGGTAACCTTTACAAGGGTGACTTCGAGTTTTTTTGTGAATCAAAGAATAATTACCGAAAAACTTGATTTACGCGACAGCGCTTTTATAAAAAACCCCGCCACAAGCTGAAGTTGGAAAATTTTTATCAATCACTTTATTTCCAAAAACCCCAGTCGTATTTCTAAAGCTTATCGGCAAGCCAACAAAACTTCTGATTCCTAAAAAAGCAAAAGCCTCGGCTTCAATCGCATCACCATTCAATCCAATTTCTTCCATCGCTTTTATTGAAACTCCGTTCAGCCATTTTTTCATTTCATCCATCAAAGCGACATTTTTTCGACCACCTCCGCAAACAAAAATTTCCTTCGGTCTTTTTGTTAAAAAATCCAAATTAATCTGAATTACTCGGGCATGCATGTAAGCAAAAGTTGCCAACGCATCTTCAGATTTCAAGCTACTAATTGGCGATAATAAATTTGAAAAATCATCGCGGTCAAAAGATTTTGGCGGTTTTTTATGAAAAATATCATTTTGTAAAATGCGATCCGCTAAAATGAAATCGATAGTCCCTCTTTTGGCAATTTTACCATCTTCATCAAAATCGAGATTAAATTTTTTCTTCATCAAATCATCTAAAGGCGCATTGCCGAAGCAGATGTCGAAAGCTTCGATTTCTGTTTCTTTGTCACTCGCAAAATAAGTGATATTAGAAATGCCGCCAATATTTAAAACCGCTGCTGGGCGAGGGTGTTTGCCAAATAAATAAAAATGATAAATCGGAACCAAAGGCGCGCCTTGACCTCCCAGAACTACGTCGCGGGTTCTAAAATCTGCGACAACATTAATTCCAGTTTCGTGAGCTAATAAATGTGGATTACCGATTTGCCAGGTAATTCCTTGTGCGGGAAGATGTAAAATTGTGTGGCCGTGAAATGCGATTAAATCAATTTCTTGACGATTGATTTTATTTTCGGCGATGAAGCGATTAACTAATCGAGCGTGTAAAACGGTTAATTCATTTTCGATAATCTTGATTTCAGAAAGCTTTGTAGGGTTGTAAATCAAGTTGGAAAGGCGGGTTTTAAAATCTTTGTCGTAAGGTTGATAATCGAAATTTTTACTTTTGATTATTTCTTTTCCATCACTTTCGATTAAGGCAAGATCAATTCCATCCATCGAAGTTCCACTCATCAGGCCGATGCTTTTATAGATTTTGGTCATTCGTAACAAACCTGATTAAAAATATTAATAAAACTCAGCTTTTTATCGAGACTCAATTGCGTTGTTTGACGCAATAAATTCAAGCTTTCGTCGGCGATCATGAAAATTTTTTGCGCAGAATATTTTTGAATGAGATTTAGAAAAATTTTTTCTTCGTCAAAATAAAAATTATCTAGCGCGGCGTTAAGTCTTTTTAATAAACGGCTGATAAAAAACTCAAAAGATTTTTCAAAAATTGTGAAAGAAAAATTTTTATCCGAGATTTTTTTTAGTAATTCTTCCGAGATTTTTTTATTGTAAAGTGATCTTAAAAAAAGCTCGTAAAACCTTGTTAATTCTAATCCTAACTTAATTGCTTCGGCAGGAGAATTATCGAAAATTTCAGATAAAAATTGTAAATCTTTCGACGGAAATTGTAGGTTATTTTGGCGCAAAATTTCGATGAAATCAGGCAAAGATAAATCGGGAATTTTTACAATTTGGCAGCGTGAACGAATTGTTGGTAAAACGCGGTTTAAATTATGCGAAATTAAAATCAGGAAATTATTCGGACGCGGTTCTTCGAGGATTTTTAAAAGGGCATTGGAAGCAGATTTATTAAGCTCGCAAGCTGAGTCGATTAATATAAATTTATTGGCAGAAATCGCGGAAGTTTGATTAGAAAAGTCAGCGATTTTTCTAATTTTATCGACAGTAATTTCTTTTTTTTCTGCTTCTTTTTCGATTAATAATAAATCGGGATAGATTGCAGATTTTCCTAGAATTTCTTTAGCAATTTCAGCAGCAAAACTAGCTTTGCCAATACCTTTTTTGCCATGCAATAAAATCGCGTGATGAAGTTTTTGGGTTTGATAGGAGTTGAGAAGGGTTGATTTTATTTGGTTGAAGCCGATTAGCATTTAGTTTGTTAAAAGTTTGGGTCATCGAGAATCTTATTTCTCGCCACCACCAAGTGAATGTACATACAATGACAATTGTTTAATTGTATTATCATCCAATCTGCCAATCCAATAAGGCATCACGCCATAACGAGAATAAGTAACTGTGAAAATGATATCTTCTTTTTTGCCGCCATATAACCAAATTGCATCAGATAAATTCGGCGCGCCGACTTCGCGGTTTCCAATGCCGCCAGCTTTGTGACAAGCGACGCAATTAGCTTTGAAAATTTCTTCACCTTTTTTATTGCTCAAAGATTTATCGGAAAGCGACATCACATATTCCGCTACATTTGCCACTTCTTCTTTATTTAAAATCTTATCCACGCCAAAAGAAGGCATTTGACTCAAGCGGGTTTTGTCATGTGACGAACGAATGCCATAATGAAGAGTTTGATAAATATCAGTAATTTTTCCGCCCCAAAGCCAATCATCATCATTCAAATTCGGAAAGCCTTTTCCACCTTGCGCACCAGTGCCGTGACAACCGGCACAGTTTTCTTTGAAAGCAGCGCGACCGCCATTTATGGCAAATTCCATTAATTCAGGATCTTTCTGAATTTGATCAAAATCAGACTTAGAAATTTTTTCAATCAACTCGCCTCTTTGCGCCGAAACTTCTTTTTGCGACTCGGCTAATTCTGAAGCTGTAGACCAATTTAGGGAGCCTTTAGTGTTGCCGCCAAAAATTGGCCAAGTTGGATAAAAAACCCAATAAATAAAAGACCAAATAATGCAAATGACCCATACTATAAGCCACCAACGTGGAGCCGGAACGTCATATTCTGAAATTCCATCCCATTTATGTCCCGTGGTTTTTGGATTTTCCCCGCCATTTAATTCTTTGGCTACGGGATTAATTGGAGTTTTATTATGCTCTGTCATGTTCTCTAGTCTTTATCCTTTAGGGGAATTTTTGAATATTTATCGAATTTTTTTTTCGTACCTTTTTTGAAAACCGCGTAAATTATGTAGCAGAAAGTCAAAAAGAAAAAAATGGTCGCAACTGTTGGTGCGTAATGAACGAAAGAATCTATCATTTTTTCACCTCATCTTTTTTTAAGTTGATTGGCTCATATTTTGCAAAATCAACAAAGCTTCCCAAAACCTGTAAATAAGCAACTAAAGCATCCATTTCAGAAATGCGACTTGGATTGCCGTCAAAATCATGAACATTAACTTTACCGCCATAACGCTTTTGCAAACCTTCGGCTTCTCTTTCATTGGAAGCCTGAATAACTGCGTCGGACGTGGCGTTTTGGATCATTTCGTCGGTATATGGAACACCAAGTTTGCGCAAAACTTCCATGTCGTCAGAGATGCCAGAAATTTGAGCATCGCGTTCAACTAAAAATGGATAAGTTGGCATTATTGATTCTGGAACTACATCGCGCGGATTAAGCAAATGACGCACATGCCATTGGTCAGAATATTTGCCACCAAGTCTTGCCAAATCTGGCCCAGTTCTTTTTGAACCCCATTGGAAAGGGAAATCATACATGCTTTCAGCCGCTAAAGAGTAATGTCCATAACGTTCAACTTCATCGCGCAAAACACGAACTTGTTGCGAGTGACAACCATAACAGCCTTCGCGTTTATAGATTTTAGAACCCACCAGCTCAAGCGGCGTATATGGTCGCATGCCTTCAACTTTTTCGATGGTAGTTTCCAT
>CANKYC010000081.1 GCA_947487845.1 Rickettsiales bacterium | reverse complement strand
TATTTCAATTAAAAATCGATGTCATGCTGAGCCTGTCGAAGCATGATTCAAGCCCGCGCTTAAGAATCATGCTTCGACAGGCTCAGCATGACATCAAGATATTCTTTTCTAGATCGAAAAAACTTTTTACCCCTGTTTAGCCCTTGAATAACAAGGGCTAACAGGATTTTAATAATTTCTTAATCGGATAGTAATGTTTACAAAACCCGTCCTGCATTCGCCTTTCCAAGAAAATGAAGTCTAATTTCCAACAGACCATCAATCTTCAACAAATCGCTTCCAACCCTAAAAACTCAGCTTGGGTTTTTGCATCCGCCGGTTCAGGCAAAACCAAAATTCTTACTGACCGCGTTTTACGACTTCTGCTCGACAATGTTTCGCCAAGCAAAATTCTTTGTTTAACTTTCACCAAAGTCGCCGCCGCTGAAATGCAAAGTCGGATTAATAGCGAATTGGCAAAATGGATTTTATGCGACAATGTCGAATTGCGAAAAAAACTCACAGCTTTAAGCGGTGATTTTCCAACTGAAAATGAATTGAAACGAGCTCGTATTTTATTCGTAAAAATACTCGATGAAGAGTCTAAAATAAAGGTTCAAACCATTCACTCTTTTTGCCAGACTTTAATTAAAATTTTCCCTTTCGAAGCCAAAGTAAAACCGAATTTTGAAGTTTTGGAAAGCAATCAGGAAAAACTGCTTTTAAAAACAGCGCAAAAAGAAGTTTTAAAAAAAGCTCTCGTAAATGAAAAGTTAAAAAAGCTGGTGCAAGAAACCAACGCCAAATTGCATGAGGAAAGTTTTTCAGGATTGGTGGCTAATCTTTTAAACAAGAAAGAGCAGCTTAATTCTTTGAAGGAAAAATTTTTTGGAATTGAAAATATTATCGCCGAGATTTTTAAGAATTTTGGAGTTGGAAATGAAGATGGGAATGCAAAAAAACAGATCCTGAAACAAGTTCAGGATGACGATGCGAGAAATGCTTTGGATGACGATGCGAGAAATTCTTTGGATGACGATGCGAGAAATGCTTTGGATGACGATGCGGGAAATGTTCTGGGTCAAACTCAACGCTTTCGTCATCCCGAACTTGTTTCGGGATCTATCCATATTTTCCAAAAATTCGCCGCTCAAATTAATCACAAATCTCATCTAAAACTAGCTTTCGAACTAGAAAACAGCGGACTTATAAGCAATATCAAACTCGCAACCGCAATTCGGAATTTTCTCAAAAACATTACTTTAGAAAATTTTTCCGATTACAAATCAGCTTTTTTCACTCAAGAAGGAAATCCCCGCAAACTTACCAAAAACATCGCCGCCAACCTTGAATTAACCAGCATTTTTAGCGATTGTTGCCAATTAATTAATGATTTTTCCGACCAAATAAATTCCCTAAAAATCGCCAATGACAGCGCCCTGCTTTTGCGTTTTGTCGATCATATTTTGGAAAATTATTCACAACTAAAAAAACAAAATTCCGTTCTCGATTATAATGATTTAATCGTTGAAACCAATCGGCTCTTGGCGAATCCCGATTTTTCCAATTGGGTAAAATTAAAAATGGATAGCAGTTTTGACCATATTTTGATTGATGAATCACAAGATACCAATCACCAACAATGGAATATTATCAAAGCTTTAAGCGAAGATTTTTTTACGGGTTTGAGTTCGTCAAATAAAAGCCGCAGCATTTTTATTGTCGGCGACGAAAAGCAATCGATTTATAGTTTTCAAGGCGCGGAGCCAAATATCAGCGCTGAAATTTTTGCTCATTTTGCAGAAAAGCTGGGAAATAATTTGAAGAAAATTGAATTGAATAATTCTTTTCGTTCGCAAGCAAAAATTCTGCAAGCGGTTGATGATGTTTTTTCTAAAGAAGAACGCAAAAAAGCGATTAGTAAAGTATCTGAATTTCAAGCGCACAAGCCGATTCGTGAAGGTTTGGGGAAAGTAGAAATTTGGCCGCAGATTCAAAAAGAAAAAACCGAAAAAAAAGAAATTAGTTTTGAGTGGAAAATAGATTTTTCTAAAGATGAAACGCAGGAAGAAGAGGAAATTTTAGCCGAAATTATTGCGCGTAAAATTCACTTAAAAGTTGATTCTAAATCGGCTAATTACGGCGATTTCATGATTTTGCTTCGCAATCGCACCAACGGTTTTGACAAAGCTTTGGCGAAGTTTTTTCACCAATATCAAATTCCTTTTACCTCTGTCAGTAAAATAAAATTCAGCGAAAATATTTTAATTCAAGATTTGCTTTCCGCCGCAAAATTTGTGCTTTTACCTCGCGACGATTTGAATTTAGCCTGCTTATTAAAATCACCAATTTTTGCCATTTCTGAAGAAGAATTATTTGAAATCTGCCAATTTAAAAACGAGCGCGAAACCACTATTTTCAATAGTTTGGGGCAATTAGAAAAATTTAGAGAAATTAAAAATAATCTCGATGAATTAATTACAAAATCGCAGCAATTAAATTGTTTTGAATTTTTTTATTTTTTACTTCATCAAAAAAATCACCAACAAAATTTTCTCGCCACTTTTGGTCACGAGAACTTGGAAATACTGGATAAATTACTTTTAAGTGTTTTTGATTTTTGCCAGAATTTTTCACCAAATTTACAGAAATATTTGGAGTTTATTGAAAAACTCGATTTTGAAATTTCGCTTTCTTCCGATGAAAATGATCGCGTAAAAATCACAACAATTCATTCGGCGAAAGGTTTGCAAGCGCCAATTGTGATGCTTCCGGACTGTTCTTATAATTTTAATCAATTGCTTTCGGCGAAAGAAGAAATTTCTTGGATTGAATTTGGCGAAGATAAAATTCCGGTTTGGTGTCGTAAAAAAGAAGATGAAAATTTGCTGTTAAAAAAACATCGCGCTGGCAAATTGCGGGAAGCGAAAGAAGAATATTTAAGGTTGCTTTATGTAGCAATGACGCGGGCGGAGAATGAATTATATGTTGGTAGTTTTGGCAAAGCCAAAGATCCAGAATGTTGGTATGAGATTGTAAAAAATTCGGTTACGGGTGTGGAAGTTTTAGAGTTGGAAGAATTTTTGAAAATGGCTGAAATTGAAAATTCGTCGGTGAAAAAGATCCCAAAACAAGTTCAAGATGAAGCGGCGAGAGAAATGAGTTTATCTGTAAAATTCTCGCATCGTCATTCTGAACTTGATTCAAGATCTATCGCTCAAAACCAAATCAAACCTTCGCAAATTAAAGGGCGCTTAGTTCATAAAATTTTTGAAGTGATTGGAAAAAATTCTGCTGAAGATAAAAATTGGCTGCAAGAAATTGCTAAAAAAATTATTGAAAAAGAAGAGTTTTTAAGCGAGCGAGAAAAAAACAAAATTCAACAAGATCTCGCTGATTTCATTGGTTCACAGCATTTTGAAAAATTATTTTCCGGAAAAATAAGCTGCGAAGTTGATATTGTTGGGCAGAAAAATTTAAAGCGGATTGATTTGTTGGTAGAAAAAGAAAACGAGGTTTTAATTGTTGATTATAAATCTGACGAAACCTTGCCCGACGTGGTTCCACAACAATATTTAAGGCAATTGAATGGCTATAAAAAATTGGTGGAAGGAATTTATGCGGGAAAAGAAATTAAGATTGCGATTTTTTGGACGGGGTTTTTGCGGCTAGATATTTTGTAGGTCGGAAAAAAAGTTCAGTTTATCTCAACATCGCAAAACCCCCCAACCCCCCTTGACAGGGGGGCTTTAATCCGAGTTCGGTCTAAAAGCCCCCCTGTCAAAAAAAAGGGGGGGCTTTAATCCGAGTTCGGGGCATAATTAAAAAAATGGGGGGCTAAAAACCCACTTTCCGCCCCCAGTTTTTCAGCAAAAATCTCACCGCTTTTTTCTTCCGATTTTTATCCAAACCCCGGTGAATTTTTACCCTCTCTTTGATGTGTCCAAACATTCCTTCTAAGT
>CANKYC010000080.1 GCA_947487845.1 Rickettsiales bacterium | reverse complement strand
TATCTCTTGATAGCGCTAACGAAGTATTTTTGAGGAAAAATTGCGACTGAAAATGTAAGCTGTATCAAGTGATACAGCGTCATTTTCTGAGCAAATTTTTACCAAAAAGACGAAGTTAGCGCTATCAAGAGATAGTTAATTTGGTATAGTCACCCTGAGCCCGTCGAAGGGTGACATTGAGTTTTTTAGGAAACGCTTTTTACAAAAAAACTTATAAACAAATTTTAATAAACTCTTCAACATCAAGGCTGGCCTTGCCAACAAGCAATCCGCTAACTCCATCAATTGCCAAAATTTCTTTGGCATTTTGTGATGTTACCGAGCCACCATAAAGCATGAAAAATTCTTGGGCGCGGTTCTGAAGTTTTTCATTAAAAATTTTACCGAGTAATTTTGCCATCTCGGCGATCTGCGCCACTGTTGGGGTTTGACCAGTTCCAATTGACCAAATTGGTTCATAAGCAATCACTAATTTGGTGAAATTTGCGTCTTGCGGAATTGAATCTTTGATTTGTTTATAAACAAATTCCAAATGTTTATTTTGGTCTCTGATTTCTTTGCTTTCGCCAACGCAAATAATTGGTGTTAAGCTTTGACTCAAAGCTGCTTGTACTTTTTTTGCGACAATTTCGCTGCTTTCAAAATGAGTCTCGCGACGTTCGCAATGTCCGATAATAACATATTCGCAGCCGACTTTTTTTAACATTGTCGCACTTATATCGCCGGTAAATGAACCTGCTAATTCATGATGACAATCTTGGCCACCAAGCCTTATTGGACGCTGCTCTAACATAATTGCGCTTAATTCTTCGGCAGAAAAATCTTCGACTTTTTTATGATCGCGCTTCATGATTTCTTCTAGATCATCAAAAGAATCATCCATCAATTCGCTATCAATATAATCGAGCAAAAAAGCTGGCGGACAAAGCACCATTTCCACTTTTTGCAATTCGTCATATTTAGCAGAATAATTTTTAAAAAACCCATCCATCCAGACATCGGCTTCATCAAAAGCGTGATTCATTTTCCAATTAGCAGCAATGATTTTTTTCATGATTTTAATTTTTTAGAAATTAAGAATTAACTGCTCAAGCTCTTTGGCGAAGAGCTGGTAACGCCATCCGCTGGCGATTTTATCAAAAAGTTTTTTTTCGCAAACTGCTTTTTTTAAATCAGAAGCGGTGATCAAAAATTGTTCCTGAAATTTCTCACGGGTGGCAATTTCGGTAATAAAAATTTTAGCTTCAGCGTAACAAAGTTTTTGCGACTCGTGCACGGCAAAAGTTTTTTCTTCTTTTTTTGGTTTATCGATCACTTCTTCATTTTCATCAAGAATTTTTTGCGCTTCTACTTTCATTTCCGCTGTAAAACTTGAAGGAAATTTTTGCGCCATCACTATTCTTTCAATCGCTTCATCTTTTATAAAATGCTGGCGCGGAACGTCTAATTTCATAGCCCAACGCTCGCGCCAAGAAATTAAAGCCTTAATTTGAACGATCTGTTTTTCGCTTTTACCGCGAAAAGAATAATCGCGACTTAAACTTTCCTCTGATTTAAAAAGGCTTTTATTGATGAAACTTTCCATTTCTTCCAACAGCCATTCGAAACGATTTTTTGATTTTAAAATTGTGCAAAATTCTTCGTAAATTTCTTCCAAAAAAAACACATCTAAAAGCGCATATTCAATTTGTTTGGCGCTAAGTGGGCGAGATTGCCAATCGCTTCTTTGTTGCTCTTTATCGAGTTGCCAATCGCAAATTCTGTCAACTAAAGCAGAATAGCCGACACTAAAACCGTAGCCGCAAAAATTTGCCATTAATTGCGTGTCAACAATAGATTGCGGTAGTAAGCCAGATTTGCGGTGAAAAATCTGCAAATCTTGTGCGCATGAATGCAAAATTTTTATGATTTTTGGATCAGCAATAACTTCAAATAACTCGGTTAAATCAATATCTGTCATACAATCGACGATAAAAGATTTCTTCTTTTTGGGAGAAGTTTTTACAGCGACTTGTATGATTGACAAAATCGGGTAATAAGTTGTTTGGCGAGTAAATTCAGTATCAAGCGCTACAACGCCTGCTTCCTTAATTAACCCAACCATGCGGTTTAATTCTTCTTGAGAATTTATGTAAAAATCTTCCTGACTAATGATTATATACCTCGAAACAAAGGTTCATTATTTAAAGGCGTGGCTTTTGGTTTAGCAACCGCGCCATTTGGAATTCTGCTTTTAGCCAAATCAAAAAGATATTTAGTATCAAGAGCTAGTAATTTCTTTTCCAATATTTCACAAAGCTCTGTTTTGGATTTCTCTAGTTCTTTGGAAAGATGTTTTTTATTTTGCGGATCTGTATCCTTATCCTCTATTTTTTTATTTATTTCTTCTATTTCTCTCTGTTTTTGTGCATCGGTAATATTTAATTTTTCTGCAGACCGAGTTATGAATTCGTCGTTCAAACTTTTGATCGATTTATCGCATAATTTTTTCTTTTCTGCCGCCGACCTTTCCTGGCGAAATACTCTTAAATTGTCATCAGTAGAATTTGCGCTGTCTTGAATTGCGTTAAAGAGCAAAAATCGATTCAGGGCTTCTTCTTTGTTGCCGCTATTTACATCGTACAAAATCTCAAAAACCTTTTTTTGGTCACCGCTTTTTAAAATTTCTGACATTGACTGGTCGATTGCATTCCCCGTGGCATCTTTGATCTTGAATTTCAGTCCATCAAATAAATCATCCAATTTATCAGAATTGTTCGGATCAGAGACAAAACTTACTAATTTTGCATCAAGATTGGCTTCTTTAATTGTTGCCATTCTTTTGGCTGAAAATTTATTTACTCGATCTTCAAGTCCGAGATGTTTGCCATTTTTAAAATCTTTGGTGGCGATAACTATATTACCTTTGCCATCTTTTTCAAAGCCACTTTCGCGGCCTTTTTCAAATTCTTTAAATATTCCTTCTAAAGCCTTTTGCTGACTTTCTTGATAAGCTGAAACTTTTTGATATTGCGTTATTTCTGCATCAGCGCGAAAGAAAGAATATAAGCCTGCTGGCGCTAATAATGCTATTGGTGAAAATTGCAGAGGACTTGCGGCGCCAAGGGCGTTTTGTACCAAATCATTATCGGTTGCAAAATCAAATACTTCGCAAAGATCGTTGACTATTGGAGTTTTATCAAAAAATAGTTGTATTCCGTCATCAATTCTAAAAGCTTGTACAATTTTACCAAATGGCCCCAAAACATCGCTGCTAGCCATGTCTCCTAAGCCTTCGCCTAAAGTTTTTCCCGCATCAAATAAAGGTCCGATTAATTCCATGAGGGGATCGATGTAGCTAAATACCTGACCAGCGATTGAGAATGCTCCCATTGGCGTCAACAATAAAAATATCTGCAAACAACGATATTTCCACAATCTGTCATCCTCATCAACATGATTCTGCAAACCCGCTAGCATTGAATCATTCATATCGTTGAGCTTTTTATTAAAAGCTTCTAATTCGGCTTTAAGCGCAGTATCTTCTACTTTAATTTCATCGCTAATCAGTTTTTGCATTCTTTGAAAAGTTGCCTGATCCATTATATCATCACTTCCAGCTAGAGCGTTATTTACCTTATTTAGAACCTTAAGATAAAAACTACTATCTTGCGCATTGGGCCCAGCCTTCCAAAGCATGTTGGAAATTAGCTCGTTTCTTCGAGTTAAAAAATCTTTATAAATTTTATTATCCGATGCTTTAGAACTACTAAGAACGCCACGCCCCGCCCATTCTGTTATTTGATGGAGCGTCTCGCCTAACTCTTCAAAATTATTACTGACTCTATTCCAAGTCTTACTCCTAGTTTTAATGCCAGCTCTTTCTTCCGGTGTTAAATCTCCACGACCTTCTTCAAGAAAAACTCTGAGCCGATTATCGTTAATTTTTATGTCATCGAGAACACTAACTCGAGTATCAAAAACAATATTGCGATAATTTTTTGGCGGCATTGAAGT
>CANKYC010000079.1 GCA_947487845.1 Rickettsiales bacterium | reverse complement strand
CGCGTTGTCATGATGATTATTTTCTCGTTTGATCCTTCAACTTCAAACTCAATATAATTCATCACGCCTTCAACTTCTTTGTCGATTAAATCAGCTTGCGCCAAAGCGGTGCGGTCAGAAATATCCCAGAAAACTGGTTCAAATTTTTTTTCAGCTACAACTTCTTTCTCATTTTCAACAATCCAAGCCCCAGAAATGTCTTGTTTTCTACCTTTGCGATATAAATCAACAAAACTGGCTTGCGAAATTTTTTGTGATTCTGGTGAAATCGTTTGATATTTTTGCGCCCAATCAACCGAAAGCGCGATGGAATTAAATAAAATTTCAAATTCTTTTTCCGCCTCATCCACAACTTCGCGGCATTCTTTTACGAAAGATCCGTGGCCATATTTGGCCTCAAAAACGCCCGCTTTTTTATCAATCATTTTTTCAACTAAACGCTCGGTTGGAAGTCCGTTATCGTCAAATCCCATCGGGTAAAAAACATCTTTGCCCGACATTCTCATGAAACGCGCCACGAAATCGGCTTGGGTGTAAGAAAAAACATGTCCCATGTGCAAAACGCCTGAAACCGTTGGCGGCGGCGTGTCGATGACGAAAGTTTGCGCTTTTGGAAGATCATTTTTCCAAGCAAAAATTTTGTTTTCCTTCCAGTGATTTTGCCAGAATTTTTCGCGGGTTTTTGGATCGTATTTATCGCTAAGTTTTATTTGTTCGGACATTTTTATTTTTTTCTAGTTAGATTGTACTTTTTGTTAAAACCACAAAACCCCCCAACCCCCCTTAACAGGGGGGCTTTCACCGAACTCGGATCAAAGCCCCCCCTGTTAAGGGGGGTTGGGGGGTTTTTTGGTTAAATAATTATACTAAAATTTTTTATTCCACTTCCACCAAATCAACCACATATTTTCCCAAAATATGTAGGTAAATTTTATTTCCGACAACCGCCGGAGAATGAGAAATTCTTTTGCCAACCAAAAAAGTTTTTTCCACTTTTCCATCAATTGGCGAGGCGATCAATAACGCGCCGCTATTATTTGAAATCACCAATTTATCGCCCGCCATAATCACGCCGCTGTAAATTATTCTGGTTTCTAATTTATCTTTTTTCGCCAAATTCGGCAATTGCGAAATCCATTTTATGCCGCCGGTTTTTCTGTGAATTGCCAATAATTTATTGTCATTATTAATCACATATAAAAAGTCGCCGGCAAGCCAAAAATCAACGATTCCGGCGATTTCTTTGCGCCATAAATAATTACCATTTTTAGTTGAAATTGCCATCATCCAACCGCCATTTCCGATGGTGTAAATCATGTCATCTTTGGCAATTGGAGTTGCGTCAATATCGTTTAAATAAAAGTCAGAATTGGTGGCTTTGCTAAGATTTAAATTTTGCGACCACAGCGATTCGCCAGTTTTTTTATTAACGCCATAAATTTCACCAGAAGAATAAGAAACAATTATTGAATCTTTATAAATTACAGGGTTCGCCGCGCCAAAAATTGCGGTGGTGCGCAGAATTCCAGATTGAAACCATTGCAATTCACCGTCATTTATATTTAACGCGTAAAGCTTGTTGTCATTGGTTGAAATATAAACCAAATTACCGTCAGAAATTGGTGTTGAAACTGGAATTGAAGAAATGTCGCGCGACCATAAAATTTTGCCATCAATTTCATCTACAGCCAATATTTTATTGGTTCCAGCAGTTGCAAAAATTTTACCTTGGGAATAGCCAATTTTTGGAGCGCGGTAATTTTTAAGAATTTTTTTGTGAAATATTTGTGATTTCCAAATTTTTTTTTCAGTTTTTAAATTATAAGCTACCAGCTCGCCGGTGGTGTCTAAAATATAAGCAATATCGCCGTTAATTACCGGAGAAAAAACGAAATGGTCGTTGAGGTTGCCGCTGTAAAAAGTCCAGAATTGCGAAGATTCTTTTAAAGAAATTTGGTGGGATTTTTTTAGGGAAAAAACTTTGGCGAAATTTTCAATACGTTGGTTGCTTTCGCTTGCCGATGCTAGCCATAAATTATTTTGCTGTTGCTTTGGAAGCTTGATTTCAGTGCTTTCAAGGCTTTTATCAATTGTAATTGGGTCGATTGCAATGAAGGCGGAAATTGCTTTGGCCTTGTCATATTTTTCATCTTTATCGCAGGCGGAAATTAGAAGAATTACCAAAAAGAGTGATGATAGTTTTTTCATTTTTGATATTATTGAGATTCAATTGTAGATCGTATGGACCCCGTCGTAAAGACGGGTGACAAATTGTTGTCCGAGGAAAAAACTCTAAATACAGTTAAGTGTCACCCCGTCTTCACGACGGGGTCTATACGATTTTTATGTTAGATTCTTACTTTTTTTCTTCCGCTTTTTCTTCTTTTTCTTCTTCTTTTTTCACATCTTTTCCAACTTCTTTAACATCAACTTTCGGCTCATAACCTTTCGCCACAATCATTTTCAAACCATCCGCCGCTCTAGTTTTAAGCACTTGCGAACTTTCAGGATTTTTAGCAATTTGCTCATAAATTTTATAAGCTTTTTCCAAATTATTTCTGTGCAATTCAAGCATCGCTCTTTGTTCGGCAATGTGATATCTAAGCACTTTACCGCCATTTTCTATTTTTTCGATTCTAGTGTTCAAATCATCTTTATTCAATTCTGCTTCATCGGAAAGCCAAGTTCTAACTGCCAGCAAACCACCAAGATCTTTAATGTAAGCATCGCAAGATCCGCAACCGCTAACTTCTAAATAAATTTTAGCTGAATCCTGTTTATTTCCTTCTTCCAAAAGAATCGCCGCCAAACGCAGCGAAGCCAAAGATCTAACGCCGCTTGGCGCTGATTTAGCATCATAAATTTTTTTTAAGTCTTTTTTCGCTTCTTCAATATTTCCAACTTGTTGATTCAATAATGATTTATGAAGAATTTCAGAATATTTGGCTTCTTGCGAATTTTGATAAGATTTAAATCCAAAAAGAATAATCAAAGCAACAATTGCAAAAATCACTAAACGCGCAATATTTTTGGCATTTTTAGCGAAAAAATTTCTAATGCCTTCAGATCTAGATTGGGCGCGGGCTTGGTTAATTAAATTCATTGCTTCGTCTGACATAGTTTCCTTTTTAATAATTAATTAATAATTTTTAGACAACAGTCCAAAGTGTTTTTTAGTAAATAAGCGATAGTCATCGGCCCTACTCCACCCGGAACTGGGCTGGTTGCGTGAGCAATATTTTTAACATTTTCAAAATCAACATCGCCGACTAATTTTGTTTTTCCATCGGCCAAATTGATGCGATTAATACCAACGTCAATAATAACTGCGCCTTTTTTAACCATATCCGCCTTGATTAAATTGGGAACGCCAGCAGCAGAAATAATTACATCGGCTTGCAAACATTCAGCTTTTAAATCTTTGGTTGAACGATTGGCGATTGTAACGGTGCAATTTTCGAGCATTAAAAGTCGCGCCAGCGGACGACCAACGATGTTTGAAGAACCAATAACCAAAGTTTTTAAACCAGATAAATCGGCGCCTTTTACCGATTTTAATAAATGCACGCAACCAAGCGGCGTGCAAGGAACCATGGCTTTGTCAATGCCCGAAATTTCGCCAACCGAAAGTTTTCCGACATTAATTATGTTAAAACCATCGACATCTTTGCGGTGATCAATTGCGTGAATTACATTGCGCGCGTCAATATGTTTTGGCAGTGGCAATTGCACCAAAATGCCGTGAATTTTTTTATCTTCATTTAACTCGCGAATTTTGGCGATTAAATCATCTTCAGAAATATCCGCCGCCATTTTAAATTGCAGCGAATTCATACCCACCGCATGCGCCGCTTTTTCTTTATTTCCAACATAAACTTCACTAGCCGGATCGTTGCCCACCAAGATCACAGCGAGACTTGGAATGATGTTAAAATTCTTTTTAATTTCTTGAATTTGAACAGCAATTTCGCGCTTCATTGAAGCAGCAATTTCTTTGCCATTGATGGTTTGGGATGTCATTT
>CANKYC010000078.1 GCA_947487845.1 Rickettsiales bacterium | reverse complement strand
GTTTTTTCATCAGTTCCTAAAAGTTCTTTAAAAAAACCCTTCAAAGTAAATTCTCCGTCATTGCCTAATGATTTACTTTTTGATAATTTAACAGCTCTATTTACACCAAATCCAAGCAAACCAGCACCTCCAACCGCGGCCAAAGTAATTGCAGCTACGGTGGCAGGAGCATAATGCGCGACTGCAACAGCAGCAACAGGAGCGACGACTAAAGCACCAACCCCACTAGTTGCAACTGTTATAGCTAAACCAACTCCAACTGCCGTCACTACTGCCGCAATCGGCCATCTATATTTCCATAATGTGTCGAACCATCCTAATTTTCTAGGAGGATAATCTTTGGAATTAGATCCACTTCTATTTCGTTGGCTTTTTGACATATAACTTATGGGGGTTAAGAGGTTAAAAAATTAGTTCTATAATTTACAATTATTCAAAAAAACTAATCAAGATTTTAATTTCTTGCATTAAAGTTTTTTAATCAAGTTTTGGTTAATCGCTTCCAAAAATTCTTCGGTGTAAAGATAATGTTTGTCGTGTTCCACTTTGTTGCCGTGAATACAAACTGCTAAATCTTTGGTCATTTTTCCACTTTCAACTGTTTGGATGCAAACTTGTTCTAAGGTTTGGCAGAAATTTATCAGTTTTTGATTTTCGTCTAATTTTCCTCTAAAAGCCAAGCCGCGAGTCCAAGCGAAAATTGAAGCCATGGGATTTGTTGAAGTTGGTTTGCCGGTTTGGTGGTCGCGGAAGTGGCGCGTGACGGTGCCGTGGGCGGCTTCGGCTTCCATGGTTTGACCATCGGGCGTGATTAAAACTGAAGTCATTAAACCTAAAGATCCAAAGCCTTGCGCGACCGAATCGGATTGCACATCGCCGTCGTAATTTTTGCACGCCCAAATGAAATTGCCGCTCCATTTTAATGCCGATGCAACCATGTCGTCGATCAGGCGATGTTCGTAAATAATTTTTTTCTCGGCGAATTTTTCTTTAAATTCTTTCTCGTAAATTTCGGCGAAAATATCTTTGAAGCGACCATCATATTTTTTCAAAATGGTGTTTTTGGTGGAAAGATAAAGCGGCCAGCTTTTTTGCAGTGCTAAATTAAAACATGAATAAGCAAAACCGCGGATTGATTCGTCGGTGTTATACATGCTCAAAGCAACGCCGGCGCCATCGAATTTGTAAACTTCATGTTCAATAATTTTGCCATCTTCGCCTTCGAATTTGATGGTTAATTTTCCTTTGCTTGGAACCACGAAATCGGTGGCTTTATATTGATCGCCGAAAGCGTGGCGACCAACTATTATTGGCGAAGTCCAGTTGGAAACGATTCTGGGAACATTTGTACATACAATTGGTTCGCGAAAAACCGTGCCGTCTAAAATATTGCGGATGGTGCCGTTTGGCGATTTCCAGATTTGTTTTAAATTAAATTCTTTTTGGCGCGCTTCATCGGGCGTGATTGTGGCGCATTTTATGCCAACATTATATTTTTTAATGGCATTAGCGGCTTCAACAGTGATTTGGTCGTTAGTGGCGTCGCGATTTTGAATGCTTAGGTCGAAATATTTTATATCAACATCGATGTAAGGCAGGATTAATTTTTCTTTGATAAACTTCCAAATGATACGAGTCATTTCATCGCCGTCTAATTCGACTACGGGATTTTTTACGAGAATTTTTTGCATAGGAAAATGTTTGGTTGGGAATGGCGATTGGTTTAATAATTTTATGTTGTTGTTGTCAATACGAAGCATCGTCGAAATATTAGTTCGATCTAAAAAAATCCCGCCCTGCGACACCAAATCAAAATTCTGGAAAATAATATTGTAGAAAAAATCAGAACACTTCTGTTTCAACCAAGTTATTTGCGACTTGTCTTTCGTTACTGATTTTTAATCGAAAATAAAAGAGGTGATCATGAAAAAAACTTTTCTCGCAATATTTTGCACCGCCGCTCTTCTTTCTACTTCTTCCTACGCTACTGGTATTTTCATCGGTGTTGACGCAATACAATCTAACGCAAGACATAAGGCTGATAATCCATCTGGATCCTTAATCGGACCAAGAGATGGCGATGTTATTGATACTGATAAATCAAGTTGGGGCGCCAATGCTGGTGTTCGGTTTGATTTCTTGAATTTATTAGCATCGGTTGAAGGCTTTTATGACAGGCTCGATACTTATTCTAATAACTTTTACTCCACGCTTGGAATAAGAGGAAATGGTGACAATATTCAACTTAAAGATCGTTACGGTGCAAAAGTTAATCTTGGTTTTGCAGTTTTACCAAGAGTTACGCCTTTTTTAACGCTCGGTGCTGCGAAAGTTAATTACCAAAACAATGTTTTTTTCGTGAATAATTCAGTTCATGATTCTGAAGTTGCTCCACTTTACGGCGTTGGTGTTTTGTTTGATTTGCCTTTGGGAATAACGCTTAAAGCAGCTTACGATTATCAACAATTTAACATGCGTTACGCTGAATCAGGTTCAAAAATTAAAACTCGTTTAGGTGTGGCAAGAATTGGTGTGATTTATAATTTCTAAGAAATTTATGTTTTGAAGGCAGCTTGGTATAAGATTTGATCGTCAACTTTAGGAGATTTTATGAAACAAGAAATTATTTGGATCACAGTTGCGGATAGTCACGATGTTAAAATTTTTCAAACCATTAAAAATAAAAAAGGTGAGCCGCAATTGATGAAAGAAATTAAATTTGAAAGCGAAGCAAACGATAAACCGGGTCGCACTTTTGATAGTCTTGGATCGGGAAGACATGCAATTGAACCTCATACCGATCCTAAAGATGTTGAAAGGCAGCATTTTGCGCATGAGATTTCGCATTTTTTATGTGAATCAGTAAATTATGATCAGTATGATGAATTGATTTTGATTGCGCCTCATAAAATGCTGAATTTTTTGTTCGAAGAATTGGATAAAAAAACCCAATTAAAAGTAAGTCATAAGGTTCATAAAAATATTACCGAGTTTCATCCACATGACTTGCGGGAATATTTGAAGGATAAGGCTGAGATTCAGATTTAGGGAATGTATCGTCCTTGGTTTTCTGGTTTCAGGTACGCTGATCTTTCAAAAAATTTAGAATTGCGAAAAGTTCGACGAAAAAGTTGATTTGCAACAGCGCCAAAATTTAGAATCACAAAAATTTCTTAGAAAAACTTGATTTACGCGACAGCGCCAAATTACAGACAAAAAAACGCGGCAGTTTTTAAAAACATGCCGCGTTTTTTCCGAAATTAATTTTAAAACTATTTATCTTTCAAAAATTCTTTATAGCCAGCTTCGTCCATCGCGTCATCTAAATCTGATGGATTGCTCATTTTAACTTTAGCGATCCAGCCATCTTGGTAAGATGAATTATTAACTAATTCTGGCTGAGAACCTAGAGATTGATTGGCTTCAACAACTTCACCAGCAACTGGAATATAAACGTCGCTGGCAGATTTTGAAGATTCAACAACAGCAAAAGCATCATGTTTAGCGTAACTATTGCCAACTTTTGGAAGTTCAACATAAACTAGCTCGCCTAAAGCGTCTGCAGCATATTGGGTAATTCCGATTGTGGCAACATCGCCTTCAATTTTAATCCATTCGTGATCTTTGGTATATTTCATGATTTCTCCGATTAATTTTTTAGTAAGTTATAATTATTTTTTTACCGATTTAGTCTTTGCTTCCACGAAAACCGGAGAAGTTAAAACTGCCGGAATTTCGCGATCTCTCACAACCGCAGAAACTTGGTCGCCAACTTTTGCAACTGAAGGGTCGAAATAACCTTGTCCAATTGAAACTTTTAGATTTGGGGAAAATCCACCACTCGAAAGCACGCCGATTTTTTTGCCATCTTTTCTAATTTCGCAACCTTCGCGCGCAATACCGCGATCAAGCAATTTAACGCCGATTCTTTTGCGTTTTGCGCCTTCAAGTTTTTCTTTTAAAATTCTATCAGCGCCGATGAAATTAATGTTGCTTTTGCTTACAACCCAGCCAATTGCGGCTTCGATTGGTGAAGTTGTGTCGTCCAAATC
>CANKYC010000077.1 GCA_947487845.1 Rickettsiales bacterium | reverse complement strand
CCAAGTTTGGTTCGCAAGCAAAGTAAAAGATGGCGCAACCGAATTATATTCTTTATCTGAATTTGAAGATGTTAAAAAATCTGACGATATTGTTAAAAAATATCGCGAATATGATTTTGGCGCTAGGCCATTTATTAAAGATTTGAACTACTAAAATATGGCGGCAAAACGACCAATCAAGACAAGAAAAAACAGAGAAATTTTGATTATCTCTGAAGATGAAAAATCTTTTATTTTATACTTCGAAAAACTTTTGCAGGAAATTCGTTATCAAAAAACTGGAAAATCTTTCAAAGCAGCGTCAGTGGGAAATAAAAACGGAATCACGATAATAGAATTAATTCATATTGGAAAAAATAGCTCATCAGGCATTGTTGACGAAGCTAATAAGAAAAGCTCGAAATACGAAAAAATATTTTGTGTTTTTGATTCCGTAGATGAAGAAAAACGCAAGAAAGATTTGGAGATTAAAGCGGGGCAAAATGTAGAAAAAATTATATCGATTCCTTGTTATGAAGCTTGGCTTCTCATGCATTTTACAACTAATTTGAATGAGGATAAATTTTTAAAAATAAAAAGCGCAACTGATTTAGTGAAAGAGTTAAGTAATCAATACCGCTCAACATTTGGTACAGAAGGATTGAAAATTGGAAAATCAATCAGTTATGAAAAAAATTGGATTTCAGAACCAATATTTAGATGGCTTTACGATAATACAAAAACAGCCAAAGCCAACGCTCAAAGACTTAGAAAAGAAAATAAAAAACATCTATCAACCGAAATCGACTTACTAATAAACGAACTCGAAAACTTTTCCGTCGCTTAATTTTTTTAAAAAAACTCTATGCCAAAATTCGATTTACCTTACGCGCAAGAAATCTCCGCTGATAAAAAAATTTTATATACCAACGCCAGAATTATCGATCCAGAAACTGGTTATGACCAGCTTGGAAATCTTTTAACAATTGGTGATAAAATTGCCGATTTTGGCGAAAATTTAACCGCAACAGATGCCGAAATTATTGATTGCGGCGGGCATGTTTTGGCTCCGGGATTAATTGACATTCAAGTGCATTTTCGCGATCCCGGGCAATCTCACAAAGAAGATTTAACCACGGGTTCAAAATCGGCGGTTGTAGGGGGAATTACAACGGTGGTTTGTCAGCCAAACACCGCGCCAACTTTGGATTCAGTTTTAACTTTTGATTATTTGCGCCTAAAAGCCCGCGAAGTGGCTTATTGCAACGTAAAAGCTTATGGTTGCATTACTAAAAACATGAAAGGCGAAGAATTAGCCGACATGCATTCTTTGAAAGAAGCTGGCGCCGTAGGTTTCACCGATGATGGTTTGCCAGTTATGAATGCCAATGTTATGCGGCGCGCTTTTGAATATTCGCGCAATCTCAATGTTGTAATCGCGCAACACGCCGAAGATTTAAACCTTACCAATAAAGGCTGCATCAACGAAGGAAGAGTTTCGCTGGAACTTGGTGTGCGCGGCATTCCCAATATTTCTGAAAGCGTGATTGTCGAACGCGATTTGGCAATTTTAGAAAGCACGGGCGGGCGTTATCACTTGCTTCATGTTTCAACGCGTGAGGCTTTAGACGCAATTAAACGCGGTAAAGAAAAAGGCTTGAATGCTACAGTTGAAGTTTCTCCGCATCATTTCATTTTAAATGATGAACAAGTTTTAAAATCAGGAACTAATGCCAAAATGAATCCGCCGCTACGCAGCGAAAAAGATCGTTTGGCATTAATCGAAGGATTAAAATCAGGCTTGATCGACGCAATTGCCACCGATCACGCGCCACATGATTTGGCTTCAAAAGAAAAACCGCTTGAAGAAGCAACTTTTGGAATTGTTGGCGTTGAAACCATGTTGCCGCTTAGTTTGACTCTTTATCACCAAGGAATTTTAAGCCTTAAAGATTTGCTCGCTAAAATTACTTGCAACGCCGCAAAAATTATTAATTTCGATGGCGGTGTAATAAAAAAAGGCGCTCGCGCTGATTTAGTTTTGATTGATCTCGATTTTGATTGGATAATTGATTCTCAAAAATTTCACAGCAAATCCAAAAATTCTCCCTTCGATGGCTTTAAAGTAAAAGGTCGCGCAACTAGAACAATCGTAGGCGGAAAAACAGTTTACACAGTTTAAATTAAATTTTTTTAAGCGCCGCATGATTGCAAAAATTCTTATAATCGCCGGTTCAGATCCAAGTGGAGGCGCTGGAATTCAGGCTGATATTAAAACTGCAACGGCGCATAAAGTTTATTCATCGGCGGCGATAACTTGTTTAACGGCGCAAAATACTAAAAAAGTTTTCAATATTCACAATTCGCCAATTAGTTTTTTGCGCCAACAATTAGAAGCAGTTTTAGATGATATAAAATTTGATGCGATAAAAATTGGCATGCTGGGAACGCTTGAAATTATTGAATGCGTGACTGATATTTTAAATAAAAAAGCTAAAAAAATTCCGCTTATTTTAGACACGGTAATGGTCGCAACTTCGGGAGATTTATTGCTTAAAAAAAATGCAGTCGCAGCTTTGAAAAACCAACTGCTTAAATTGGCTTTTATCGTCACGCCAAATATTGATGAAGCGGAAGTTTTGGCAGAAATGAAAATTACAAATATTGAAGATATGAAGCTTGCAGCCTTGAAAATAAAGGCTTTGGGATGTAAGGCGGTTTTAATAAAGGGTGGTCATTTAAATTTTTTGGATAAAAAAATCAGAAGCGTTTTACTTGATGAAAATTCTCAATTTCACATCATTAGCAATAAAAAATTCGGAGATAAAAATATTCACGGAACTGGTTGCGCCTTAGCATCAGCGATTGCGTGCAATATTTCTAAAAAAATCGATTTGTTAAATTCTGTAAAAAAAGCTAATAATTATGTTTATCGCTCGATTGTAAAAAGCTTGAAAATAGGCAAAGGAAGTTTGGTTTTAAAACATTTCTAAACATTTAAATTTATGACAAAAAATCAAAAACGTAAAATATTAAGTCCTTTATCCCTTCGGGATACGGAAACGCGACACGAGTCGCCCTCCGCTTTGCGGGGATCCCCATCCCGTATGTCAATGGGACATACGAGAATATTAATTACTGGCGGAACTGGATTTATTGGCAGCAAACTTTGTTTAAAACTAATTGAATTGGGTTTTCAATTAACTGTTTTAAGTAGAAAAACCAATTTAAAAAATCGCGATTCTATTTCTTATATTAACGATCTTGATCAAATCGACTTTGATTTTGATATTATAATTAATTTAAGCGGAGCGCCGATTTCAGTGCGTTGGAGCCAAAAAAATCAAAAAGAAATTTACGCCAGCAGAATTGATGTAACTCGTAAAATTGTTGAAAAAATTAATCAGACAAAAAATCCGCCAAGTCTTTTTATTAGTGGTTCGGCGATTGGTTATTACGGAACTTCAGAATCGATAGTTTTCAATGAAAAATCTTTACCAACTAAAGAAAATTTATTTTCACAAAAACTTTGTCAAGATTGGGAAAATGAGGCAAAAAAAGCTGAAGATAAAACAGTAGTTGTAAGAATAAGAACTGGCGTGGTTCTTGGATCTAAAGGCGGAATGATGAAAAAAATTTCTCCCATTTTTAAACTTGGTTTGGGCGGAAAAATTGGCTCGGGAAATCAGATTTTAAGTTGGATTCACCTTGACGATGCGGTGGCGGCGATAATTCATTTAATTGAAAATCAAAAAATTTCTGGTGCCGTAAATTTGACCGCTCCTTTGGCAATAAGTAACGCCGAATTTACCCAAGTTTTTGCTGCCATTTTAAAAAAGCCGGCAATTTTTAATGCTCCCGCTTTGGCAATGAAATTGGTTTATGGTCAAATGGCGCAAGAGTTGCTGCTGAAAGGTCAGAAGGTTTATCCGGAAGTTTTAATTGATGGCGGATTTGGTTTTAAGTTTGCTGATTTAAAAACTGCGTTAGAAAATATTTATACCAAAACATAAATCTCTTGATAGCGCTAACTTCGTCTTTTTGGTAAAAATTTGCTCAGAAAATGACGCTGTATCACTTGATACAGTGTCATTTTCAGTCGCAATTTTTCCTCAAAAATACTTCGTTATCACTATCAAGAGATTTGTGTTTTGGTATAGGACAGGTTTTTAGTAAATAATTTATCACTTTGCTGCTGCCAACAACTTAATCATTTTTACATCATCGGCTTTTATTTCGCTGGGAAAATAACCTACATCATCAAGCGGTCTGGCGGTGAAATATCGATAAAAAACTAATGCTGTAAAATAGCTTCCAACAACACTTGGATGGCTTCCGTCTTCGCTATAAAGTTTAATTTTTGCATCTTTTCTCATCGCGTAAAGCCAATAATTTCCAATCGGAACTTCTGATGCATTTAATAAAGCGGCAACTTTTTTAGAATGAAAATTCGTATTTGCCTGCATTATTTGAGGGCTTTGT
>CANKYC010000076.1 GCA_947487845.1 Rickettsiales bacterium | reverse complement strand
GATATTTCGCATTCTTCGGTGGAAAGAATGATTGCGCCCGATTCAACAATTACGCTCGATTTCGCACTTAATCGTTTGGTTGGTTTAATTGACAATTTGGTAGTTCACGAAAAAAACATGCAAAAAAACCTCGACAAATTAGGCGGTTTAGTTTTTTCGCAGCGCGTGCTTTTAACCTTGATTGAAGAGGCAAAAATCAGCCGCGAAGATGCTTATAAAATTGTGCAAACCAATGCCATGAAAATTTGGGCTGGTGAGGCGACGAGCTTTTTAGAATTATTAAAATCTGACCAAGAAATTGTTGATAAATTAGGTGTAAAAAAACTCGAAGAAATTTTCGATATAACATATCACACCAAAAATATTGATCATATTTTTAAACAGGTTTTTAAAAGTTAATGGCGATCAAAATTTATGATGTTGTAATTATCGGCGCAGGCGCTGCGGGATTAATGTGCGCGGGAGTTGCGGGGAAAAGAGGTCGTAAAGTTTTGTTGCTTGATCACGCCAAAGCTGTTGGTGATAAAATCCGCATTTCGGGAGGCGGCAGATGTAATTTTACTAATCTTTTTACAACTGCAAAAAACTTCATTTCCAGCAATTCGCATTTTTGTGTTTCTGCTTTGCAACGCTTTACGCAGCATGATTTTATTGCGATGGTAAAAAAACATGAAATTGCTTTTCACGAAAAAACTTTGGGGCAATTATTTTGTGATGTTTCATCGCGCCAGATTATTGAAATGTTGCTGAAAGAATGTGCGGAAGGAAATGTTGAAATAAGGCTTGAAAGCGCGGCTGAAGACATAAAAAAAACATCAGAATTTTTTGAACTAAAAATCAAAAATGAAGAAATAAATTGCCAATCTTTAGTTATCGCAACTGGCGGACTTTCAATTCCAAAAATGGGCGCAACTGGCTTTGGATATGATGTGGCGCGGCAATTTGGATTAAAAATTATTCAAACAACTCCGGCTTTAGTTCCATTTACGCTTGATGAAAAAATGCTAAAAGAAACTATAAATCTCGCCGGCGTTTCGGTGGATGCAATTGTTACTTGCGGCAAAATAAGTTTTCGCGAAGCAATTCTTTTTACTCATCGCGGAATCAGTGGTCCGGCGATTTTGCAGATTTCGTCTTACTGGAAACATGGTGATAAAATTACCATAAATTTAGCACCCGAAATTGATATTTTTTTAAAAATTCAGGAAGAGAAAAAATCTAAACCAAAACAAGAATTACCAACATTTTTAGCAACATTTTTGCCGAAAAGTCTGGCCAATTATTTAGCGCAAAAAAGTGGATTTAGCGGAAATTTAGCTGATTTTTCTAACCAAAAATTAAAAGAAATTGCAAGTTTGGTAAATGCATTTGAGCTTACTCCAAACGGCACCGAAGGTTATGCTAAAGCCGAAGTAACTTTGGGCGGAATTAATGTTGATCAAATTTCTTCTAAAACTTTTGAAACAAAATTGGTGCCGAATTTATTTTTTATCGGCGAAGTTTTGGACGTAACTGGTTGGCTCGGAGGTTTTAATTTTCAATGGGCTTGGGCTTCAGGAAAGGCGGCGGGAGAAAATGTTTAAGATTACTTTGATATATGAGAAAAGATTATTGATGATTTTGTAACGCTCGCCACAATTAAAAAATCGATTAACAAAATAAAAATTAATATGTCAGAAAACAAAACAACTACAGAATTTAAGCCAGTAAAAAAACTTTCGCCATTTGTTAGCGATCCTTTCAACACTAGAGGCGGGAAAGGTGGGAAAGGAAAAATTATTGCGGATTCCGGCATTAAAGGTGGTGGTAAAAAAATTAACGTTTCGGCTCGTAAAAAAGGCGGCAGCGGCGGAGATCGTTAGTTAAGGCGCTGTTGCGTAAATCAAATTTCTTAGAAAAATTTGATTTACGCAACAGCGCCCTCCAATGTCTGAAATATTGGTTATATGAACTATACCAAATTAACTATCTCTTGATAGCCATAACTTTGTCTTTTTGGTAAAAATTTGCTCATAAAATGACGCTGTATCACTTGATACAGCTTATATTTCCAGTCGCAATTTTTCCTCAAAAATACTTCGTTAGCGCTATCAAGAGATAGTTAATTTGGTATAAATTTGTAAAATTTTTTTTCTACTCACAAAATCCAGCGAAATCGAATTTACGCAATATCTCGTATTCTTATTCGTAAACCCTTCGCCATGAAAAATATGGCCTAAATGCCCGCCGCATTTTTTGCATAAAATCTCAATTCTTTTGCCATCGGCATCAGTAATTTTCTCTACTGAATTTGGAACTTCATCATCAAAACTTGGCCAACCGCAATTAGATTCAAACTTATCTTCGCTGGCAAAAAGTTCGGCAGCGCATTGTTTACAATGATATTTGCCTTCGCGTTTATTTTCATAAAGCTCGCCGCTAAAAGGTGCTTCGGTTCCTTTGTGTAAAATGACACGCTCTTCTTGCGGACTTAATTTTTTTAAGTTCATAATTATCTAAATTCTTTAAAAAATCATTTGATCAAAATGCAGCATAAATCGCCAACAGAAATTCTGAAAACTACCTTTGGTTATGATAATTTTCGTGGCAATCAAGAAGAAATAATTAATCACGTAATTTCGGGCAGTAATTGTTTTGTAATGATGCCAACGGGGGGAGGAAAATCTTTGTGTTATCAGATCCCGGCTTTGTGTCGCGATGGCTTGGCAATTGTGGTATCGCCATTAATCGCCTTAATGCAAGATCAAGTTAGCGCTTTAAAAGAAGCGGGAGTTAATGCGGCAGCGATCAATTCTGGCATGACTTCCGAGCAAAATTGGCAAGTAAAAAAACAGATTCAAAATGGTGAGTTAGATTTACTTTACGTCGCGCCAGAAAGATTATTGATGGAAGAGTTTTTGCAATTTTTATCGGAATTAAAAATCTCACTTTTTGCAATTGATGAAGCGCATTGCGTTTCGCAATGGGGTCATGATTTTCGTCCAGTTTACACGGAACTTGCGATTTTGGCAAAAAAATTTCCAAATGTGCCGCGAATTGCTTTGACAGCAACCGCAGATACTCCAACCAAAAAAGATATTGTGGAAAAACTGGGTCTAAAAAATGACCGGATTTTTACCGCCAGTTTTGATCGCCCAAATATCAATTACGCAATTGTACCGCGCCAAAATAACAAAAAACAATTGCTCGAATTCATTAAAGAAAATCACCAAAATGACAGTGGCATTGTTTATTGCCTGTCGCGTAAAAATGTCGAGGAAACGGCGGATTGGATGAAGGAAGAAGGCTTTAATGTTTTTCCATATCACGCTGGAATGACGTCGGAAAAACGCCAGAAAAATTTAAAAAAGTTTTTGCAGGAAGATTCGGTAATCATGGTTGCAACCATAGCTTTCGGTATGGGAATTGATAAGCCAGATGTGCGTTTTGTGGCTCATATGAATGTGCCAAAAAATATTGAAGCCTATTATCAAGAAACCGGAAGAGCGGGGCGCGATGGTCTTCCGGCAAGCGCTTGGATGTCTTACGGACTTGCCGATATTGCAACTCAACGCAATTTTATTGAGGAATCAAATGCGCCAGAAAATCAAAAAAGAATTGAAAGGCAAAAGCTGAATTATTTGCTCGGGCTTTGTGAAGCTTCAACTTGTCGCCGCCAAATTTTGCTCGAATATTTCGGAGATTCCTGCGCACCTTGTGGCAATTGCGATAATTGCGCTCTCAAGCCTGAAACTTTTGACGCAACTGTCGCGGCGCAAAAAGCGATTTCTTGCGTCCATCGCACCGGACAAAGGTTTGGCGTGGCATATTTGATTGATGTTTTGCTTGGAGCGGAGGATCAAAGAATTAAAAATTTTCAACATGATCAGCTTAGTGTTTTTGGCGTTGGAAAAGAATTTTCGAAAGTGGAATGGCAAAGTATTTTTCGCCAATTAGCGGCGATGAATTTGCTGAAAGTTGATATTGTGGGGCATGGCGGTTTACAGATTACTGATGTGGGAAGAAAATTTTTGCAGGAAAAAAACATGCTGCAAATGCGTAAATATTCTGGAAAAGTTAAAGTTAAAACTGCTTCTAAAGTCAAGACTGTTCTGGCTTTAAAGGGTGATTTTGAAAATGAATTATTTACAAAATTAAAAGCAAAAAGATTTGAAGTTGCCAAAGCGCAAAACATACCGCCTTATATTATTTTTCATGATAAGACTTTGCTTGAGATGATAAAAGTACAGCCAAAAAATTTGCAGGATATGTTAAAAATAAGCGGTGTCGGTGAGGCGAAAGTGCGGAAATATGGAGAAGTGTTTTTGAATATTTTACTTGGATAAAAATCGAATATACCAAATTAACTATCTCTTGATAGCGCTAACGAAGTATTTTTGAGGAAAAATTGCGACTGAAAATGTAAGCTGTATCAAGTGATACAGCGTCATTTTCTGAGCAAATTTTTACCAAAAAGACGAAGTTAGCGCTATCAAGAGAT
>CANKYC010000075.1 GCA_947487845.1 Rickettsiales bacterium | reverse complement strand
GAATTTAAATCCCATTCACGCCACGGCGCGATAATTTTGATGTCGGGTTTGTTAGCGTAATAAGCCAATTCAAAACGAACTTGGTCGTTTCCTTTGCCAGTTGCGCCGTGACAAACTGCGTCGGCTCCAACCATTTTGGCAATTTCAATTTGTTTTTTGGCAATTAGCGGGCGCGCAATTGAAGTTCCAAGCAAATAAACGCCTTCGTAAAGCGTGTTGGCGCGAAACATTGGAAACACATAATCGCGGACAAATTCTTCGCGCAAATCTTCGATAAAAATTTGTTTTACACCCATTTTTTGAGCTTTTGCGCGAGCTGGTTCAAGCTCTTCGCCTTGGCCTAAATCGGCGGTGAAAGTAACAACTTCGCAATCATAATTTTCTTGAAGCCATTTTAAAATTACCGAAGTGTCCAATCCGCCAGAATAAGCTAATACAACTTTTTTAATTTTTGCTGGTTGAGCCACAACAGTTTTTACCGCGCTTTTTTTTAAAGCAGCAGCTTTAACTTTTTTAGTTTTCATTTGAAATTTTAGATTGATTTTAGAAAGATGTTTCAGGTTTTTAATAAACCTTGTGAAAGCGCGTCCACAGTGATTTCCCGCCAATATTGTTTAAAAAGAAATTTAAAATGCAAATAAAAGAAATTCAAAATCGCGAAGAAATTTTTCAAACCTTAAGCGTATTGGCACAAATCTATGATGATTTGAACGCCAAAACTTATGTCGAAGATATTTTAAACATGATGCAACAAGGTTATAAAATGGTCGCAGTTTTTGAAGATCCTAAAATTGAAAATGGCCGCTGCATTGGCGTTGCCGGCATTCGCATCACCAAAAAATTACATTACAAAAAAACAATCGAAATTGAAGATTTTATGATCGACCGCAAAAAACGTGGCCTCGGTGTTGGCAAAATGCTGTTGCGCTGGGTTGATTGGCAAGCCATGAATTTAGGCTGTAAAAACATCATTGGTAATTTAGAAACAAAAAGACTCGAATCGCAAAAAATTTTCTCCCGTGAAAAATTTACGCTAGATGGGTTTTTCTTTCGCAAAGATTCTTAGTTTAAATGCCTCAAAAACAACGCTCCAAATTCAATTATTATCTCCACAAATATTTCATAATTCCTTTAATGATATTTCGCATTTCGGTGCTTGATACCATTAGACAAGACGGAATTGAACATGCTGGATATTTAGCATTTTTAAGCATCTTTTCACTTTTTCCTTTTCTAATTTTCTTAATTTCAATCGTCGGTTTTTTTGGCGCTTCTGAAATGGGCGCGCAAATTGTACATACAATTCTTTCAGCGGCACCACGTGAAATGGCCGAAACTTTAGCGCCGCGAATTAATGAAATTATTTCCGGGCCGCCGCAAAGTTTTTTAACTATCGCAATTATCGGCGTAATTTGGACCGCTTCTTCTTCGGTTGAAGGTTGTCGCACAATTTTAAACCGCGCTTACCGAATTGCATTTCCACCGCCTTATCTCTGGCGCCGCTTTATCAGCATTTTAGAATTTTTTGTGATTATTTTTTCCATCGTAATTGGCATCATTATTTTCATCATCGTTCCAACTCTTTTAAAAGAAGTTGAAGGCAAATTTTCGCTGCATTTAAATTTTGATTATGATTTTTTCTATTTACGTCAATTGGCAATTTTCGTAGTTTTAACTTCCGCAACTTCGCTGCTTTATTACGCTTTACCCAATGCCAAACAAAAAATTACTCAAACCGTTCCCGGATCAATTGTTGTAGTACTTCTCTGGGTTTCTTTAGAAAGAGGTTTTTCGCTTTATTTAGAAAATTTTCATCAATTTAATTTTGTTTACGGATCGCTCGCCGGCATGATTGTTTCATTAATGTTTTTTTATTTAATCAGCCTCGCCTTCATTTTCGGCGCCGAATTTAACTACCATTTTCACCGCACTTATCAAGTTTTCTTAAAAGGCAGAAAATAATGAAATTCCCTTTCTGGCCAAATCAAAAAGGTTATCGCGATATTGAGTTGGGCCTTGCGCGCGTTTATGATTTGCTGGCTCGTTTGGGAAATCCGCATTTAAAAATTCCACCAACAATTCACATCGCTGGAACCAATGGCAAAGGTTCAACTTTGGCTTTTTTGCGCACAATTTTTACGGAAGCAAATTTGTCAATTCACACTTACACATCGCCGCATTTGGTTAATTTTAACGAAAGAATTATTTTGACCGGCAAAGAAATTTCCGATGAATTTTTAAATGAATGTTTGCATGAATGTAAAAAAGCTGCCGAAAAATTTCCGCAAATTGCCGTTACTTATTTTGAAGGAATCACAGTTGCTGCCTTTTTAGCATTTAGTCGCGTGCCGGCAGATTTGCTTTTGCTCGAAACCGGAATGGGCGGCAGGCTTGATGCAACCAATGTTTTGCCAAAAATTTTAGCCTCAATAATTACGCCAATTTCTTTTGATCACACTGATTTTTTAGGAAAAACTTTAACTAAAATTGCTTTTGAAAAAGGCGGAATAATTAAAAAAAATTGTCCGGTTTTAGTTGGAAAACAAAAACCTTCGGCGCTGAAAATCCTTGAAAATCAAGCAATTGCGCTCAATTCAGAATTGAAAACCGTTGGTAAAGATTGGAAAATTATCAAACAAAAGCAGGGATTTTTATTTGAAGGTTTTAGCAGAAAAATTTTGCTTCCATTTCCTTCACTTTTAGGAAGTCACCAAATTGAAAACGCTGCGCTGGCAATTGCGGCGGCGCTAAATCAGAAGCATTTTGCGATTAGTGATTCTGTGATCAAATCGGCTTTAACCAAAACTTTTTGGCCAGCGCGATTACAAAAAATTAAGTCAGGAAAATTTTTTAAAATGCTGCCCAAAAATTGGGAATTATATTTGGATGGAAGCCATAATTTACAAGGTGCGGCAACAATTGTGGAATTTTTAAAAAAGCAAAAAAGCAAAAAAATATTCGTAATTTTTTCGATGTTAAAAGACAAAAATTGTGCCGATTTTTTAAAGAAAATTACTCCAAAAATTGATGAATTATTGGCAATGGAAATTCCTCATGAAACTAAATCTTACAAAGCAAAAGAGATCAAAAAAATCGCCGAAAATTTGGGAATAAAAGTAGAAAATGTTTCTGGTTTTGAAGAAGCTTTTGCAGAAATTTCTAAAAATAAAAAAGATGGCGAAGACGCGCTAATATTAGTTTGCGGCTCACTTTATTTGGCGGGAGAATTTTTGGAAATTAATAATTCTTTTTAGTAACTCGTAATCTTTCTTTTTCAGAATTTTCATAATAGCCATCAGAAACTAAATCTAAAATTTCATCAATTCCAACATCCCCGCCATTTTTACCGCCACGTGAATATTTTTTATTTAAGTGGTTAAGATTTTTACCAAAAAGACGAAGTTGGATGGGGGTATAAATTTGCTGCTTTTAATTGTATTGCACTTCTCATTTATGCCTTCAGTTCTAACTTTAAAAAAGGGTAATCGGGTAAGAATTGTGGCGGCTACAATTAATAATTAATCGATTTGAGATTGGAGTAATTTTTCTTTCTTAAGAAGTTCGATAAAATCTTTTACAGAGCCTTGAAGGGCTTTACCTTTTTTTACTAAAATTCCATAAAGAATGCTTGAAAAATATTCACTCAAATCTTTACCAACTAATTCTGATGAAGTTTCTCCTTCCAAGCAAATGCTCGACATAATCGCAATGCCAACATCTTCCTTAACAAATTTTTTTAAAATTTCATAATTTGCCATCTCAAATTCAATCTTGGTTTTAAGGCCGTAGTTTTTTGCAACTTCATCAAAATTTGGAACAGTGACAAATTTTTTATCAAGTCGCAGCAAGCTATAGCGCTTGAGATCGGACATAGTAACTTTTTTCTTCTTGGTTAAAGAATGATTTTTTTTGGTTAGTAAAATTGTTTTATATTCAGCAATTGGAATAAATTCTAACTCACTTGGTATTTCATCAAGCTTCATCGAATAAATCAGCATATCCACTTCATCATTTATCAGTCTTTTTAGGGCTTCTTCTCGAACAATATTCCTGATTTCAAATTTTATAGCAGGATAAAGTGTTTCAAATTTTTTTATATATTTAGGCAAGATGTGACAAATGCTTACATGATTCGCAGCAATGTTGATTGTTTTAGATTTTTCCTGCTTAATTATTTTTCTAAAATCATTCAGCAGTTCATCAGCGGCGTGAATATGAGGTGCCGAATGAATATAAAACATTTTTCCTTCTTTGGTGAGAATCGCTTTATTTTTATCTCGATTAAAAAGCGAAATGCCTAACTGCATTTCTAAAGACTGAATCTGCAAACTTACCGCGCCTTGGCTTAACTTCATTTTCTTTGCGGCTTTAGACATGCTGCCAGTTTGAACCGTGTAGCAAAATCCTTTGAGCTGTTGGAAGAGATTATTTTTGTAATAAACTTGTTTAAGCATCGTAGTTATAAGTTTTATTAGGAGTGATCTTAGTATATCTTAGATTTTCTATTAATTTGAATTGTTGATAAAGTGACACTCGCGTTATTGCTTAATCAATTCTTTTATCGCCAATTTTACCAAATTTCATGCGTCTGTATAAAAATGAAAAAAACTGCAATCGGCTTTGCAAAGTTGAATTTCTAACCGCCATCACCCACGAATTAAAAACCCCATTAAACGCTATCATCAGTTTTTCTGATGTTTTGCGTGAAGATATTAACAACCCTAATTTACTGGCTGAATGTTTGGATTACATTTCCGAAATCAATCGCGCTGCGGTTGAAATGAATGAG
>CANKYC010000074.1 GCA_947487845.1 Rickettsiales bacterium | reverse complement strand
GTGTTTATTGGCTCTGGTTTTGATTTTGCTTCATTGGTTGGCGATAATTTTCTGGTAGTTTTTGTTTCAAATATATCAACAAACCCTCTTTCATCTAAGCAGAAATTGGATTTTGGATTACGTGTTGCAACTAGCTCGCTATCTTCATTTCTTAAAGTTAATTCATCTTTCAGCGCACCTTCCCAAACTTCATTTGCAGCTTTGGTTTTTAGATTATGCATTGCGCGAGCAGCGTAAAGACCGCAGGCGATTCCACCTTTTTGCGGGGCTTGAGGGGAATTAGATTTTTTATCAAGTTTATTAGAAGAAAAATTTTTTCCTCGAAAAGATTGTTCAAAAGTTTGAGAAATTTCTCTTTGTATTTCCTCCTCTAAACTAGCCTCTTTATTCATTGAATCATAAGCGCAGCCTTCAAGAGAAAAATTTTCGCCTGTTTTATTAAGCGTGATCTCGCCAACATTCCAGTGCCAAGCCTGTAGTTTGTAAGGGAATAAAATTTTTACAGGATAAACATCCGAATCATTTTTGCCTTTGGCAAACTCTTTAAAATGTTCTAATTGCGCTTCCAAATAAAAACCAATTGGCGATCCTTGATCCAAGGCGCAAGCTGGCATTTCTATTATTGTTTTAACTCCGTCACTTCCGTTTAAAGGTTTGTTGTTTTTGAATAAAATTCCAGATTCTTCCTTTTTTCTATTTTTAAAATAACTGATTCCTTCTTGAATATTTCTAGCTCGATTAACAGCCTCAATCTCGCGATCCGTGTAAGCATATGTTGTCTTGTTTCGAGCTTTTATTATGTTTTTTTGGGATATAGAAATTACTTCAGTTTCGTCGTCACTTTCGCCTTCATCGGTAGTATGGCCTTCATCTTCATCAGGGAGAGGAGCGGTGTTATTTTTCTTTATGGCGTGAGTTGTAGATTTAACTACGATCAAATCTACAAGGGTTTGATGGTTCGCTGTTTTTATTATGGGTTTTTTGGGGTATTGCTGATTGAAAAGAAACAAGCTTTCTTGTTTTTGTTGCTGAATTTCAAGACCTTTTATTTCTTTAATTTTAGCGGCATTTGCAAGTCGAGCTGCGACTGAAGCGGCAACTAAGGCGCCATCTTTGGCAACTTTAACTAGTTCGCTTTTAGCTAAATTTTCTTTGTTACCTTCATATCTTTGATTCGGTTCTCCGCCATGACCATCGCAAACTGTTAGCATTACAGATTTATTTTTTGGAATTTGAGTTTTCCCTTTACTGACTAAAGTAATATTTGAAGCAGAAATATTATCTATAGATCCGCCCTCAAGCGCCTTTTGTTGCAAGTAATATGCGAAGCTATTTTTGTAAGTTGATTTATCTGCTAAATCATCAAATTCTTTTCTGAGATTTGTAAGATTAGAAGTGTTTCGTTCGGTATTTTGTTTTAGTTTTAGTTTAAGTTTGTTGTCTTCCAGCACAAACTCCGCATCAGTTGACATTGTGCTATTTTTAGGATCGTTGCGCTCCCACAAACCATCGCAACTAACTATTAAATCTAGATCTTCTAATTTTTCTCCCGAACTTAAAAAATCTTCGGAGTTAAAATTCCAGATATCAGGAGTTCTTAATAAGCAGTTTTGAACTTCTGCTGATTTATTTATATTGTCATCGCCAATTGTAGCTCCAATGTTCACACCATTTCCAAGTTTGCCGCTTCCTACTCGACCATCATCTGATATTTTTCCACCATTTTTTAGTATATGATCTTTGACTCTTTTTAGATTTGGTTTGTGATCTTCAGTCAAAAGAATTGAGCGATATCCGAATTCGCCATTTTTTTTATTTTTATATTTAAGAACAACCGCCACTCTTGAATCACCCAAATTGGCAGTTGTTATATCAATAGTTCCATCAGCATTTTGATTTGTAATGGCGCTGCTTAAAGTCGAGCCATGCTCACATTCTTTATGATCGTCTATAATTGCTGGTAAATTTGTTCTATAAAATTCTGCCGGATTTTTTTTGGCTAAATCATTTTCAACTTCACCGACAAATATGGCATCTTGTTGATGAGGTCTTGGACCGATTGTTTTTGCGATTGTTATTTGGTAATTTGGATTTCCGGATTGGATGGCAAAATCATGCCTTTGTTTCATTGCTCGTGTAAGAGAGGGTAATTCAATCTCGTGTTTTCCACCACTAGAAACAACAACGCGAAATGGTGTTGCGGAATTATCGATTATAATTTTGTAGTGATCTTTTAATTTTAAATCGACTCGTTTGGCTCTAAAACTATTTATGCCTTTAAAAAAATCAGCAACTTCTTCTTCTGTTGCATCTTCAATAAATTCAGCAAAAGAAGTGTATTCTCTATTAGCGGGAGTAAATAAAGTTTGATTAATATCGTCTCTATTAGAAGAGCTGAAAAAAAAATTACCTTTCTTCTTAAGTTCAGGGGGATTTGGATCTTTACACTCTAGTGTTGAAATCTTCACTTTAAAATGCGCGTGAAGATGGAATACTTCTTGACCAGAATCTTGTCCATTATTCATTACAACGCAAGGATGTGATGAATTTCTATCTGATAAAACCTGACAAATTCCTTTAAAATATTGATGAATTTCCCTGTCACTGGCTTTTTCGATAAAATGCCCAAAATCTGTATATGAACCTGTCGGAATTACCAAATCTTCATTCATTGGCCATTTAAAAGCCAAGAACCCTTCGCCTTCAATTCTTTTTGCTGCGTCTTTAGTACAACTCAACCATCCACGATCTGGTGCTTTTTCTTTTTTAATAAATTGAGTAAAATCATTGTCGTTATAGTTATTAGCTCCGCCTGCTTGATAAGCATTTTTAATCATAGATTATCTTTAGTTATCTTTTGGTTATAAAACTCTATCTTAGTATTAATTCTTAACCTTTTTTATAAACAGATTTTCCAATTAATTGCTTAAGGCGTTAAATTGTAGAATATATCAAAACTGGCTCAAGAAGCCGAACTTGATATCTTCAACTTGAATTGAAATATTTATCGTATCATGAGAAAAATGATTAATTATTCAGCTGCCGCCTTTGTAAAAAAGAAATTTAAATTATACAACCCTACAAAATAAACTTGTATTTTAGCTTTTTGTTAGTTTATTTTTCGGCTTCTTTTTTTGAAAAAAACAATCCAAACAAATGGAAAAATTCACCTCAATTACATCAGTTGCAGCGCCTATGGCTTTGATTAATATCGATACCGATATGATCATTCCAAAACAGTTTTTAAAAACTATTAAAAGAACCGGTCTTGGTAAAAATCTTTTTCACGAAATGCGTTATGATTTAAGTGAAAAAGAAATTCCTGATTTTATCTTGAATCAAGCGCCCTATCGCAATGCAAAAATTTTGATCGCACGCGATAATTTTGGTTGCGGGTCAAGTCGCGAACATGCTCCTTGGGCTTTAAATGATTTTGGAATTCACGCAATTATTGCGCCATCTTTTGCTGACATTTTTTTTAACAACTGTTTTAAAAACAGTATTTTACCAATTATTTTGCCTCACGATCAAGTTGATGATTTGCTTGAACTTGCAAAAGATGAAAATAACAATGTTACTATTGATTTGGTCAAACAAGAAGTTCGGGCTGCAAATAAAATCTATAAATTTGAAGTTGATCCCTTTAGAAAACATTGCTTGATTGAAGGACTTGACGATATCGGATTAACCTTACAAAAAGAAACGCAAATTACCAACTTTGAAACTCGTAATCACCAAGTTACCCCTTGGCTCTACGAAAATAAATAACTTAACAACAAACTATCAAAAAACATGACAATTCTAGCAGGAAAAAAAGGTTTAATCATGGGCGTTGCCAATAATCGTTCAATCGCTTGGGGCATTGCGGAAGAGGCAAAAAAATATGGCGCTGAACTTGCTTTCACTTATCAAGGCGAAGCTTTGCAAAAACGCGTTGAACCCTTAGCTGCATCTGTTGGATCAGATATTGTTCTGCCTTGCGACGTTACTGATTCTGAATCAGTTAAGGCAGTTTTTGTTGAACTTGAAAAAAGATGGGGAAAATTAGATTTTCTGGTTCATGCTATTGCTTATTCCGACAAAGAAGAATTACGCGGAAAATATTTAAACACTTCTCCGGCAAATTTTACCAACACAATGAATATCTCTGCATTTTCATTAGTTGCAGTTTCTAAAGAAGCTGAACCCTTAATGAAAAAAGCTGGTGGCGGAAGTATTATCACTTTGAGTTATTACGGTGCCGAAAAAGTTATGCCTCATTATAACGTAATGGGCGTTGCTAAAGCTGCTCTTGAAGCTTCAGTTCGTTACCTTTCAATGGATATGGGTAAAGATAATATCCGCGTTAACGCAATTTCTGCTGGTCCAGTTAAAACTTTGGCTGCAAGCGGAATTGGCGATTTCAGACTAATCTTTAAATGGAACGAATATAACTCTCCGTTACGCCGCAACGTATCTTTACAAGATGTTGGCGGTGCTGGCGTTTTCCTTCTTTCTGATCTAGGAAATGGCGTTACTGGCGAAACTTTACACGTTGACGCTGGTTATCACGTGGTTGGTATGAAAGCTCCGGATGCACCAGATATAAACATTGCTAGAGAAGGCGAAAGCGAATAGAAAGAATTTGGATTTAAGAGAATTTGGATTTAAGGAATTTGGGATTTAAAGGAATTTGGGATTTGGAATTTTAATTATCCCTAACATAATCGATGTCACCCTGAGCTTGTCGAAGGGTGATTCGGGTTTTCCGGACTTAAATCACCCTTCGACAAGCTCAGGGTGACATCGAAAATCC
>CANKYC010000073.1 GCA_947487845.1 Rickettsiales bacterium | reverse complement strand
ATGGGAGAAGCTTTGGTTAGACTTTGAGCGGCAGCGATTTTAGATTTTTTTACCAAGCCATTGGCGGTCATAACGCCAGCGATTAAGATGCCGATGATTACGATGACGGCGGAAAGTTCGATTAGGGTGAAGGCGGAGGGTTTATTTTTTATGAACATTTTTTTTGTTTTGTTTGGTAAATTTTTTGTAAAAAGAGACTGGTTTTTAAACTTCCTAAGTTAGGTAATTTGTAAAGCTAAATTCTCCGAAAAATAGAAGTCAAATTTTTTTTCCGCTATTTTTGGTAATTATGCCTTGATTCACAAAAAAACTCGATGTCACCCTGAGTTTGTCGAAGGGTGATTATAGTTTTGGGCCTGAATCACCCTTCGACAAGCTCAGGGTGACATCTTATTGTGTCTTAAGGGATAATTCACCCTATTTTTTTGTTTCAAAATCAGCGAATCTATTTCACGAATCTGAAAATAGGAGTTTAGACTATTTTACATCTCAACAACTTCTGGTTTTACATCTCAACAACTTCTGGCATTTCAAACCGAATAAATCCCGCCTTCAAATTCACTTCTGGAAAAATTTCATTCTTGAATGGAAAATTATCAATATGATCTTTTTGATCTCCGATCTGATCAAACTTAATTTCAATAACTCCGCCAGCGCCGTGATCTAAAATATTTATAACCTTGCCAATTTTTTTAGAAGCGCCGTCAATCACATCAAGCCCAATCAAATCGACATAATAAAATTCATTTTCATTGGTTTCTTCAAAATCAGTGCGATTGGTAAAAATTTCTTTGCCGCGCATTAATTCGGCAGCGTTGCGGTCGTTGACGCCATCGATTTTAGCGATGATGATTGGATTTCCCGAGCTGGTTCCAATTACAGTTTTATTTTTATTGCTGATTTTGATTTTTAGCGGATTTCCGCTGGAGTCAGACAAAGAATATTTTTCAATATTTTCTGGATTTTCCGAAAATACGATAAGTTTTACATCGCCTTTAATTCCAAAGACAGAATTGACTTTTGCGAATAGGATTTTTTTGCTCATTTTTGTTTTGTATTTTTAAAATTTAGTGCGGAAGTGCGGAATTTTTTCAGGATCTATCAATATAAATAAATTACTCTTTTTTACTCAAAAATTCTTCACCACGAAACTTCTTCGCCACCGCGTCAAGCGTTGCATTCACAAAGGTAATTTTCCCACTATCAAAAAAACTCGCCGCAATATCGACATATTGATCCACCACAACTTTCGCTGGAATGTCGTACATAAATTTCAATTCAAAAGTTCCAAAACGCAAAATCTGACGCGAAACATCTTCGATTTTTTCCATCGTCCAGCCATCGCGCAAAAATTCGGCAACTTCATTGTCAATTTTCGCCGTGTCAAGCGTAACACCAGTTAAAAGCGTGTTTAGAAAATTTTCGTCAATTTCATCGCGAAATGAACAAGCGTCTAATTCTGGATTTAATAAATAATTTTCAATCACATCATTCTTGATTTCATCAATCTTTTTTTCGCCATCTAAAAAATCATATTGGTAAAGAATTTGCACCGCCATTAGACGGGTTAAGGCTTTCTTGTAATTAATCGGAGCTTTTTTTGTTTTTGTTTTTTCGTTCATTATTTTTAAGGTCTATTGATTGACTTTTGTCGCCCGCACTTTTTAAATGCCTTTGATAAATTTTTCCCATCTTTTTCTTTACAAATATCAAAATGCCTAAAAGAACAGACATTAAATCCATCCTCATTATCGGGGCTGGACCAATCGTTATCGGACAAGCTTGCGAGTTTGACTATTCTGGAACTCAAGCCTGCAAAGCGTTGCGCGAAGAGGGTTATCGCGTGATTTTGATTAACTCAAATCCGGCAACAATCATGACCGATCCCGATATTGCTGATCGCACATATATTGAGCCGATCAACGCCGTTATCGTTGAAGAAATTATTAGAAAAGAAAGACCGGATGCAATTTTGCCAACCGTTGGCGGACAAACTGCGCTAAATTGTGCGATAGAATTAGCTAAAAAAGGTGTTCTTGAAAAATATAATGTTGAACTAATCGGCGCTTCAATTGAAGCAATTAACAAAGCCGAAGATCGCGCGCTTTTCCAAAAAGCGATGGATAAAATTGGTCTTGAAACCCCGAAAAACGCCATTGTTCACAATATGGAGGAAGCTTGGGAAGCGCTTAAAAAAGTTGGATTACCCGCAATTATTCGCCCATCTTTCACCATGGGCGGCGCGGGCGGCGGCGTGGCTTACAATCGAGAAGAATATCAGCAAATTATCGAATATGGTTTAACAATTTCTCCAACTCACGAAGTGCTAATTGATGAGTCAATCATTGGCTGGAAAGAATATGAAATGGAAGTTGTGCGCGATAAAAATGACAACACGATCATTATTTGTTCAATTGAAAATGTCGATCCGATGGGCGTACATACAGGAGATTCAATAACGGTTGCGCCAGCGTTAACTTTGACCGACAAAGAATATCAACGCATGCGCAACGCTTCAATTGCGGTGCTTCGCGAAATCGGTGTAGAAACTGGCGGATCAAATGTGCAATTCGCCGTAAATCCGGCTGATGGTCGCATGACGGTAATTGAAATGAACCCAAGAGTTTCGCGCTCTTCGGCGCTTGCTTCCAAAGCCACAGGTTTTCCAATTGCTAAAGTAGCCGCCAAATTAGCGGTTGGTTACACTCTTGATGAAATTAAAAATGACATCACAGGCGGCGCAACGCCAGCTTCGTTTGAACCGACAATTGATTATGTAATTACCAAAATCCCGAAATTCACTTTTGAAAAATTTAAAGGCAGCGACAACGTGCTTTCCAGCTCAATGAAATCAGTTGGTGAAGTTATGGGAATTGGGCGTTCATTCATTGAAAGTTTCCAAAAAGCGCTGCGTTCTTTGGAGGGAAATTTAAGTGGTTTAGATGAAATTGCGATTGCTTCCGAAGATCCAGAAATTCGCGTAAAAATTATCAAAGAAAAATTAAAAATCGCCGCTCCAAACAGATTACTATTGATCGCGCAAGCAATGCGTGAAGGAATTTCTTGTAAAGAAATCAATCAAATCACTTCTTACGATCCATGGTTTTTAGAGCAGGTTTATTCAGTAATTTTGGTTGAAGCAAAAGTGCGCAAAGAAGGATTGCCAAAAAACCGCGAAGATTTTTTAAATTTAAAACGCATGGGTTTTGCCGATAAACGTTTGGCAAAAATCACTGGTCAAACTGAAAAAGAAGTGCGCGAATTGCGCTGCGCTTTGAATTTAAACCCAAGTTACAAGCGTGTAGATTCTTGTGCCGCTGAATTTGATTCGGTCACTTCTTACATGTATTCTACTTACGAAGAGTAAGTTGCTTAGAATTATTTTATGAAATATCTTTCTTATAAAAACACCAAAAACAGCGATGAACTTTTTGTCGAAAATGTTGCTATTGCAAAAATCGCCGCTGAAGTTGGAACGCCATTTTATTGCTATTCCAAAAAATCTTTAATCGAAAATTATCAAGCATTTTCCGATGCTTTTGATGAAGCAAAAATAACCGATTACAAAATCTGTTACGCCATAAAAGCCAATTTCAATATTCATCTAGTAAAAATTTTAAGCAGCCTCGGAGCTGGAATTGACGCGGTTTCAGCAGGTGAAATTTTTCGTGCTTTAAAATCTGATATTGATCCCAAAAAAATCGTTTTCGCCGGAGTTGGAAAAACCCGCGCAGAAATGGAATATGCGTTAAAAAATGGCGTCGAAGAATTTTCGGTCGAATCAATCGCCGAAATGTTTTTGCTCAATGAAGTTGCGACTTCGCTCAAAACCAAGGCCAAATTTTCTTTGCGCGTAAATCCGAATGTCGATGCTAAAACTCACGATAAAATTTCAACCGGCAGAAAAGGCGATAAATTCGGTGTTGATATTGAAAAAGCGCAAGAAATTTATGCTCAAGCTGCCAAACTTCCCGCCCTTGAAATTTATGGCATCTCAACTCACATCGGCTCGCAAATCACCAAGCTTGAACCCTTCAAACTGGCTTTTCAAAAATTACGCGAACTTTGCCTAACCTTAAAAAATCAAGGTCATAAAATTTCCGCTCTCGATTTTGGCGGCGGCATTGGGATTTTATATAAAAATGAAACCACGCTTTTAATTCACGAATATGCTGCGTTAATCAAAGAAATGACCAAAGATTTAGATGTTAAAATCACCATCGCACCGGGGCGCGCAATGGTTGGAACGGCTGGAATTTTGGCAACAAAAGTGGTTTTTTTAAAAGAAACCTATGTTAAAAATTTTGTTATTATTGATGCCGCGATGAATGATTTAATGCGTCCCGGGCTTTATGGTTCTTATCACGAAGTTTTGCCGGTGCTTAAAAAAAATGGCGCCAAAGCAGTTTATGATTTGGCTGGTCCGGTTTGTGAAAGCACCGATATTTTAGCCAATGCCAGAGAATTAGTTGACCCAAAGTCAGATGATTTATTCGTATTTTGCAGCGCCGGCGCTTATGGCTCATCAATGTCGAACGAATATAATTGCCGCCCGATGATTCCGGAAGTTTTAGTTGACGGTGATGAGTTTAAGGTGATTCGCAAACGTCCGAGTTTCGAGGAAATGTTGCGGTTGGAGGAATAATAATTTTTAGGCGAAATTCTTAATAGCTCAACATCGCAAAACCCCCCAACCCCCCTTGACAGGGGGGCTTTTAGACCGAACTCGGCATAATTAAAAAAATGGGGGGCTAAAAACCCGCTTTCCGCCCCCAGTTTCAAGGCTTTTCAAGTTTTTTCTATTCTCTCCGAATAGAAACCTCTAAATTCCAGTCAAAAAACATGACTAAAAACTTGTCCAAAATGTCGTCTAATT
>CANKYC010000072.1 GCA_947487845.1 Rickettsiales bacterium | reverse complement strand
AAATTTATACTCCCATCCAACTTCGTCTTTTTGGTAAAAATTTACTCGAAGAATAACACTGTATCACTTGATACAGTTTTTATTCTTTGTCGCAATTTTTCCTCAAAAATCCTTTGTTGGATGGGAGTATAAATTTATGTTTTGGTATAAATCAATTTCAGGATGACGATGTGGAAGAAACGAGTTCTGTAAAAACTCCGTTATCCTGAACTTGATTCAGGATCTATCTGATTTTAATAAAATGATTATTTAGAATATTTTTGCAGAATTTTTTTCACATCAGCATTGATGGCTTCATTATGCATCGCATAAGCAATATTAGCTTCAAGATAGCCTAAAACATTGCCGCAATCAAAACGAACTTCATCAATTTTTTTATAATAATAAGGATGACTTTTGCACATTGCTTTCATTGCGTCCGTAAGTTGAATTTCGCCACCGCTGCCAACTTCAAATTTTTCCAAATATTCAAAAATTTCTGGCTGTAAAATATAACGCCCCGTAATTGCTAAATTTGATGGCGCAACTTCAGATTTAGGTTTTTCAATCATATCGACGATTCTTTCATCGCCTTCATTTTTGATAATGCCATATTTATGAGTTTCGCTCATATCAATTTCATCAACAGCCACAACGCTTGAAGATAGTTCTTTTTTGTGATAAAGATCAATCATTTCACCAAGAAAATTTCTTGGACGATTCGGACTTTGCATCATCATTTCATCAGCCAAAATCACGACGAAAGCTTCATCATTAGCAATAAAATTTCTAGCACACCAAATTGCGTGACCCAAACCCAAAGGCTTTTGCTGACGCACAAAAGCCATTTGTCCGGCTTCTGGAAGCCAACCCATAACTTGAGTTAATTCTTGTGATTTATTTTTTTCATCGAGCTTTGATTCAAGCTCATAAGCGTGATCAAAATGGTTGTTGATAGCATTTTTATTGCGCCCAGTTACGAAAATAAATTTTTCAATTCCCGCGTCGCGCGCTTCTTCAAAAGCATATTGAATGATTGGCTTGTTGGCGATTGGCAACATTTCTTTCGGCATTGATTTAGTCGCCGGCAAAAAGCGCGTGCCTAAACCACCAACTGGAAAAACCGCAGTTTTAACTTTTCTCATCTTCACCTTCATTTAGAATTTTTAATTTGCGGTAGATTGTTGATCTGCCGATATCAAGTTGTTTGGCAACTTCGGAAAGGTTGCCGTTGTAGATGTCAACTAATCTACGAATGATTTCTTCTTCGATTAAATCAACAGTTTTGCATTTGCCTTCATCATCAAAAATATCAATTAATTCGCTGTTAATATCGGAATTTTTTTTGATCGCCGATTTGGCTTTGGTAATGCTGTTATTTTCTTTATTTAATAATTGTGGAAAATGTTCCGGCTTAAGGAAATCACCATCGCAAAGAACTACAGCGCGAAACACCGAGTTTTTCAACTGGCGCACATTATCTTCCCAATCGTAATTAAAGAGCAGGTAGAAAGTGTCTTGGTTAATGGCTTTGATTTTTTTGTTTTCGTTAATACTGAAATCGCGACAGAAATTTTCGGTTAAAAGCCTGATATCCTCTTCGCCGCGCTCTTTAAGAGATGGAACCGTAATTGGGAAAGAAGAAATTCTGTAACGCAAATCTTCACGAAATTTACGCGACAAAACCATTTTTTCCATGTCGCGACAAGTTGATGAAATCACGCGAACATTGGCACGAATTGGAAATTTTCCTAAAACCGGAGTAAATTCACCTTCTTGCATAAAACGCAAAAGTTTTACTTGTAAATCAGCGCGCAAAGAATCGATTTTTTCAAAGAAAATTGTGCCATTATTGGCTTCACGAATTTTACCGATATTTTTAATCATACCGTCGGCGAGCATTCTTTCCGAACCAAAAAGTTCTTCTTCGGCGTTGTTGCTTTTCAATAAATCACATTCAACGGTTATGAATGGTTTTCCTGATCTTGGGCCGGAACCATGAATTGCGCGAGCCAAAAGCTCTTTTCCCGAACCGCTTGGCCCTTCAAGTAAAATTGGAATTGTTGAATTAATTGCTTTTTTTGCCAGTTTGATGGCATTGGAAATTGATTCGCTTTGACCGATCACATCTGAGAAAGCCACTTGATCTTTGCCTTTGCGCGCCAAGTGCGAAACTTGATATTTCAGGTTTTTCTTTTCAATCGCGTTGTTGATTGAAGCGGTAACGCGGGCGAAAATGTCGCGCTCGCCTTTTACTATATAATCAATCGCGCCATAATTAATTGCGGTAACCGCCAGAGTTACGTCTTTATTGGCCGTGAGAACTATTACCTGTAAATCACCTTTGATTGGAGCAATCTGTTTTAGAACAGTTAAACCATCTAAATCAGGCATTGAAAGGTCAAGCAACATCACGTCAATATCATGACAAGATAGACCTTTTATGACTTTTTTATTCATAAAAAAATCTACCACTTCCATGCCACTACTCATGACTAAATAGTTGTGATTCAGATCTTCTATAAATTTGCCTAGAACCTTGCGCTGCGTAGGTTCATCGTCAACAATCAAAATATTACGTTTAACCATAATTTATAATTTACTGATTTGTTTTCTCGCGAAGTTTTTTTTCTTGTAACAATTGAATAATTTTGGCTGCCGTTTCTTCAACTGATCTTTTTGTAACATCAATTACCGGGCAGTTCAGTTTGGCGAATAATTTTCTTGATTCTGCAACTTCGTTTTTGATCGATTCGATATTAACATAATCGCTTACAGACTCTTGTCCAATCGAACTTAAACGGCTTTGTCTTATTTGCACTAATTTTTCTGGATTAATTGTTAGACCAACAATTAAGGGTTTTTTTAAATCGTAAATACTTGCTGGTATTGTCTCGATTGAAACAAATGGAATATTTCCTGTCTTATATCCACGACAAGAAAGATAAACTGAGGTTGGCGATTTTGATGTTCGTGAAACTCCTACAATCACAATATCGGCATCATATAAATCCCAACCAGCTTGTCCGTCATCGTGATTAATTGTATAACTTATTGCTTCAACGCGTGAAAAATATTCTCTGTCGAGCAAGTGCTGGCGACCGATTGTATGGCTAATATTCATTCCTAAATAATTAGAAAATTCGGCTATAATATGTGATAAAACTGGAATACAGGGAATTTTTAATTCGTAACAATGGCGCTTCAGAGAATCAGTGAAATCATCATGCAAAATTGTATACATCACAATTCCGGGATCTTTGGCAATCGACTCCATAACCCTTTCCAACTGAGGCTTGGTGCGCACCAAAGGCCAAATAAAATCGTTTGATTCAACACCTTCAAATTGCGATAAAACTGCGCGCGCCACTGAACTTAAAGTTTCGCCGGTAGAATCAGAAATTAAGTGGATATTAATAATTTTTTGAGACATTACTTCATTGATGGAATGTTGATATCAGAATTCACCACCACAGTAATTCTAGTGCCTTGAGGAACGCGTATAACCGGATTGGAATTAAGCGAAGATCCAATTACTTGCCCTACGGTATCAATGATTGTTTTACTTACGTCGTAAATTGCTTGATTAGCAGCGCTTCCAGTAGTTGTGGTTGTACCTTGAGTTGGATTAGTTGTTGTCGTATTTGACTGACTACCACTTCCTAAAAGTTTCTGCGCCGCTGCAACACCGCCAACAGCAAGAATACTTGTCAACATTGAATTGGCGACAAGAGCGCTATATTTATTATCAACATCTCCCGGAATTCCCGATCTGCCAAATTGATCAGAGGCATTGAAAGTAACCGTCATATCAACTCCATCTGGTCTAATTAGACGCGTCCAAGCTATTTCAACCCTGCCCTGACCGCGCGTGATTTTACTGGAATAATTTCCAAATAATCTTGAGCCGCGCGGAATTAGAATTTGATTGCCTGCTTCTGCATAAACATCGCGGCTAATTATTGCGCGCACAAAACCAGGAATTTCAGTGTTAATCGCTGTTTCTAAAACCGCAGTTAATAATTTACCTTGAGCAATTGTGTGAGCGCGATCGCTAATAAAAGTTGCAGTAACTCCAGCTTTACTTTTTTGTAATTTATCGATCGGATCTTGATTCAAGTTTACAATATTATTTTCATAACCAACGCCACGAGATGGCGCGCCCTCGGCCGTGCCGCCAAAAACAATTATTGGAGCATAGCGCGGATTAGTATCTTTGGTTTTTTCAGGTTGATTATTATCGGCATTGGGTTTTTCCGGATTTTGCGGATTAACCTGCGTCGGATTGTTATTTTGCTGACCCGGCATATTTTGCGTAGGCAATAATTGCTGCGGAGCTTGAGGATTTTGTTGTGGATTTGCCGTTGGAAGAACTTGTTCAGACTGCAACTCCATTCCTTCAGGAAGTTCTGGTAAAGTTGGAACATCAGGTTTTGCTGGCTTATCTAAAAGCGAAACATCTTCTTTTTTCTCTGGAGCTTCAATTTCAAATGGAGATTTTCCTTCCTCGCTTGGCGCTACTCTTGATGGTGGCGGCGCCACTTCTTCAAGATTTTCTTTTTTTGGCTCATCAGCTTTAAAAAACATAAAATAAACCACTACCGTAATCAAAATTGATGAGGCAGCGATTATCGCCATTTTACTTTTTTTTGCCGCTGCAATCGCGGGACCACTTGCTCCGACTTCCGCACTTTCTACTTCATCTTCTCGATCGTCCATCTCCGGATCTGGTCTTTTTGTAATCTTGGATTTCATGAATTTGTGAATTGATTTCAAGTAAGATTAAAGGGGTTTCTAAGAGCCTGTCCTAAGTCTTTTTTAACCTCAAATTTCGCCCTATTTTTGCTTATTTTTTAGTAAAATTACTCGCAATATATCCTGATATTGGTCGTAATTTTACTAAAAAAGCGCTAAAAACATGTCAAAATTTGAGGTTAAAAAA
>CANKYC010000071.1 GCA_947487845.1 Rickettsiales bacterium | reverse complement strand
CCCTCATTTTTTTAATTATGCCAACGTATGCGATTAGATTTGATATCTATATTAATACATTAACCAACTAATATAATCTGAATTTAAGAAACCACGCCATCCTTAATCGAAACCACGCGATCGGCTTTTTTTGCTAATTCCATATTATGCGTAACCACCAAACATCCAATCTGATAAGTCTTAACCAAATTTTGCAAAAGTTCAAAAATTTTGCCGGCAAATTCGGAATCTAAATTTCCTGTCGGCTCATCTGCCAGAATCAATGAAGGTTTAGTCACAATTGCGCGCGCTAAAGCAACTCTTTGTTGTTGACCGCCAGATAATTCAGAAGGTTTATGATTTAAGCGATCAGATAATCCAACTTCTGCTAAAATTTTTTCAGCAATTTCAAAAGCTTCTTTGCGGCTTTTTTCCTGAATCAAAAGCGGTAAAGCCACATTTTCCAAAGCTGAAAATTCCGGCAATAAATTATGAAATTGATAAACAAATCCAAGGTGATTTTTTCTAATTTCGGTGCGGGTTTTGTCGTCGGCTTTTGAAGAATCGATTCCGCCAATTAAAATCTGACCCGAAGTTGCGCTATCAAGCAAACCTGCAATTTGCAGCAAAGTGGTTTTGCCAGAACCAGAAGGTCCAATCAAAGCCACTAATTCGCTCTTTTTAATTTCGAGATTGACACCTTTTAAGACTTCGATTTTTTGATCAGCTTGAAAAAAATTCTTTTCAATATTGAGGAGTTTTAAAACTGTTGGCATGATTTTTTAAATTTAAACAATTCCAGCCATCAAATTTATGATGGCTGGAAAATAATGATTAGCGTTTTTTTCTTTTTTTAGGTTTGTCATCATCATCGTCATCATCGTAATCATCGTCGCCATCTTCATCTTCTTCGTCTTCATCTTCACTTTCTTCATCTTCTTCTTCTTCGTCTCTTTCGATGCCGTCAATTTCAAACTCATCAAATTCGTCTTTTTGAATAACTTTTCCTTCCGAATTTAATTTATCTTTGGCGGTTAATGTAACTTTGTCTTTAGCTTCTTCGAAATCAATTCCGTAGATTGCGCTATATTCACTGGCCAAGCGGTTGATCGCGGTTTCGTAAATGATGCGTTCAGAATAAGATCTTTCGCCATCTTCAATATCACGAGTTAAATCGCGTAAAACTTCGGCTAAAAGCATGATGTCGCCAGAATTGATTTTGGTTTCATATTCTTGCGCACGACGGCTCCACATGCCTTTTAATTTTTTAACACCGCTTCTTAAAATACTAAAAACTTCATCCATTTGCGATTTGGAAATCAAATGACGCAAACCAATTTTTTCAGCGCTATTCATTGGGATTTTAATCGTGAGTTTTTCTTTTTCGAAATACATCAAATAGCAGCTTAGATCTTGGCCCAAAACTAGGGTTTTTTCAATATCAACAATTTTCCCGATACCGTGAGAAGGATAAACCGCATAATCGTCGGCTTTAAAAGTGGCTTTGAAACGGTTTTCTAATTTTTTAGTAAAGATCGCTTTTTGCGGAGCGTCATTTTTTCTTTCAACTGGTTTTTCAACCTCAACCTTTTTATCGCCAGTTTTAGCAAGAATGCTTTTAGCAAGCATTGTTCCATGTTTGCCTTTGGTTAGATCTTTTTCCTTTGTTTTTGATAAAGTTTTTACTTTTGTCGGTTTCTTAGCGATTTCTTTTTTGGCTTTTATAACTTTTTTAGGCTGGATTTTTGGAGCTTTTTTCTTGAATACAGGTTTTTTAACTGCTTTTTTGCTAATTTTTTTAGCAGGTTTTTTTATTGCTTTGATTTTTTTCGGCGCAACTTTTTTTGTTTTAACCACAACTTTCTTTTTCGGCGCAACTTTCTTTATAACTTTTGCCGCTGGTTTTTTAACTATTTTTTTGGCGACTTTTTTTACTACTTTTTTTACGGCTTTTTTTACGGGTTTTTTAATGGAGGTCTTTTTCTTAGCTGCTGAAGTTTTGATAGGTTTCTTAACTGCTTTTTTTACTTCTTTTTTTATGGGTTTTTTTATGGGTTTTTTTAATTTTTTTGCCGGCATAAAATTTTAAATTATTGTTATAGGGGGGGTTTTTTTGAAGATCGAAGGACGGGCTTCAACAAGATTTCGAACCCGCACAATACCTGCTTTTTGACTTGGTGCAAGAATTTTTTTTAAAAAAAATATTCTCATTTAAAAAAAGTTAAATAACCTGCGCCCTCCTTAAATCTAAGACACTTTACTTAGCCTAAGCGCCACACTGTATTTGATCTCCTAATAACCTTCCTTACTTCATTGAAAAATATCATTAACAAACTGAAGAAATTAGATAAAATGCAGATTTTATCTATGGTCGATCGCGCCATAGAACATCGCCTGTTTAAGCCTGTTGTTATTTCAATAATCACCAGCTTCATTTTATTTCGCGGCGGCGCTTATATCCAAAATCTGGTAATTGATTATCGCGAATCTTCAGCAAGAAAACTTCATAAAACACCAATCAAAATCAATCTTTCTTCCGAGGGGAAAAATTTTGATATCGATGAAGAACAAATTGTTGAGCATCATGTTAAATCAGGCGATACAATGCTGAAAATCCTCGTTGATATTGGTGCCGATGAGCAAGATGTTTTTTCTATTTTAACTGCGATGAAAAAAGTTTTTAATCCTAAGTCAATTAATGGCGGGGATCGCGTTATCATAAAATATAGAGTCAAAGTTGCTTATGATCCTAATCAAACTAAAGAATCCAATAACGCGGCGCGCAATATTAAAATTGATTCTGTAGAAATTTCCCCATCTCTGGAAGAGCGAATTATGGTTTCAAGAAAAAGCGATGGCGAATATGATGCTCGCCAAATTGAAGTTAAATTGTTGCGTTACGTTTCTCGATATTTTGGAACTATAAAAAACGGACTTTTTTCTGACGGCGTTGAATCTGGTATTTCACCAAATTCAATGATGAATATGATTAATCTTTATAGCTACGATATCGATTTTCAGCGCGACCTCCACGATGGCGATAAGTTTGAAATGTTAGTTGAAAGTTTTTACACCGAAGATGGAAAAAAAGTTAAAGATGGCAGCGTATTATTTTCTTCGATCACTTTGCAAAATCGCGCTATCGAAATTTACATGCACAAAGTTGACGGCAAGCCAGAATATTTCGATTCCAAAGGTAATAGCGTGCGTAAATCATTGCTTAGAACTCCAATTAATGGCGCTCGCGTTTCATCGGGATTTGGCATGAGGCATCATCCTGTTCTTGGTTATTCTAAAATGCATAAGGGAATTGACTTTGCGGCTTCAACAGGCACGCCAATTTTGGCGGCGGGCAGCGGAACAATTATCCATTTTGGTGTTAAAGGCGGTTATGGAAATTTCGTCCAAATTAAACACAACGCTGATTATTCAACTGGCTATGGTCACGCCAGTAGATTTAATACAAAATTCCGCAATGGCTCAAAAGTTAAGCAAGGCGATGTTGTTGCTTATGTTGGAACAACGGGTCGTTCAACTGGCCCGCATTTACACTTTGAAGTAATTTATAAAGGACAACAAATTAATCCGGCAAAAGTTAAAGCTACCTCAGGCTTAAGGCTTGCTGGCAAAGAGTTAGCGCGTTTTGAGGCTGACAAATCGGAAATTAATAAATATCGCAAAAATATCCCAAATCAGATTAAAAATAAATAAGATGAAAATTATAAATATTCTTTTTAACCACAAAAAATCGGCGCATGATAATAAAATTTTAGGGGTGGAAAGATGTTTTATAGATTATGCCAAATACCTGATTGCAAACGGTAATACTGTGGTTTCAGTGGCAAAACCAAACATGGTTTACCAGCAAGATGTAAAAAAAACTGGGTGCAGGCTTTTTGAACTTTCTAATTGTGGTCGCTTCGATATTTTTGCAATGTCGCGTTTGGCGCTTTTATTTTTATCATTTAAACCTGACGCTATAATTTGTCACTCGGGACGAGCTTTATATCTAGCTCGCGCCGCGCGTTTTTTACGCGGCAGAAAAACCCCGATTATTGTGATTGATCACGGAGTTAATCCAAAAAAATTCCTCAAATCTGATTATGTTTTAACTGTAAATTCCTTTTTCAGCAAAGAGTTAATCAAAGCTGGAAAAGAGCCAGATACTGCTTTTGTAATTCCAAATATGATGGAAGTTCCCGCTGCTTTTGTTGATCTTGAAAAAAAACCATTTCGCAAAGTGATTAAACTTGGTTCTTTAGGTCGTCTTTATCCGGAAAAATATTTTGACAAGGTTTTGCAAGCGATGGCAATTTTGCGCAATCGCGGCATTGAATCAGATTATGTTATTGGCGGAGTTGGGCCAATGGAAAATCATCTTAACAATCTTGCCAAAGAATTAGATTTGCAAAATAATTTTAAAATTTTGGGCTGGACCGAAGATAAAAGAAATTTTTTCGATAATATTGACATTTTTATTTTACCTTCTTTTGCCGAAACTTTCGGAATTGTTTTGCTCGAAGCGATGCTTTATTCAACGCCAATTATCACCAGCAATTCTTGGGGGCCAGATGAGATTATTTCTAATGAAGTTGATGGTTTAAAAGTTTCCAAAGATGACGAAGCTAAAATGCCCGAATTGTTGGCAGATGCGATTGAAAGATTAATCGATGATGAAAATTTTGCTAAAAAAATGGCAGTTGCCGCGAAGAAAAAATTTCATGCCAATTATTCTGCGGAAATGGTTGGAAAAAAGCTGAATGGAATTATCGCCGCCATTGTTGAGAGGGAAGATAAAAAATGAAGCAATATTGATGAACATGTTTTTGGCGATTTAAACAGCTTTAAATCGAACTATTCCAAAAACCCTTTTGTAGAAATTGAAGAAAGCGAGCCCAAACCAGACATGTTTCTTGATTTGCGAAACAGGCTAAAACCAGTTTGCAAGCGCACTTTGCGCCGCCAAGTTTTGGAATATATAAATTACCGCGACCGCAAACCAATCACCCAAAATTATTCGCCAAGCGATAAGGAATTAGAACTTTACGAATTGATGTCGCAATATTTGCA
>CANKYC010000070.1 GCA_947487845.1 Rickettsiales bacterium | reverse complement strand
AAAAGCTTTCAGCTTTAAAAGGCGGCGCGAGAGAAATATAATTTTTCGTTTTAAAAGTTCGAAACTTCAAACCGCCTACCAAGTTATTTTTCGAACTAACCAAGTCTTGATTTTACTACTCCCCAAGTGGGGGTTGGTTAAATACCGGTTGAAAGTAGACCGAGTTCGAAGTTTTTTTCGCTCAGGCAGTTAGAAAAAGTTCGATAAAAAAAGTCTGTGAAATTTTTTATTTTTTTTGTCCGCAAAAAATTTTCTCTCCAAATCTCCGCCGCTAATTAGCTTTGAGAAAGTCTACAAAATCAAGGGCTCAGAGAATATTTCTTAAAAAGAAAATCAAAAAATTTTCCATTTCGTGCTTTTTTTAAGCACAAATTTCAGCCTAAAAAGCCCTTGATTAAAATCTCCAAAGCCAAGTGGTAAAAATTATAGGAAGTATTGATTTTATTGGTTGGAAGGCAGTATGTAGGGAAGAAGCGGAGATCAGTTCGAATAATCTGCTCTTAAATTAAAAAACGTCTGAAGCCTTGAGGCTGTAAGCCTCAAAAAGAAATGGCTCTGCGGGGGTATCCTTTTCGAACTTTTCTCCAACTGGTCTAGAGCGTTGATGCGTATAGATTTAGGACTTGGTCTTCTATTTCAAGATTTTTCAACCGCTCTAGCGGGAGCGTCTTTTTCGAACGGTCTCCATTTAATTATTTTTTGAAATCCAGGGGCAATATACTAATGATTGCAAAAAATTAATGAGTAAACTGTCCCTAGATTTCGGTTGGGATTTTTTTCTTATTTAGGCGGAAAGTTTTTTAATTAGTTTATCTGTCTTTTTATGAGCGTCTAAGTACTCTTTTTGATTATTTATGTAGTATTCTGCCCTGTTTCTAATTTCTTCGTTACTAATATTATAAGTAACAAAATTACATCTTTTGCAGATCCAAGATATAGTTCCTGGAGGGGAATAAAAAAAACTTTCAAATCGAATTCCTTTTTCTTCTGACTTAAGTAAGAGATGAGGACATTGTTGTTGGATTCGTGACTTTAGTTTTTTATCTCGTCTTTCTAGAAAATTATTAAGATCGAATTTTATTGCGAATTTCATAGTAATCGCGCTAAGGATTGCCAAAACAAATAAAGCAAGCAAACTTCCAATAGTTAGTTCACTCATTTTCGTATTTATAAACGTATTAAAAAATTCACTCATAGATTTTGTTGGTTAATTTTTAGGATAAATTAATTAAAGAGATTAAGAATAATAAAATATTATTTGGTTATAAATCTTTTTCTCTCCAAATCTCCGCTGCCTCTTAACCTTAAGAAACTCTACAGAATCAATGGTTCAGAGAATATAATTTAAAAAATAAGATCTGAAAATTCTTCATTTCATGATTTTTCTAGGCATCAATTTCAGCTTCAAGTCACTTGAACATAGATCTCCAAAGCCAAGTGGTGTGATAGTCTATAAAGTATTGATTTTATTGGTCAGAAGGCAGTATGTAAGGAAGAAACGGAGATCAGTTCGAATCCACCGCGCCTAAAATGGGCATAATTAAAAAAATGGGATGCTAATTTTGAATTTTTTCATCCCATTTTTTCCCAAAGTTTTTCAGTAAAAATCTCACCGCTTTTTTCTTCCGATTTTTATCAAGCCCCCGATGAATTTTTATCCTCTCTTTTAGATGTCCAAAAAGCCCTTCAAGATGATTAATCGTTGGCGGAATATTGGAGCTTTTATGATCAGAGTAGGTGAAGAGATAAGGCATGTTGGAATCAATAGATCTAAATGAAGCTCTTAAAGCATTATGTTTGTAGTGTCCAAGCTCATTTCTCTGTTGTAGGAAATAGTGATATTGGTCTTTTAAGCGATAAAACTGATCAATGAATTCTTGATGAGATTCTGATTTACATAAGTGATGCATCAGCTCTTTCAACTCCTTGCCTAATCTAGATCGCGGCCTATCTGTAATGTATCTTCTGATAATTGCCTTCTGATGGAATAAGTACATTTGAATAGGAATGTTTCGAAGAAGCTTTCTGATGTTATTAATGTATCCTCGCCTTCCATCAACAGTAACGCTTAGAATGCGATAATTAGCAGCTTTAAGAGCATTTATTCCTTCACGAAAGTCTTTGACTGATTCGGTTTTAATTTCTTTGAAATAAATAACTTTCCTACAATCGTGAAAGACTAAAAACCCATATTCTCTGCCGAAAAAAGTAGCATCAATCTGAAGGTTAATTGGTTTTACAATATCGTCCAAAACACCTTCCTGTAGGCCTTCAGGCTCATCAAACTTATCGAATTCCTTGATTAGTTTTGGATAGGAAACATCAATATCTAAACAAATTTCTGAGATTGTTCTTCTGCCAAATAACCACTGTTTATAGGCTTTGAGATAGCTTTTTCTTTTGCCTCTTTGCTCACTCCACTGATAAAAACAGGAGCTGCATCTGAATCTATTTTTACCTCTCTTTTTACCATTCTTTTTAGCTGAAAACTTACCGCATTTTACACACTTTTTTTGACATGTTTTTTAGCAAAAAACTAACACGGATTTTATCTGCAAATTAACGCATCTTATAAATTTTTTTTAAGATATTCTTCTGAAGTCAGTGGGAATAAGGGGTGATGGGCAAAATTAGCATCCCATTTTTTTAATTATGCCATCTTCTTGAATACGCCTACATTGGTGGTCGTTATGATCCAGAATATTATATCTCAAAAGAAGACTTAAAAACTTTGGAAATTAGCGTTCAAAAACTTTTTAACTTAACAGGAGAGTCTTGCAAGAAAAAGATCGGCAGTTTTGTTTAGCAGCAACTGGTGCTGATTTCGAAGTAAACCAGCTTATTTTCTTTTGTGGTAGAGGTGATTAAGCGTGATTGATTGGTTGCCCAAGAATAAGTTAAAGAGGCATTAAAATATCTGCTGCTAAAAATTGTTTTTAATCCTATGCCAGCGATTCTACCATCAGCGCCGTTGTTGACATATTTATTTTTGACATAGCCATAATCGTAAAACGGCTCCATAGAAAATTTGTTTAAGTGAACCAAGTTTTTATTAAGAAATCCTTCACTATTTTTTGCCAAAGGCGCTGCAAGTGCTCCAAGGTTGAAATTGGCCTTGTTGCGGAAGTAGTAGCCAGAATCGCCAGTGATGTAATTTTCTCTAAATCCATGCACCGAATAATATCCACCAACCGAAAATTGCTCAGTACCAAAAAGTGTTTGTTTGGAATATTGGCTGTCCATTTCGGTTGAAAGCGTGAATGGAATTTCAGTTTTTGGAATTGTTAAGCGCTTAGAAAGTGAAGCGTAAAGTTTGAAATAATCGAACTGCGCTTTTGGTGTGTCGGAAGTTAAATTTGATCCGTCTTGCTTGGCGTTTAGTAATTTTAAGCCTTTGGAGTAGCTTGGCTTTAGGTAAAGATTAACGCCATTTTTGAAGTAATTAGAAATTGTGAACCCAATATTTCCGATGGTTAATTTTCTCTCGGAAGTTTCAATTTTTTCACCATTCAAATAGCTAGCCGATGATTTGGTTGTTAACGAGGTATTGGCAGAAATCCGCAAGTTTCCTTTGTTTAAAAGGACGCGGTCGATTGTGGCGTTATTGCGCTCAGAAAAGCCTGTTAAGCGAATTGGTCCGTTGGTGCCTTGATTTGTGCCGCGAAATTCTGATCTCGAATAATCATAAGAAAGTGTGTTGTAACCAAATGGAACCGAAATGCCGGAAGTAAATGACTTAATATCTTTTTCTTGGCTGTCATCATTGAGATTGGTCGAGTAGCTTAAGTTGATAGAATCATTCAAAAAAAGCAGATTATCAAAACCTCCATAAAAGTTTGTTCTTTTTACTCCGGTAAAATCATTGCCCAAATTATCATAGCCGATAGTTGCCCGCGCTGGAAATTTCTTTTGATTGGCTATGTAAACTTTGGCTTCGCCCTCAATAACTGCTGGCTCAATCTTCATTGTAGCATTGTTTGATGGCAGGCGGTTCATTTGATAGAGCCCCTGATTAATATCTTCTAAATTCAGCATGTCGCTTTCAAGAAATCCGAAGGCGGTAAGTTCCTGCATCTTATCGGTGAAGTGATTATCGCCAACAATCACTTCATCAATTTTTCCTTCTAAAATTTTCAGCTCTAAATTACCACTTTGAATGTTTTGCTTCGGAACCGCAACTCGCGCCGTTACATATCCATGATCATTGTAGTAAGTTTGAATTGTGGTTATGATTTCGCTTAAAGTTTTTGCTTCCAAGCATTTGCCAACAAATGATGAAATCAATTTTTTTTGCTGACGTTTTGAAACTGAATTAGCATTTACAAGATTAATTGTTTTGATAGGAAAGCATTCCGCAGGTTTTCCAGAAATTGGGTTTTGTTTTTTAACCGCTTCTTCATCTTCTTTTTTCTTTCTGCCTCGCTCTTTGCGGATAGTATCCTGTTCTCTTATTCTTCTTTCTTCTTCAATTTTATTTTGCTGTTGGCGCGTAATCCAGTCTTGCTGGTTGATGGTGTTTTGGTCTACATTCTGAGCTTTTACCTCGCAAACGGCAATTGGCATAAATAAGAAAGCGAAAATAAATACTCTTGGTAAATGTGACTTTTTGCTCATTCTTATTTAGGCTCATTGAATGATTTAAGAATTTTAACTTAAAATTTTGCCAAAAAAACCTCGCGAAAACTTGTTTTCACGAGGCAATTTTTTAGGAAATTTCTTAAACTAGAAATTGTAAGAAACTCCAACTTTCGCAACTCGGACATCTGATTTAAATTTTACACCATAGGTGTTTGTAAAACTAGGTGACTGAGTGTTGTACTCCAAATTCATTGTCACATTTTTAAGTATTTTGTATGACAAGCCGGCGCCATAAAAATAACCAATAACAGATTTTGATTCAGTGTAGCCCGCATGGTCATTCAATTTGTAATTAAAATTAGCAAAACCGTTCGTGAAGTAAGCTGCAAAATTATCAGTAACGTCGTAGCCCAAATCTAATTTAGCTCCATAGCGATAATTTGTTGAAGCGGTCTCATTTTGATCGTCAGTTGTTTTTGCGCCAAGTCTTTCTGCAAAGACGCCAGGAGCTAAAAATATTTTATCAAAATTGAAGGCGTATTTATAGTTTATGCCAAACCCAGTTGATTTGTCCTTAATAGAGGTATCTTGATATTTATGTTGAACTGATGAGCGCAAAATATCGATTCCAACATAGTTTCCTTCAGTTTTTGCCAAAGCAGATGATGTTGCTAAAGTTAATGTTAATGCCGCGATGGAGATAATTTTTTTCATAGTTTTTTTGGTTTTTAATTAAAATGTTTAGCGTGGATTCCACGATTTGTGGAATTTTTTTCTTAACAAAAAAGAAGGTAATGATTTTTCTGATTTGTTTAGGAAATTCTTAAGAAATTCTGCTCATAAAAAGCATTTTATATTATTATTCGTCTTCAAAAGATTAGATTTTACTTAACCAAAATATTCATCTTCGCTTTTTCAAAACTTTGTGAGACGAACTCTTCAATAGCTTTTTTAGCAAGATTTTGCGCCAAAGCATCTTTAACTTTTTC
>CANKYC010000069.1 GCA_947487845.1 Rickettsiales bacterium | reverse complement strand
GGCAAAGTTCCGCCATTAGTGTCGCAAAGTACAACCCAACGCGCGCCGGCTTCATAAGCTGTTTTAGCGGCTTTGAGGGCGAATTTTGGATTGGCTTTATAGCCATCAAAAAAATGCTCGCAGTCAAACATCGCTTCCTTTTTTTTCTTCACGATATGTTTGATTGAATCAGAAATCATTTCCAAATTTTCACTTTCAGAAATATGCAGCGCATGTTCCAAATGGAAATCCCAAGTTTTACCAACGATACAAACTGATTTTACATCAGCGTTAATTAAGGCATTTAAACCATTGTCATTAGCGGCTGAAACGCCATTACGGCGAGTCATTCCGAAAGCAGAAAAACGGGATTTTTTTAATTTCGGTAGATTGGCAAAAAATTCATCATCAGTTGGATTTGCGCCCGGCCAACCACCTTCAATATAATCAATTCCTAAGGCATCTAAAGCGCCGGCAATTTCAATTTTATCCTGAATGGTAAAATTCACCGTGCTAGTCTGCGCGCCATCGCGCAAGGTTGAATCGTATAAATAAACTCGTGGTTTTTTTGTCATTTTGTTATTTGTTTAAACCAAAAATATCGCCATTCCTAATATCGCAAACAAAGCTGAAGCGCTCCAAAAGGCTCTAACAACTTTTTGTTCTGACCAACCTAATTTTTCAAAATGATGATGTAGCGGCGCCATTAAAAAAATTCTTTTTTTGCGAAGTTTGTAGGATCCAACTTGCAAAATTACCGAAACTGCTTCGGCAACAAACAAAATTGAAATCACAAAAAATATAAATTCCTGCTTAATAATAATCGCGATAACACCAAGAGCGGAGCCAATCGCCAGACTTCCAACATCGCCCATAAAAACTTTTGCTGGCTTTAAATTGAAAGTTAAAAAGGCTAAAATCGCGCCAATCAAAGTTATGCAAAAATAAAATAATTCTTGTGAGTTTGCGACGTTGGGAACGAAAAATTTTTGATTAGTAGGATCAGGATTAGTGCCAATTAAAATCAAGGCGCCCAAACAAACAGCATTAATAATTGCTGGAACTGAAACCAATCCATCAAGCCCGTCTGTAAGGTTAACGGCGTTAGAAGTTCCGACAATCACGAAAGTCACAAATAAAATATAAAGAACGATTCCCAACGAAATCCAATGTCCCGAGCCGATTGGCAGATAAACGCGATTTTTAAGATGAATAGCGTCAACGCTTCCGAGCCACACAAAAGCAGCGCCGATAATCATGAATTGAATTACCAATTTTATACTGCCGCGAAATCCGTTGGGATTTTTATAAATCACTTTCATTAAGTCATCTGTAACGCCGATAAGGGCGAAAGCGACGAAAACAAAACATACAATCCAGATGTAGGAATTGCTTAAATCGAGAAAGAGAAAGGTTGAAATTAGCGTAGCCAACACAATGAAAATTCCGCCCATTGTTGGAGTTTTCTTTTTTGTATGTACGTGACTTTCTGGTCCATCCGAGCGAATTGGCTGATAAATGCCTTTGGCGTTGATGAAGGAGATATATTTTTTAATAGTAAAAAATCCGATAAGATATGACGAAGCCAGACAAACAAAGGCTTTAACCCAGATATTTTGCAGAAGAATTAAACTAGTGACCACTGTTTTTATTGGTTAATTTTTCAATTATTTTTTCCATTTTTGTTCCACGCGAACCTTTGACGTAAAGAATATCGCCATCTTGCGCAAGATTTTGAATTTCAAGACTTGCGGAAATTGAGTCAGAAAAAACTTGATAAGGATTGGATAAATTTTTTGTCATTTCAGCCATTCTTTGTCCAACTGCAACAACAAAATCAATTTTTAATTCATTTAAATATTTCGCGATCTCATTGTGCAATTCAACTGATTTTTCGCCAAGTTCCAACATATCTCCAATTGCGGCGATCACGCGTTTTTTGCCCAAAGCATTTTTGAGTTCGGTGGCATATTCAAATCCAGCGCGCATTGAAAGCACGCTGGCATTGTAACTATCGTCAATAATTGTGATGGTTTTTTGATCGAAAAAAACGTCAAAAGCTTTACCGCGACCAGCGATATTTTCTATTTTGGAAAGTTCAACAAGGCCAAGATTCAAATCTTTTGTCAGCAAATCAAGCGCTGCGGCAATGATTAATGAATTAAAAATCATGTTTTTATTGCTGGCAGAAATTTTGTAGGAAATTTTAGTTTTATTTTTAGTGGCGATAGAAATTTCAGAATTATTTATATCAATGATTTTAGATGCTTGTAGGCAATATTTGCTTTCGCGGTCGCGGCCAAAACTTAAAATATTTTCTGTTTTTAATCCCGCGATTTCAGCCTGTTTTTTGATAAATTTAAAATGCAGATTGTCGTGATTAATTAACGCAATTCCATCTTCATTTAATCCAGCAAAAATTTCTGATTTTGCCAGCGCGATTTCCTCTTCATTTTTGAAAAATTCTATATGCACCGGCCCAACATTGGTAATGATTGCGAGATGAGGGCGCGCCAATTTTGAAAGAGGTTTAATTTCGTTTAAATGATTCATGCCCATTTCAAAAATTCCGAAATCGCAATCTTTCGAGAAATTACAAAGTGAAAGCGGCAAACCAATATGGTTGTTAAGATTGCCGTAAGTCGCGAAAGTTTTTCCATAAACTGAAAATGCTAATTTCAACATTTCTTTGGTGGTGGTTTTTCCAACTGAACCAGTGATGGCGATGATTTTTGCCGCACTTCTTTTGCGTGAAAAAGCAGCGAGTTTGTAAAGCGCTTTGAAGGTGTTTTTAACTAAAAGAAAATCACAGTTTTTAGTTTTTTCTAAAGCAGATTTGTTGTGAACCAGCAAAATCCCGCAACCATTATTTACAGCTTGTTCAAGAAAATCATGCGCATCATTATTTTCACCTTTCAGCGCAATAAATAATCCGCTTTTAGGCGTTTTGCGACTGTCGATTACAACTTCATCAATTGCTAAATTATCAGCAATTTTATGATCTAAAAGCTCGCCAGATAAGGCTTCAATTAATTCTTTTTTCGTCCAAAGAGTCATATTATTTGATCCTAAAAAATTCTTGAATTTCCTCTTCTTCAAATCTTGCACCAAATTTTTGAATAATTTTTGCCGCAATTAAATTTCCGAAATGTGCCGCTTCTTCAAGTTCAAAATCATTGACCAAACCATATAAAAAACCAGCCGCAAAAGCATCGCCAGCGCCAGTTGTATCAAGCAATTTTGAAATTTTGCCAGCGGGCGATGAAAATGATTTTTTTTCAAAAAAAACTTCGCAGCCTTTTTCAGCTTTTGTAATAACGGCGATTAATTTTTCGTTATACGAAAATAATTCCGCTAAATTTTGCGAAAGCTGTAAAGCCTCGGATTCATTGGCGAAAAGAATATCTAAATCATTTTTAACCAACGATAAAAAATCATCTTTGTGACGTGAAACGCAGAAAGAATCAGATAAAGAAAATGCCACTTTCACATCATTTTTTTTGGCGAGTTTTATCGCTTTTTTCAACGCTTTGATGGTGTTTGGCGCGTCCCATAAATATCCTTCTAAATATAGAATTGACGCGCCTTTAAAAGCTTTTTCATCAATATCATTTTCGCTAATTTCGGAAGCGCAACCAAGAAAAGTGCACATGGTTCTTTGGGCGTCGGGCGTAACTAAAATAAATGATTTTGCTGAAAAATCGCGATGCGTTTCGTTGCTTACAAATTCGGCGCCGGTTTTGGTGATTTCGCTAATATATTTTTTGCCAAATTCATCATCACCAACTTTGCCGATGAATGATGCGGCGCAACCAAGCTGCGAAAGCGCTGCGATGGTATTTCCAACTGATCCGCCGGAAGTGATTTTTTCTGATTTTAAATCGGCAAGTTTTTGAGTTGTTTTGTTATCGATTAAGGACATTGAGTTTTTCACCAAGCCATTTTCTGCTAAAAATTGATCGTCAATTTTGCAAAGAACATCAACAATTGCGTTGCCGATTCCGAGGATTTTATTCATGTTTATTTTAAATATTTGTGTTGTTTGTAAATCGCATGGACCCCGTCGTGAAGACGGGGTTATTATCCCTTAAGACACAATAGATGTCACCCTGAGCTTGTCGAAGGGTGATTAAGGCTTCGATCTTAGAATCACCCTTCGACAAGCTCAGGGTGACATCGAGTTTTTTTGTGAATCAAGGTATAATTACCGAAGACTGGGTGACAAATTTATAGTTTTACATATAAACCAAAGACATTATCCCCCTTTCGTGAAGACGGGGTGACAAGTTTATGGTTTTATATATAAACCCAAAGACATTGTCACCCCGTCTTTACGACGGGGTCCATGCGGACTTTAATTAATTTAACTAATTATAATCTTAAAAAACTTTTTCTTCCCAACCGACAAGTCAAAACTGTCAGCATTATTTATAGAATGCAAAACATCTAAAACCGCTTCGTTATTGATTTTAACCGCTTTTCCTTCAATTAGTTTTTTCGCCGCACCTTTCGATTCAGCAGCGCCAATTTCAAAAATAATATCGACTAATTTTTTATTTTTTTCTTCTCCCAAAGAAATTTTTTTCTCCTCAAAAGCCGCCGTGTTTTTTGCCACAAAAATTTCACGCGCTTTTTGCAAAACTTCGTTAGCAGTTTTTTCGCCGTGGCAAATTTTAACCGCTTCAAAAGCTAGAATTTCCTTGGCTTGGTTGATGTTTTTATTTTTCAAATTTTCTAATTCTAAATAAAAATCTTCCCAGCTCTGGCAAGATTTTTCCTCTTCTTCTTTTGTGCGATCGACAAAAAGTTTTAAAAATCTACCAACATCACGATCATCAATATTTCTGAAATATTGGAAATAATCAAAAGGCGAAAGCATGGTTTCATCCAGCCAAACCGCGCCATCAGCAGTTTTACCCATTTTTTTGCCATCGGCGGTTGTGAGAAGAGGCGAGGTTAGACCAAAGACTTTGCATCTTTGTTTTAGTTCATTCCAAAAATTTATATAAGGTTCAATAAATTCTTTATTTATTTCGTTGACAAATTCTTGGTTTTGTCGATCTAAGTTTTCTAAAGTTGAGTTGTTTTTTTTACTTTCTTCCTCTGCTTCTAATTGATTATCAGCGTTTGATAATATTTTATTAAGTTTCATTACCCATTTGCGAAGTATATCAATATTTTCTTTTTCTTCAGGAAAATTCTCTAATTTTCTTTCTAAATCTTTTAAGAAATATTTTTCTTTTTCTAAGAAGGGATCTACGGATTTTCTTCTAGTTAACTCAACGCCATTAACAATATTTCCCCATTGATCAGAACCACCAATTTGTAGGAGGCAGTTTTTCCTTAAATTCAGCTCATAAAAATCATAAGCTTGTAAAATCATGTAATTGAATTCTAGAAAAGAGAGAGATTGTTCGCGCTCGAGCCGCGTTTTTACTGAATCGAAAGTTAACATGCGATTTATCGAAAAATGGCGGCCGACGTCGCGCAAGAAATCGAGGTAATTTAGGTTTTTTAGCCAATCGTCATTATTCACCAAAACCGCACTGTTCTCGCCTTCAAAGCTGATAAATTTTTCTAAAGTTTTTCTAATTCCGCTTAAATTTTCTTGAATTTTTTCTTCAGTTAAAACTTGGCGCGCTTCGTCTTTTCCGCTTGGATCGCCGATTTTTGTGGTGCCGCCGCCAAGTAAAACTATTGGTT
>CANKYC010000068.1 GCA_947487845.1 Rickettsiales bacterium | reverse complement strand
GGTTGTGGAGAGATCTTTTTCTTGGCTAGAGAAAAGCCGCAGACTTTGGAAGAACTGCGAGAGAAAGCTCTCCACCTCTCTCGCAATGATTGAATTGGCGTTTGTGAGGTTGTTGCTTGTTCGGTAAGAAAGACTTGGGACAGGTTCTTAGAAATTTTTACAAAATCATCGTACCCGCGCCACTTTCAGTAAATATTTCCATCAGCAAAATATTATCGACTGCACCATTTAAAATATGGGCGAACTCAACACCAGCTTCAATTGCCGCCATGCAGGTTTCAATTTTTGGAATCATGCCGCCGGTGATAATTCCATCTGCAATCATTTGTCTGGCGGTTGCTGTATTTAAGTGACTGACTAATTCGCCATTTGGCAACATTACGCCGTCAATATCTGACAGAATCACCAACTTAGCCGCTTGCACCGCAACAGCAATTGCACCTGCCGCAGTATCAGCGTTGATGTTGAAAGTTTCGCCATTATCACCAACACCAATTGGCGCAATTACCGGGATGATATTTGAATCTTCGAAAATATTTAAAACTTCTGGATCAACTTTGTAAGGCTCGCCGACAAAACCCAAATTCAAGATTTTCTCAATATTAGAATCGGGATCTTTTTTGGTTCTGGTTAATCTTTTGGCTCTGATCAAATTGCCATCTTTACCGCAAATGCCAATCGCCTTACCTCCGGCCGCGTTGATTTCTTGTACAATCGCCTTGTTAATTGAACCGGCCAAAACCATCTCAACCACATCAACTGTATCAGAATCAGTGATGCGCAAACCATCGACAAAAGAAGATTTGATATTCAACTTAGCAAGCATCTGACCAATTTGCGGACCACCGCCGTGAACCACAATTGGATTGATGCCAATCTGTTTGAGCAGAACAATATTTTTGGCAAAATTTTTCAGATTATCGTTTGAACCCATGGCGCTGCCGCCAAATTTAATCACCAGAGTTTCACCAGCAAATTTGGTCATGTAGGGCAAAGCTTCGCAAAGAATTTCAGCTTTTTTGGCCCATTCCTGACGGTTTTTTTCTTTCTGAATCGACAGCTTTTCAACCGGAGTAACGTTATCATTTTTTTGGGCGTCACCGAAATTTAGGATGTTGGTCATTTTGTATTTTTTAGATGTTATTGCTTTGCTTCCGACGTCTGTCAGGTCGCACTATCTTCAATTAAAGTCTTACTTTTAATCAAGAAAGTTCTTCAAGAAATTGCTTGAGCGAAACTGTAGTAATCGCGCTAAAATTTTCGATTGTCTGATTTATTGTAAAAGATGGTTTTTGATCTGTCGGCAAATTTTCATTTACGATAATTTTTTCTACTACAACTTTTTTTGTCTTAAGCGCCTCAATTGCACAAAGCGTATGACTGATTGCGCCCAAATAATTGGCCGTAACTAGCAAAGTTGGAATCTTTAATTCCGCCGCTAAATCAAGAAAAGTTTTGTCGTAATTTATCGGCGTCATCACGCCACCAGAAGCTTCAATGAATAAAAATTTATTTTCTTTTTCAGCCTCAGTGATTTTTTTGTGACAGAAGTTTTTTACTGCTTCAAAGTCAATTTCAGTACCAGAATTTTGTGCCGCAAAATGTGGAGAAGCAGCTTCTTCAAAGCGCCAAGGCGATATTGAATCGAGATTATTTTTAGAATTTTCAAGCCCCAAAGCGCTTAAAATTTTTGCGCAGTCACTCTCATAAGAATCATCATCAAAGCCGCTGGATATTGGCTTGATGGCTGATGATTTTGGTAAAATTTTACAAAGGTTTTCAACCAAAAAAGTTTTGCCGATGTCAGTTCCAACCGCTGCAACAAAGTAAATTTTTTCTTTAAGCATTACTGAATTTTAGAGAAAGTAGCGTAAATCGGACCAAATACCGCAATCGTGATCCAATCAATCATGCCAACCAGTTTGTCAAAAAAGAAGCGGTTCATTTTCTGTGAAGTTTTTTCATTTTATTGAGAATCATATCGCGTTTTATTTTCGAAATATGATCAACGAAGGTAATGCCGTTTAGGTGGTCAATCTCATGCTGAATACAAGTTGCAAGTAGTCCATCCATTTCTTCTAAATGCTCTTTGCCACTCTCATCTTGATATTTGACTTTGACAATTTGCGGGCGAATCACTTGCGAACGCGCTTCTGGAAAAGACAAACAACCTTCATTATAAGAAGAATTTTCTTTAGAAGTTTCGATAATTTCAGGATTAATGAAAAAGCGCGGATTGGTGTTGGAAGCGTGAACGCCGCCACATCCGTGATGATCGTGATGATGATGGTCGTGATCGTCAATTTCGTAATCAGTATCAATCACCAAAACTCTTTTCAAAACACCAACTTGCACGCCAGCCAAGCCAACTCCGTGTTCTGAGTACATCGTATTAACCATGTCATTCATGAATTGGCGCAAAGCATCATCAATTTTATCAACGGGCTTTGAAATCTGTTTTAGCAAAGGATTTGGAGCAATAATCAGAGGTAAAATTTTCATAAATTTAAATTTTTTCGCACAATATTTTTAGGGCTTGAGGATAAATTTGATGTTCTTTTTGTAAAATTTTTGCCGCAAGAATTTCTTTGGTGTCAGTTGGCAAAACTTCAACACTGGCTTGATTGATGATTGGGCCACAATCCATTTCTTCACGCACGAAATGCACCGTGCAACCCGAAATTTTTGCGCCAGCTTTAATCGCATCACCAACGGCATCAGCACCTTTAAATTCAGGCAAAAGCGATGGATGAATATTGATTAATTTATCAAACCAACGCTTAACAAACCAACCTGATAACAAACGCATGAAGCCGGCAAGACAAATAATTTCTGCACCAGATTTTTCAATTTCTTCGCTAACTTTTTTGTCAAAATCTTCGCGCGAAGAAAACTCACGGTGATTAACAAAAGCGGTTTTAATATTTTTTTCTGCCGCAAATTTCAAACCTTCAGCGTCAATTTTATTTGCCAAAACCAAAACAACTTGCGCCGGAAAATCAACATTTTCACAAGCCTTTACAAGAGCCTGCATATTAGATCCGCGCCCAGAAATCAAAACCGCAACTTTTACTTTTTTGGTCATTTTATTAAATTGATTAATCTGAAATCGAATTGACTCTAAACTTGACCCTGGAATAAATTTTTATACCAAGCTGCATTCCGACTGTTTATTTAATTTAAATTTAAACTTTCGCTGGAATGGGTTTGCAACCCATTCCACACGTTCATTTCCCAAACTTTCTCACCATCCCAAAACCTTAATCTTTGAATCCAAATTAGCCGAAGACCATTTCCAATATTCCGGCCGCTCCACATAACCTTTGACCACCGGATTATTGTGAATGTAATTCACCTTCTGCAACAAAAATTTTTCGCCCTCAATAATTTTTGGCTGATTATCTTTTTTCCAAAATCTGTAACCATTTTCAGTTTTAAATAACTCCAAAACCTGCGGCTCAAACTCGGCAATATTTTCGATTAATTTTTTCGACGTAAATTTTTTAAAATCACGAAGAAACCCAGCCGCGTCGGGCGATCGAATTATCAGGTGCAAATGGTTAAGCATGAAAACGTAAGCATAAATTTCCAAGCCCTTGGTTTCTTGACAAAATTTCAGCGAGTCGGCAATAATTTGCCAACGATTGTGACGATCAAAGATGTAATACCAATTCCAAATTGTCGGCGTGATAAAATAAAGATTATCTTCAAATCCTTGGTGGATGCGGTTTTTTGGCATTTCGAACTCGTGGGTTTTGATGGTTTGGTTTGTGATGATTTTAACTTCTAAAGGCGATTTTGTTTTGTTGATTTTGGAACTGAACGTTAGGACGGGGTTACAAACCCCGTCCTGCGTCGGTTTCTTCCAAACCAGAATTCCCCTTCGCTGGACTGGGTTTGTAACCCAGTCCACATGTTCATTTCCTTGTTTGAGTTTGGACTGAACGTGAGGACGGGGTTACAAACCCCGTCCTGCGGCGGAGTTGCTGGTTTTTTTATTAACTTTTAGTTGGACAGTAGTGGTTGCAAACTCAGTTCAGCGCAGGAACATCCATTGGCATTTCATGTCTTTTATGCGATGCAAAACTTTAAGAAAAATGAATGCTAAAATAAAAAATGAATAAATTTTCTCCATTTTTTAATGAAAGCATGCAGGCAAAAAATATAGTTGAGATTGATGTGGATCGATCTGCTCTGTCTGCCTTTCAGGAACTGATTAATTATCCATTCAATGAGGATGATTATTGCATTACTTCTCCGAGTTGGAATAGCGACATAAAGTGGATCTCTGCAAATAATAGCAAAACACATCAGTTTTTTTATGATCATTTCAGTAAAATGAAAATCGCATCTTCTGTGCTAAAAGTTCTAGATCTGAACGAAAGCCCAACCTTGTACCAAGGCTTTATTGTGCAGCGCAGCAATTGCACCAAAACAAATTTTCATGAAGATTGGATTAATACTAAAAATCAAGCATTCACTTTTATGACTCCAATCACAGATAATTCAGATGGGTTTGGATTGTTATATTATGACATTTATGGACAAGTTCGAGAGTATAATTACCAAGTTGGTAAGGGAATTTTATTTGGTGATAAATTTATTCACTCTACGAAACCAGGACGTTCGGAACATCCAGTTATGATTCTCTGTTTTACTTTCGGTACTGATAAAATGAGATATTGGAATTCGATTTGTCTCACTGCTGGATATCAAGGCGGCATGATACAAATGCCAAATAAGCAATGGATGCCTAGGGGGGGGTGGGTTTATTGTATAGAGCAATTATTGCACCAAAACAAATTTTTACATTGATTACTAGGGGTTTATTGTATCGCGTATCAATGGAACTAAAACGAATTTCTTATAACTTACGCAGCAATCTGAAAGAAAAGTAAAAATATGGGAGTCAAAAAGAAAATTCAGCAAATTTTAATTGTTTGCGGTGATCATGATATGCAGAAATTTTCGTTACTTGAAGCTATGAATATGAACATTGCTAGCAGGTGGTATACTAAAAAAAATAACTGCGTTAACAAAAAAATTTAAGGAGAAAAATGAATTCTAAAAATAATATTCTACTCGGTCTTGATGCTGATAATAAAAAATTATTTGTCGAAAATAATGATTATAGACACATCATATTAATCGCTCCGCATGGCTCTGGCAAAGGGGTCTGCTTTGTAATTCCAAGTCTTTTGGCTTTTGAAGAATCTGCCATTGTTCATGATATTAAAATGGAAAATTATGAACTCACTAGTGGTTATAGAGCTTCTATCGGGCATAAGATTTTTATGTGGAATCCGCTTGGCGAAAAAAACAAAACCAATCGATATAATCCGCTGGATTTTATTAGTGCTGATCCGACAAAAATTTGTAACTGATTTAAGGCATTTTGCCAGAGCATGTTCACACTTTTTCTGATAAGCAGCTTCTCGCGATAGTTTCATATTGTGATCACATTCGCGACAATATGTCGAACGTAAAGAAGGAGTTGGAAAGAAGAGTGAAATAATTTGTAATAGTTTAAATTTAATCCGACGCTCTGTAAAATTGTTCAACTAACAAAAACAAAATTTACAGGAGTATTTGTGTCAACATTAACGCAAAAAATAATCAAACCAAAACTAGGATTATTAGAGCTAGCAAAACAGCTTGGAAATGTATCTCAAGCTTGCAAAGTGATGGGCTACAGTAGAGATACATTTTATCGTTTTTCAGAGCTTTACGAATCTGGTGGTGAAGCAGCTCTTCAAGAAATCAGTCGTAAAAAACCAATCATTAAAAATCGAGTTCCTGAATATATTAAAAAAAGCTGTAACTGATTTAGCAATTGAATTTCCTGCTTATGGACAGCTTCGCGCAAGCAATGAATTAAG
>CANKYC010000067.1 GCA_947487845.1 Rickettsiales bacterium | reverse complement strand
AACTCGCCTTTGATGTTTGAAACGAAGTGAACAAATAAATTTCCGGCGAATTTTTTGGTTTCAGAAATTTCGGCAAAATTTTCGCCGCAAATAATTTTTCCATCATCGCCTTTTTGCCCGCCCGAAGTGGCGTAGAATGTGGTTTGGTTGAGGATGATGATTTTAGGTTTTTTCAACCCCTCACTTTCTCCCGCAAGGGGAGGGGGAGTTAAATCGAGTATTGCCAAAATTTTTGCGCTCGCGTGTAAATTTTCGTAGCCTAAAAATTTGGTTTCGCCGAATTTTTCTTTGAGATCAAAAAAGATGTTTTCTTCTTTGTTTTCGCCGCTTCCCGCCCAATTTTCTTTGCCGCGATTGCGTTGTTTTTCCATTTCGCGGTTAAATTCTTCCAAATCAACTTCGAGGTTTTTTTCTTTCAAAATATCTTGCGTGAGATCAAGCGGAAAGCCGAAAGTGTCGTAAAGTTTGAAGGCGGCGGCGCCAGAAAATTTCGATTTCACCCTGAGCTTGTCGAAGGGTGTTTCAGCAGATAGGCTTGAATCATGCTTCAACGGGCTCGGGGTGACATTTAGTTCTTCATCTAAAAGTTTTAAACCTTTCTCCAAAGTTTCGCGGAATTTTTCTTCTTCGTTTTTTAGAGTTTCAATAATTATGTCGCGAGCGCGCGCCAATTCTGGATAAGCTGCGCCCATTTCGTTAATTAAAGCATCAACTAATTTATACATTGTGGCGTGACGCACGCCAAGTTTGTGGAGTTGGCGCATGGCGCGGCGCATGATGCGGCGAAGAACATAACCGCGACCTTCGTTGCTGGGTAAAATTCCATCGGCAATTAAAAAACAAGATGATCTTAAATGATCGGCGATAATTTTTAATTCTGGTTTTGTGTTCATTGTTTTTGATCGAGTTTCGTTATTTTAATTCACCAAATGAATTGCAATTTCAAGCGCGGGTCTTTTGCCCATTAAATCTTCGAAAATTTTTAGCATTTTTGAGCGTAAAGATTTTTCGATTTCATTCATGATTTTAGATTCCTGCAATTTTTTGCGGGTTTTTTTCTTTTTTAAGAATTGTAAACCAAAACCATCATTTAAATTTAATTCGCGGGCTTTGTGTTTTAAGAAAAACTGGATTTCTTTTTTCAACATTTCCTCGGTTTCGCGATCGCGTTTTAGGTCGTAAGAACCAACGCCAATAATTTTTGGGGAAGCGGCGAGGGTTAAAGAATCTGTCACCGCAATTGAAATTAGGATAATTCCGGCAAATTGCAGTTTTTTTCGTTCGCGAATGATATCGCCTTTTAAATCTAAAAGCTGTTTGCCATCAACGCCGATATAGCCCCATTTAACATTGCCGACAATTGAAGTTGCGGCTAAATCTTGGCTGTCAAATTTAACAACAGCGCCATTTTCAATTTGAATAACGCGAGGAACGCCGCAATTTTTTGCAAGTTCGGCGTGGGTTTTAGTGTGAATAAATTCGCCATGAACTGGAATGGCAATTTTTGGTTGTGCCAGCGCATACATTTCGCGCAACTCATCTTGCGAAGGATGTCCCGAAACGTGAACAAAATGATCTTTTTCGGTCATCACATCGATTTGTTTTTTGGCTAATTCGTCAAAAAGTTCGAAGATTTTTTTCTCATTTCCGGGAATAATTTTGGAAGAAAAAATCATCAAATCACCTTTGGTAAAGCGAATTGTTGGATGATTGTCAGTTGCAATTTTGCGGGTTGCAGCGTTTGGTTCGCCTTGGCAACCGGTGGAAATTACGAGCAATTCTTTTTTGTCGTAAAATTTCATTTCGCGATCACTAACGAATTCAAAATTTTCGGCGAAATAGCCACTTTTTTTGCCGACTTCGTGTAAACGATGCAAAGAAAATCCGGCTAAAACAACTTTGCGACCCACGTCGCGCGCGATTCGGGCGATGGTGTGAATTCTTGCTAAATTTGAGGCAAAAGTTGTAACTCCAACTAATCCGGTGCGACCAATAATTAAGCTTTTTAATGAATCGTAAAGTTCGCCTTCCGATCGAGAATGACCTTCGGAGAGCGCATTTGTTGAATCGCAAACTACAGCTAAAATTTCTTGCGCGTCGCCATAAGCCTTAATTCTTTCTTTTTCAGAAAGTTCGCCAACAACAGGATCGGGATCAAATTTCCAGTCTCCCGTATGTAAAATATTGCCTTTACGGGTTTTAATAATTACCGCTTTCATTTCAGGAACTGAATGCGTTAGCCCTACAAATTCAAGTTGGAAAGGATGTAAGTTTAAATCTTTTTTGCCGTCGATTAAATGAATTGGCACTTCTTTGTCGAGGCGCGATTCTTGTAATTTGGTGCGTAAAAAATTAGCGGCAAATTCAGTGGCGTAGACGGGAGCTTCGAGCTCGCGCCATAAATGTTGAACTGCGCCCAAATGATCTTCGTGAATGTGGGTGATGATTATTCCTAAAAGATTTTTGCGGTTGGCTTTAATGAAAGAAATGTCAGCCGTCATCATATCGACACCCGGAATGTCGTAAGCAAAACCCATGCCGCAATCAATCATGATCCATTTACCATCGAGATGGTAAAGGTTTAAATTCATGCCAATTTCATTAGCGCCACCAAGCGGGAGAAAGAGCAAATCGTCGTAATGTTTTTTTAGATTAAGATCCATTTTAGATAGTTTAAGTTTTTTGTATCACCCAAAAAACTTCATAGTCACCCTGAGCCTGTCGAAGGTTGACTATGTAAGTTGTTGGTGGCACAAGATGAATTATTTACTAATTCAAATTAATTATTTTCATAAATAAGTCGCAGACCTTCCAATGTTAGGTCGGGCTCGTGATTTTCTACCGTATTTTTTAGCGCGTCTTTAAAAATTTCAGCAAGTCCGCCCGTAATTATGCGGGTGGTTTTTTGATTTAATTCTTTTTCAATTTTTTCAATCATGCCTTCAATAAGAGAAATATAACCGAAATAAACGCCCGAATTCATTGCTTCTACAGTGGTTTTGCCGATGACATTTTTTTGATATTTCACCGAAATTTTTGGCAATTGCGCCGTCATATCATGCAGCGCTTTGAGCGAAAGATTAACTCCGGGTGCAATTACGCCGCCCAAATATTCACCATTTTTCCCAACTACATCAAAGGTGGTTGCGGTTCCAAAATCAATGATAATTAAATTTCCGCCAAATTTTTTAAATCCGGCAATTGAATTAATCAGGCGATCATGACCAACTTCGTTTTTGTTTGGAACTTGGATGTTAATATTGAGATTAGTTTTATTATCGCCAACAACGAGAATTTTTTTAACAATTGCAGCGCTGGTAAATTTTTGTACCGCTTCATAAATGCGGCTGGTAAGCGTTGGTACGACTGATGCGATGATAACCCCTTCAATTTGTAAGCAATCAATTTTATTGGTTAAAAAAAGTTCAATAATATCAACGGCGTAATCGTCGGCATTTTTTTTACCTTCGCTTAGAATTCGCCATTTATGAGTTAATTTATCATTTTCGAAAATGCCGATGACGATGTTGGTATTGCCGATGTCGAAGGTAAGGAGCATGGTGAAATAAGGAATTATTTATGTAATTTGATTGGTAAATTTTGATTTACTTTATTTTGACTTTAACAAAACCCTTATTTTTACTTGGGCAAAACCCCCCAACCCCCCTTAACAGGGGGGCTTTAGATCGAGCTGGGATTAAAGCCTCCCTGTTAAAAGGGGCTTTAGATCGAGCTGGGATTAAAGCCTCCCTGTTAAAAGGGGCTTTAGATCGAGCTGGGATTAAAGCCTCCCTGTTAAAAGGGGCCTTTAAGATCGAGCTGGGATTAAAGCCCCCCTGTTAAGGGGGGTTGGGGGGTTTTGCCCAAGGCTTAAAGGTCGAGATTTTATTTTTTGTCTATAATTATTTTACTTACTTCAATCTTAAACAAGCATCTGCAATTCTTTGCATCGAATTTTTCAAGAAATCTTCTGACGCGGCGTAAGAAATTCTAAAGAAATCCGGCGCGCCAAATGCAACACCCGGAACCACAGCTACCAAAGCTTCTTCCAGTAAATAGCCAGCAAAATCATTATCATTTTCAATCACTTTTCCAGCTGGAGTTTTTTTACCAAACAAGCCTTTGCATGAAGGGAAAACGTAAAATGCGCCGTTTGGAATATTGCAATTAATGCCGTCAATTTTGTTTAACATTTCCACAACCATGTCGCGACGTGATTGGAATAATTTAGCATTTGGTTTGATATAATCTTGCGTCCCGTTTAAAGCTTCAACCGCTGCCGCCTGACCAATTGAACTTGGGCTTGAGGTGCTTTGCGATTGAATCATCGCCATTGCTTTAATTAATTTTTCAGGTCCTGCCCCGTAGCCAATTCTCCAACCAGTCATTGCATAAGCTTTAGAAACGCCGTTAACAATCAAAGTGCGCGGCAATAATTGCGGTTCAATTTCGGCGATAGTTACGAATTTCAAATCGTCAAAAATTAAATGTTCGTAAATATCATCAGCCATAATATGAACTTGCGGGTGACGCAATAAAACATCAGCTAAAGCTCTTAATTCATCTTGAGAGTAGCACGCGCCAGTTGGGTTGCTCGGAGAATTTAAAATAATCCATTTAGTTTTTGGAGTGATTTTCTCCTCCAAAGCTGTTGGTGAAATTTTGAAATTATTTTTTTCATAAGATTCAATAATAATAGGTTTTCCGCCCGCTAAAAGAACCATGTCTGGATAAGAAACCCAATAAGGAGCGGGAATAATAACTTCATCATCAGGATTAATCGAAGCAATTAAAGCATTGTAAATAACTTGCTTTGCACCAGTTGAAACAATGATTTCTGAAGCTTTATATTCGATTGAATTTTCGCGTTTGAATTTTTCAATAATGGCTTTTTTAAGTGCGGCAGTTCCGTCAACGGCTGTGTATTTAGTATCGCCTTTTTGGATGGCTTTGATGGCGGCATCTTTAATATTTTGCGGAGTATCGAAATCTGGCTCGCCCATTCCCAACGAAATAATATCTTTTCCAGCAGCTTTTAATTCAGCGGCTTTCATTGAAACGGCAATTGTTGGAGAAGGTTTAATGTTGCTTAAAGATGAGGCTAGGAAAGACATAAATTTTATTTATTAATTATTAATCAGGATAGATCCTGAAATGAGTTCGGGATGAGGATGCGGGGAGATTTTTCCAAGAATTTCGTCATCCTGAACTTATTTGAAGGATCTATTTGTTTAAAAATGTCCAATTGACTTTTTTGCAGACCGCGCGTTTTATGTGCGTTCCCACGCGTTGTCAATTTAAAAAAATCAAAAATCTATGTCTGGCGTAATCGGCACCGATCCCTTGTTTTTGGGTTTAACACGACCACCAATGCTTCTTGGCGTAAGTTACACCTTTGCGGCTTTGAATGGTATTATTTCACTTCTGGCTTTCGTAATTACGAGTAAGTTTTTTTACATACTCATATTGTTGCCCGGAACACATATGATCGGTTGGTTTATTTGTTTAAAAGAACCCAGAGCGATCGAATTATTTTTGGCACGCACTTCGAAATGCAGTGTTTGTAGAAATCGCTATTATCACAGCGGCACTAATTCGTACGACGTTTATTAAAAAGATGTTAGAAAGGTTTTAGAAAAGCTTTAGAAAAGTTTTAGAAAGGTTTTAGAAAAGTTTTAGAAAAGCTTTTAGATAGTCTCTTAGTCAGGCTTTTAGTCACCCTGAGCTTGTCGAAGGGTGATTTAGGTTTCGGGCTTGAATCACCCTTCGACAAGCTCAGGGTGACTAAGAATTAATTAAATTAAGAAATAATTAATTAAATTATTAGTCAGAAAATTATTATTCGGATGAAATTCTCATCCGATTTTTTTTGTTTTAAATTATGCATAAATATCGCACGCACAATTGTT
>CANKYC010000066.1 GCA_947487845.1 Rickettsiales bacterium | reverse complement strand
CCCGTTCTCATGTTCAGTTCCAAAATCAACAAAACAAAATCGCCTTTAGAAGTTAAAATCATCACACCAAACTAACCAAAAAAACCTAGCGAACCACATGCCAAAAAACCGCATCCATCAAGGATTTAAGCAGCAACTTTATTTTATCACGCCGACAATTTGGAATTGGTATTGCATCTTTGATCGACATAATCGTTGGCAAATTATTGCCGACTCGCTGAAATTTTGCCAAGAAACCAAGGGCTTGGAATTGGAAATGGTCTTCGGCTAATTTGGATTCAAAGATTAAGGTTTTGGGATGGTGAGGAAGGTTTAAAAAATGAACGTGTGGAAAATGGGTTGAAAAACTATTTTAGCGCAGGAATTCTGGTTTGGAAAAAACCCCTCACCCCAACCCTCTCCCGCAAGGGGAGAGGGAGTTAAACCGAGTTCGATCTTACTCCATCACTAATAAAGAGAAGGAGTTAAACCGAGTTCGATCTTACTCCATCACTAATAAAGAGAGGGAGTTAAACCGAGTTTGATTTGTTCTCTTTCTAACAAGGGAGTTAAACCGAGTTTGATTTGTTCTCTTTCTAATAAGAGAGGGAGTTAAAACGAGTTTGATTTGTTCTCTTTCTAAAAAGGGGGTAGAGATTGTTAAACCGAGTTGGATATACTCCCTCTCCCCTTGCGGGAGACGGTTGGGGTGAGGGGTTTTTATATTCAGCAAAACAATGCCTAAAATGTTTTTTAACGGGCTGATTTTTTCGAGTTTTTCTTGGCAGTTTAAATAATTGCCAATGTCGCAAAAATAAATTTCGCCATTTTCTCCCCTCGCAGGACTGGATTTGCAATTCTGTCCTCACGTTTGGTTAAACTTAAATTAAGGAAATGAACTTGTGGACGGGGTTTGCAAACCCAGTTCAGCGCAGGTTAATTACCTATTAAAAAACCTTGTTTTTATCAGTTGCCTCAAATTGGCGATGAATACAGGCTTGTTTTTAAATTTAGTTCTTCGTAAGACGAGCAAATTGGGCTTTCCAATGCTGTTTTAAATATTAATCGAAATATCAAGAATATGACTACTTCACGCGACCCAAATTCAGTAATTTATATAGGTTTTTGGAAAAGATTTTTGGCGTATATTATTGACGCTATTGTAATTACTCCGATCTGTTTAATCGCAATATTACCTTTTTTTTCAAAACTTGATCCTGATTCAATTTTTTCAAACATTTTTGTTTTTGTGATCTTGATGACGCTATCTTGGATTTATTCAGCAGGCTTACAATCTTCATCTTGGCAAGCTACTGTCGGTAAAAAAGTTTTGGGAATTATAGTGGTTGATGAATATGGTGATCGTCTAACTTTAAAAAGGGCGACAGGTCGTTTTTTTGCTTCGATTCTTTCCTCGTTTTGTTTTAATGTTGGCTACATAATTGTAGCTTTTACCAAGCATAAACAAGGTTTACACGACAAAATTGCAAAAACTTTTGTTATCAAAAAATAATGGCTAAAAAAACTAAAGTCGCAATTTTAATTTCAGGGCGTGGATCAAACATGCAAGCTATTGTGCGAGCTTGTGAACATCCTTATTTTCCGGCGGAGGTGGTTTTAGTTTTGTCTAATAAAATTGATGCTGCGGGATTAGAATTTGCCAAATCAAAAAAAATAAAAACTGCTTTTGTCAATCATCGCGATTATGATTCACGCGAAGAATTTGATAAAAAAATGAGCGAAGAAATAGAAAAATCGGGGGCCGAAATTATTTGTTTGGCGGGTTTTATGCGCTTACTTTCACCTTGGTTTGTCAATCGCTGGCTCGATAAATTAATCAATATTCATCCGTCACTTTTGCCTGAATTTAAAGGAGCGGATGCGGTGGGAGATGCGATTAAAGCCGGAGTAAAAATTTCGGGTTGTACGGTGCATTTTGTGCGGGAAGAAATGGATTGCGGGCCTGTGATTTTACAGTCGCAAGTTGAAGTGAAACCGCATGATACGAAAGATACTTTGGCGGCGAGGATTTTAAAAGAAGAGCATAAAATTTATCCCGAAGCTTTAAGAAAAGTTGCGAGTGGGATAGCGAGTTCTTAAGATAAGTTCTAAAGCGTGGAAAGCCTGAGTGGACCCCGTCGTAAAGACGGGGTGACAATTTAGAAAGAACTACCAAAAATGTTTTTCGGGCAAGAAAATTTTGTCACCCCGTCTTTACGACGGGGTTTGGTCGGGCTTCAACTCATAGTAAAAACAACAACATAAACAAAACATGAAAGTTCTACCAATCATTTTAGCGCCAGATCCAATCTTAAAAAAAGTTTCTAAACCAGTTGAAACAATTGATGACGCTCTTCGCCAATTCATGAATAACATGGTAACTACAATGTATTCGGCAAGTGGCGTTGGTCTTGCGGCGGTGCAAGTTGGAATGTTAAAAAGAATTTTGGTGATCGATGTTGATTATGAAGTTGATGATCATGATCACCATCATCACGATCACCATGGTTGTGGCGGAGTTCACGTTTCAAACACTAACCCGCGTTTTTTCATCAATCCGGAAATTGTTGAAATTTCTAAAGAAAGCCATTCTTACAACGAAGGTTGTCTTTCATTTCCTGATATGAGATCTGAAGTTATTCGTCCCGAAATTGTTAAAGTAAAATATCTTGATGAAAATGGTAAAGAATGTGTTGAAGAAATGGATGGTTTACTTGCAACATGTATTCAGCACGAAATTGACCATTTAAATGGAGTTACTTTTGTCGATCACATTTCAAAATTAAAACGTGACGTGATTTTGAATAAAATGAAAAAATTGCAGAAAAAATAATGAAGCACTTCCGATATAAAGTAATCAACGAAAATGGCAGATATGTAAGTGGCAGAATGTCGGCAGAAAATCCTTCTGATCTGGCGACAATTCTACGTTCAACTGGTTTAGAACTTGTATCATTCAAGGAAGAAAAACAAAAAACTTACGGTTTTTTTAACAAGATTAAAACGCGAGATTTAATCGCGGTTTTCATTCACCTCGAACAGCTTGAAAGAGCGGGTGTTTCAATTATCGATTCCATTAATGATCTTAAAGAAACCGCAGATTCAGAAAGAATTAAAAACTTGATGGCAGAAATTTATGAAGCGATCAAAAACGGAAGTCTTTTTTCAGAAAGTTTAAGCAAACATCCCGATGTTTTTAACCCAATCCACGTTGGTTTAATCAGCATGGGTGAAAAAACAGGTAATCTTGCCACGTCATTTGGCAGCATCATCGAAGATTTGAAGTGGAACATGGACATCAAACGTAAAACCAAAAAAGCCACAACAGGGCCACTTTTTGGTATTTTTATGATGTGCGTCGTACTTGGAATTATGACTACGGTTGTAGTGCCGAAAGTTACTGGATTCATTATCGCTCAAGGACTGACTTTGCCAATTATGACTATAGCTTTGATCGGCTTTTCCGATTTTATTAAAAATAACTGGTACTTCATAATTTTCTCGGTTCCGCTGATTATGATTTTAACAAAACTTTTGGCAAAAAATCCGGAGATTGCGATTAAAATTGACGATTTAAAATTAAAAATCCCGATTATTGGTCCAATAATTAGTAAAATTGATGCGGCAAAATTCTGTCAATTTTTTGCTATGACTTTCAAAAGTGGTCTGGGCGTTATTGAATGTCTTGAAGCTTCAAGTTCGGTGATCAAAAACAAGGCGATGAAAAAAAGTATTATTGTTGTGAAACAGCAAGTTACCGACGGTCAATCTTTGGCAAAAGCAATTGCGCTTACCGGATATTTTCCAAACCTTGTAATTCGGATGTTTAAAATCGGCGAGGAAAGCGGTAATATGGAAACGGCGCTACAAAATATTAAATTTTTCTATGACCGCGAAATTAATGACTCAATCGACAAATTGGTGGGAATGATTCAACCATCTTTAACAATTGTGATGGGTGGCATGATCGCTTGGATTACAATCGCGGTATTCGGCCCGATTTATGGCTCTTTCTCCAAACTTAAATAATGCTAAAAGAGAAAATTTATTTCATTGTTGGAACCGGAACCGATATTGGAAAAACTTTTTTAGTTGAAAATTTATGCCGCAATTTTCCGAGCGCGATGGCGATAAAACCTATTGCAAGCGGGTTTAAAGATGATGATGAAAATAGTGATTCAGCGAAAATTCTAAGTGCCATTAACAATTCCCAAATCTCTCTTAATGTAAACCCGAGCTTGCCGAAGGTTGATTTAGAATTGTCTGTTGAATTACCCTCCGACAGGCTCAAAGTGACATCGAAGTTGGATGATATTTCGCCGTGGAGATTTGAGGAAGCTGTTTCCCCGCATTTTGCTGCTAAAAATTCCGGCATGGAAATCAACTTTCTTGATGTAAAAAATTTCTGCCAAGAAAAAATTGCTCTCGCTAAAACTAATAACCAACTTCTTTTTATCGAAGCCGCTGGCGGCGTAATGACGCCAATCAATGATGAAAAAACTTTTCTTGATTTAGCGGCAGATTTAAAAATTCCAACCTTGCTCGTAAGCGCTAATTATCTAGGTTCAATCAGTCACACTCTTTGCGCAGTTACAGCTTTGAAATCAAGAAATGTGGTAATCGAAAAAATCATCATCAATGAAGATTTGCCAACTCAATTGCCACCATCTTTATCGCCAAACCAAACAATTGAAAATTTCAGTAAAATCGCAGTAATTTCTTTGAAAAACCTACTTGCTAACAAAGCTTCTCCTAAATAAAAATCGGCTCCTGTTTTTATAAAATCAATTTCAACTGCAATGACCAACATCATCAATTTCTCCGATCATCAAAAAGAAAAAGAAGGCATTATTACGTCGATAGAAAATATCTCCCTGCAAAAGGAAAAAGGTCGTCAGGAATGGGCGCATAAGGCAGAAATTCTTTGCGAAGCTTTGCCTTACATGCGCAAATTTGCGGGAGAAACTTTTGTAATTAAATTTGGCGGTTCGGCAATGGGCGGCGATAAAAATTTACGCAATTTTGCAAAAAATGTTGTGTTACTAAAACAGGTTGGAATTAACCCAATCATAGTTCACGGCGGCGGCCCACAAATTGGGCAGATGTTGGCGAAATTAAACATGAAATCTTCTTTCGTTGATGGTCTTCGCGTTACCGATTCTGATACGGTCGATGTTGTTGAAATGGTTTTGGCAGGTTCGATCAATAAGATGATTGTAAAAGAAATTAACGCCGCAGCAGGAAAAGCAATCGGCATTTGTGGTAAAGATGGTAATTTGATTCGCGCTAGAAAATTAACCAGAACCAAAAAAGATCCAGATTCAAATATCGAAAAAATTCTTAATTTAGGTTTCGTTGGCGAGCCTTATTTAATTGATCCAGAAGTGCTGAATGTTTTTGAAGATTCTGAAATCATTCCAGTAATTGCCCCAATTGGAATTGGTGACAATGGTGAAACTTTCAACATTAATGCTGATACTGCTGCAGGCGCGATTGCGGCGGCGCTGCAAGCTTCGAAATTGATTATTTTAACTGATGTTGATGGCGTGATGTTGCCAAATGGCGAATTGGTAAGTCACTTAAATATCGCAACTGCGAAACAGATGATTCAAGACGGCGTGATTACTGGCGGCATGATTCCAAAAATTGAAACTTGCATCAACGCTTTGGAAAATAATGTTAGCTACGCCCATATTTTAAATGGCGGTGTGGATAATATTTTGCTAATGGAAATTTTCACTGAAAGTGGCGCTGGAACTATGATTTTGTAGGCTAGAAATTCTATACCAAATTAACTATCTCTTGATAGCGCTAACGAAGTATTTTTGAGGAAAAATTGCGACTGGAAATGTAAGCTGTATCAAGTGATACAGCGTCATTTTCTGAGCAAATTTTTGGCATAATTAAAAAAATGGGGGGCTAAAAACCCACTTTCCGCCCCCAGTTTTTCAGCAAAAATCTCACCGCTTTTTTCTTCCGATTTTTATCCAAACCCCGGTGAATTTTTACCCTCTCTTTGATGTGTCCAAACATTCCTTCTAAGT
>CANKYC010000065.1 GCA_947487845.1 Rickettsiales bacterium | reverse complement strand
GGTTTCGTCGTGGAAACTTTTGGCTTTTTCGGGGTCGAGCGACAAGTTGAATTGATCTTCCCAGCGAAATTCAAATCTCGCTTTGGAAAGTTCGTCATCATGCAAACGAGCGATTTTTTTGCCTTTGGCTAAATCAGCGGCGTGGGCGGCGAGTTTGTAGGTTATTACACCTTCGCGCACGTCTTCTTTATTTGGCAAACCTAAATGCTCTTTTGGTGTTACGTAGCAAAGCATCGCGGTGCCAAACCAGCCAATCATCGCCGCGCCAATTGCGCTGGTAATATGATCGTAACCGGGCGCGATGTCGGTGGTTAATGGCCCCAAAGTGTAAAATGGCGCTTCGTGGCACCAATCTAATTGTTTCTCCATATTTTCTTTAATCAAATGCATTGGCACGTGGCCAGGGCCTTCGATCATCACTTGACAATCGTGCTTCCACGCAATTTGGGTTAATTCGCCTAAAGTTTTTAATTCGCCTAATTGCGCTTCATCATTAGCGTCGGCAATTGAACCCGGACGAAGTCCGTCGCCTAACGAAAATGCCACGTCATATTTTTTCATAATCTCGCAAATTTCTTCAAAATGAGTGTAAAGAAAATTTTCTTTGTGATGCGACAAACACCATTTCGCCATGATTGAACCGCCGCGCGAAACAATGCCGGTAATGCGATTGGCGGTAAGCGGCACATATTGCAAGCGCACGCCGGCGTGAATTGTGAAATAATCAACACCTTGTTCGGCTTGCTCAATTAGCGTGTCGCGGAAAATTTCCCAAGTTAAATCTTCAGCAACGCCCCCAACTTTTTCCAGCGCTTGATAAATTGGAACCGTACCAACCGGCACCGGACAATTGCGGATGATCCATTCGCGAATATTGTGAATATTTTTGCCAGTCGATAAATCCATCAAAGTATCGGCGCCAAAACGCGTCGCCCAAATCATTTTTTCAACCTCTTCTTCAACGCCAGAAAAAATCGCCGAATTGCCAATGTTGGCGTTAATTTTAACCAAGAAATTTCTGCCAATAATCATTGGTTCAGATTCGGGGTGATTGATGTTGTTGGGAATTATGGCGCGCCCGCTTGCAATTTCATCGCGCACAAATTCTGCCGTGATAATGTCGGGGCAAATTGCGCCAAATTTTTCGCCTGAATATTTTGAGTTTTTAATCAATTTTTCGCGGCGAATATTTTCTCGAACCGCAACATATTCCATTTCTTTGGTGATAATGCCGGCGCGGGCGTAAGCCATTTGAGTTGGTTTTTTCCCAGCTGTGGCGCGAAGTGGTTTAAATTCTGATAAATCAAATTCTGGAGCCGATGGTTTGGCGTTACCAAATAAAATGCCATTATCTTCGGGTTTAACTTTGCGACCCTCAATTTCTTCAACGTCGCCGCGCTCTTTGATCCATTGTTGGCGCAGTTTTGGCAAACCGCAATTGAGATCGATTTTATCTAAATAATTTTGATCGGTATAAACGCCAGATGGATCGTAAACTGTAAAAGATTTTGCTTCCGATTTTTCTGATAAAGCAATTTCACGCATTGCAACTTTCACATCTTCAAATCTGTCGCTTTGAACATAGATTTTTTTGGAAGCTGGAAGCGTTCCTAAAGTTAATTTTTTAGTAATTTTATTGTTAGTCATATGAGATTTTGTTGAAATAAAATCGCGCAATCAAAGCAGCGACTAAAAAGCATAACAGCATTGAAACCAAAGTATCACCAAAAAAATGCGCGCCTTTAGCCATTTGATAAAAACCTAAAATCCAACCAAAAGTAAAGCCGCTAAATAAGCTGTAAATTTTTGAACGTTTTTTTGTTAGGGCAAAAAATAAAATAAATAGCGAGAAGCCAGTGACTGAATGGCTGGCGGGAAAACATTTAGCTTTTTTTGGTTGCAAAAAATCAGCTGGATAATGATCGAAAATTCTAACGTAAGGATATTTTCCGCCGTAAATTTCAAGTTGCGTTGGACAATAAACATTGGTGAATTTTTTAATATTACCAACGATTAGCGGAACAAAAGCGAGACCGAAAAAAATTAATAAAAGTTTGTGGCGATTTTTGGTGAAAAAATTTGGACTTGTAGGCGCGAAAGATCCTGAAACAAGTTCAGGATGACGGAGGTGATTTGGGGTTGTAGATGTGAAAGATCCTGAAACAAGTTCAGAATGACGGGCGTGAAGAGTATTTTTTCTAAAACCAATAATCGCGCTGCTTAAGCAGGAAATTAATATTACGCCAAAAAGGATTTTTGGAAATTGGTAAAAAATGAATTTCTTCACTGGATCATTCTTATCAATCAGCCATTTTTTCGATTCAAAATCAAAAAAATATTTTTGGATATTTAGATCAAAATTGGTGTAATTAATCAGGCACAAAGCCATGAAAACCAAGGCTAAATTGATGATGATTAAAATATCAATCGCTCTAATTTTTTTTGAAATTTCCAAGTTTTTCATTTTTAAATAAATAGCTTGCGACTTGATAATAACTAATTGCATCACTCATTTTTTGAGAGTCAAAATCTGTGGTCTCAACTTCTTTTGAGCCATTCCAGCCATATTTTTCAATCGTCACGTCAAAAACTTTTTTCTCTTTTTTTGGCTTTAGTAAATAAAGCTTATCGCCTTGAAAATAGCCAACATCGGAGTAAGTGCTAACAAAAGAATGTTGGTCAATTGTTTGAGAATTATTTAAAACATCAGTTCCAAAAAATTTCGATTCATAACTCAAATTCATCACGCCTAGCAAAGTTGGAGCAATGTCAATTTGGCTAATATTTTTAGCAAAAACTTGCGGCTTGATAATTTGCGGCGCGTAAAAAATTGCTGGAATTTGATAACGCCATAAAGGCACTTCAGTATTGCCCGCAGAACCCGCACAATGATCGGCAACAAAAACAAAAATTGTATTATCAAACCATGGTTTTTGACGCGCTTCTTCAATTAATTTTCCAATTGCATAATCGGTGTATTTTACCGCGCCGTTGCGTCCAGTTTTTGAATCAATATCAATCTTGCCATTTGGATAAGTAAAAGGGCGGTGATTGGTTGTGGTCATGACAAAATTTAAAAATGGCTTTCCCGCCGCGTAAGATTTATCAGCTTCTTTGATGGTTTTTCTAAATAAATCATCATCAGCAACGCCCCAAGCATTGGCGAAAGTTATTTCTTCTTTAGAAAATTTCGGACGATCAACAATTTCAAAACCATTATTTTCGTAAAAATAATTCATATTATCAAAATAACCGTCACCGCCATAAAGAAATTTTGCTTCGTAACCGCGATCTTTTAGCGGGCTGGCAAGATTAAAAAGATTTTCATTTTTTGGCCTTCTAACAATTGAATTTCCGGGAGTTGGCGGAAGTCCAAGAGTCAGAGCTTCAAGACCACGAATGGTGCGCGTTCCAGTTGATTTTAATTTGGTAAATAACAAACCTTCATCGGCAAATTTATCGAGATTTGGGGTAATGTTTTCCGCGTTTCCAAAATGGGTTAAAAATTCTGCGCTTAAACTTTCGATCGCAACAAAAATCACATTATATTTTTTTTCATCCCCTTTTTTTGGCTGCGCAATTTGACGAGAAATATCTTCGTCATTTAAGAATTTTGATTGCGGTTCTTGAGCCAAAATTAATTTGCGCAAATTGTTAATTGCGCTTCCTAAATCTTCGCTGGCGTAAAGCTGATCATAATCAATCTGGTTATTGCGATAGGCTGAAAATAGTTGGTAAATGCCATTTGAAGAAATTTCATTAACATAATTATTGGGCGAAATTTTGCTTAGTTTTGAACTATCGACTACAAAAAATGCGACGACTAAAGCTGTGCAAAAAATAACAAAATTTTTAACACGACAAAAGAAATTTTCGTGCTTTTGAATGATGATTTTTTTGTATGTACAAAAGAAAATTGCTGCCGCAATTGCTAAAACCACAATAACCAATAAAACAATTGGATAAGATTCTATGATATTGGCAATTACTTCAGTTGTGTAAATCAGGTAATCAACGGCGATAAAATTGAAACGAGTTTGAAATTCGTCCCAAAAAACAACTTCTGAAAAACAGGAAAAAATGATTACGAATAAAAACAGAAAATAAAAAATCCGATTGGCAATTTGATGTTTTGCCAAGTTAAAAAACTTACTTGGAATAAAAGTGTAATAAGCCAGTGGAATCAACGCGATGTAAGACAAAGCCAGAAGATCAAAAAATAATCCTAAACCCAAAGATTTAACAATTATTACTGGCGTAAAATTAATGTCTGATCTTTGTAAAAAGAAAAAAAACGCCCTCAAAAAAAATGATAAGGCGGCAAAAATAATAAAAATCTTAGCCCAAGAAAAAGCCTTAAAAAAGCTGCAAATTTTTTGCATAATTTATTGTTTGTTTGGGATTATTTTTTAAACATCTGCAACATCCGCCAAGTAACGAAGAAACCGCCAAAAATATTAATCGAGGCAATTACAATGGCAAAAAAGCTGAGAATTGAAATTAAGGAAAAATCTTTAACCGAACCAAGAGCAATCATAGCACCAACCACAATTACGCCAGAAATTGCGTTAGTAACCGCCATTAAAGGCGTGTGAAGCGCGGGAGTAACTTTCCAGACTACAAAATATCCGACAAAACAAGCCAAAATAAAAACAGTAAGACCAAAAATAAATGGATCAATTCCACCACCGTGAACTGCGGAATAGCTGAGTTCGGCGATTTTATTTACTAATAAATCAGAATTTTTGGTGATCTGATCTGACAGCTGAATGATTTCTTGAAGATCGCTCATAACTTATGAAAAATTGATTAAAAAATAAGCTGAAATATGCCAAAATCTGCAATCAAATAAATTTAAGGACAGGTTCTAGAATTTATGGAATTTTACTGCTGATTGTCAATTGAAAACTGGCTTAATAATTGCTCTTACAAGAAAACTTTTAAAACGCTTTTTATAACAAAAATGGTGATTATCCCTTAAGACACAATAGACGTCACCCCGAGCTTGTCGAAGGGTGATTTAAGGCTTCGATCTTAGAATCACCCTTCGACAAACTCAGGGTGACATCGAGTTTTTTTGTGAATCAAGGGATAATTACCACAAAAATTTTAAAAGCTTATTGACTTCAGCGAGGCCAACTCCTAAAAAACCGCCCTCTTTTTTGTTAGAATCATTTCCTTCATACAACCAGAGAATATTTTGGGACGTCGCCAAGTGGTAAGGCAGCGGTTTTTGGTACCGCCATCCGTAGGTTCGAATCCTGCCGTCCCAACCATTCTTAAGCTTCTATCACTAGCAATTTAGGAATGGTTTATTACGACCAGTTGATTGCCAATCTGTTGATTTTAAAATTCCCGATTCGCATTTTTCTACATGTCACAATCACTATAATCACAGCATTTAAGCCCGATTAAACTAAATATTTCAAAAATAAAATGAACGATAACTATAACTCACGCGACAATCGCAACAATTATTACTCCCAATCAAATGAACGTGATGACAATCGCGGCTATGAAAGACGCGACAATAACCGCAATAACAATTCTAGAGATGATGAAAGCAAAACTCAGCTTTTCATCGCCAAAGGCCGCAATGACCAAATGGATGCTGGCTCATTAATTGAATTTATTTCAGCACAAACCGGAATTGAAGGCAGCTCGATTAGCAACATAAAAATTTTAGATGCCTTTTCATTTTTCGCAGTTTCTCACGAAGATGCTGATATGATTCTAGATTTCTTTTTAGAAAAAGCCGGCGAAGGACGTCCTTTGGTTTCTAAAGCTAAAAAGAAGGATCCGAATGCATCTCGTGGTGGCGAACGTAGAAATGATGGTCGCAGAAGCTTCGGTGACCGCAATAATAACGATCGCGGCGAACGCAGAAGCGGTGGATTCGGCGGCGGTAACAATTCTGACCGTAGAAATAGCGGCGGCGGGTTCGGCGGCAATTCAGGTAGAAGAGATAGCAGAGACGATAACAGAGGCAATAGCTTCGGTGGCGGATATAGAAATGATCGCAAAGATTATTAATGATAAATCAAATTCGACTTTGTCGAGTTTGGTAAATTTTGAATTGCTACGCAGCAATTAAATCGCCGCATCCGCAATAATTTTTTTGATTTCACAAAACTGACATGTCGAATAGATCCTGAACTCGTTTCAGGATCTATACCAAATTAACTATCTCTTGATAGCGCTAACTTCGTCTTTTTGGTAAAAATTTGCTCAGAAAATGACGCTGTATCACTTGATACAGCTTACATTTTCAGTCGCAATTTTTCCTCAAAAATACTTCGTTAGCGCTATCAAGAGAT
>CANKYC010000064.1 GCA_947487845.1 Rickettsiales bacterium | reverse complement strand
TTCTCCGCGAATTTTTTTGCGCAAATTTTCCCAATATTCCATTCGCTTTTTCACATCTCTTTCAAAGCCGCGTTCATTTGGTTCGTAGAATTTCGGGCGCTCTTTTTCCAGCAATTCTGGTGGCAAAAATTCTTGTCCTGAAAAGCAATTTGGCGTATCGTGATCGTAAATATAACCTTTGCCGTAATCTTGCTCTTTCATAATTTTAGTTGGCGCGTTTAAAATATTTTTTGGCGGCATTAATTTTGTAGTTTGGGCGGCGACTTCAATTGCAGCCTTATGCGCCAAATAACTGGCGTTAGATTTTGGCGCGGTTGCCAAATAAATCGTGGCGTGACTTAAAGCGTAATCACCTTCTGGATAACCCAAAAAATCATAATTTTCTTTCGCCGCCATAACTTGTAAAAGCGCGTTTGGATCAGCCATTCCAACATCTTCAGTCGCAAAGCGCGCGAGACGGCGCAAAATATAATAAGGATCTTGTTTGGCTTCAATCATACGCGCCAAATAATAAAGCGCGGCATCAACATCAGAACCGCGCAAACTTTTATGAAAGGCGCTGATTAAATTATAATGAAAATCGCCTTTTTTATCAAAATGGGCGGCGCGTTTGGAAATTATATCTAACAGTTGATTGGTAGAAATTTCTTTTTTTAAATCGAGTAAAAATAATTCTTCGCAAGCATTAAGCAAATAACGCGCATCGCCGCAAGCGAGATTTACCAAGCTTCGGCGCGCATCTTTTGAAATTGGTAATTTCTTTTTTAAAACTTTTTCGGCGCGCTCAATAATTTTTTCCAGCGCCGCTTCATCAAGAATTTTTAAAGTTATAACTTTACAGCGCGAAAGTAGCGCCGAATTAAGCTGGAACGAAGGATTTTCAGTTGTGGTTCCAATCAAAATTATCGTACCATCTTCAATGAATGGTAAAAAAAGATCTTGCTGCGTTTTGTTAAAATGGTGAATTTCATCAATCATCAAAATGGTTTTGCTCGATTTGTGTTCAACAACATCCAACAAATTTTCAAAATCATCGCTGCGAATTTGTCGCGCTTTGGCTTGGTCAATAACTTTTCTAATATCCGCCGCGCCAGAATTTATGGCCGAAATTGCAATAAAATCAGCTTGAGAAATTTTAGCTAAAGCTTTGGCAATCGTGGTTTTTCCAACTCCCGGCGGCCCCCAAAGAATCATCGAGGGAACATTTTTTGATTTTATTATCGAGCTTAAAGAAGCAGATTCACCAAAAAGATGATCTTGACCAATTACATCTTCTAAATTTTCAGGGCGCAAAAGATCTGCGAGCGGGCGGTTTTTCATGGAATTTTCTGAATTATTTATATTACCTATACCAAAAGCTAAAACCCCTCACCATCAACCAAAAACCCCTCACCATCAACCAAAAACCCTCACCCCAACCCTCTCCCGCAAGGGGAGAGGGAGTTTGATCGAGATTCGATTTAACTCCTTCGCCTTGTGAAAGAAAAAGTTTGATCGAGATTCGATTTAACTCCTTCGCCTTGTGAAAGAAAAAGTTTGATCGAGATTCGATTTAACTCCCTCTCCCCTTGCGGGAGAGGGTTGGGGTGAGGGGTTTTTGGTTGATGGTGAGGGGTTTTTGGTTGATGGTGAGAGATTTTAGTCGAGTTTGAATTAGCTTTGTTATAGCAAAGAAATTTTGAAGAAAAATTTTGCAGCTATTTCTCATGTTTTGAATGCAACTTCAACTTACTTAGACGACCTTAATAATTTTTTCACCAATTCGACAATATTCCTAACGCCAATTCCCGCTTCATCGCGCATTGTTGTAATTTTATTTTGTTCAATAAATTCATCCGCCATAAAAAGTGAGCGGAACTTAAATTTAGACTGATCCATAAAACCCGAATTTAAGAAAAATTGCGCCACCGCTGAACCAAAACCGCCAATCGCGCCTTCTTCAATTGTGATCACAACTTCGTGAGTTTTGGCAATTTGGATAAATAATTCTTCGTCAAAAGGTTTGGCAAAACGCGCGTCAATTATAGTTATTTTTATGGTTTCATCGGTTTCAAGAATTTTTACCGCCGCTAAAACATTTTCCAAAATTGTGCCGTAAGAAATTATCGCAACCTGCGCCCCTTCTTGAATTGTGCGGGCTTTACCGATTTCTAAAATTTCATCATCATTGAAATTTATCGCTTCATTCGCTTCGCCCCTTGGATATCTAAAAGCGCTGGGGCGATCATTAATTGAATTTGCGGTATTAACCATTTTCACCAATTCCTGACCGCTGGAAGCCGCCATCAAAACGAAATTTGGCAGATTAATTAAATATGAAACATCAAACGAACCGGCGTGAGTTGGGCCATCAGCGCCAACAAAACCAGCGCGATCAATTGCAAAACGCACCGGAAGTTTTTGTACCGCAACATCATGAACCACTTGGTCGTAAGCTCGTTGTAGAAAAGTTGAATAAATTGCGGCGTAAGGTTTCAGACCTTCGCAAGCCAAACCAGCAGCGAATGTAATTGCATGTTGTTCGGCAATTCCAACATCAAAAATTCTATTTGGATGAGCTTTAGAAAAACCATCTAAACCAGTTCCGCCTTGCATTGCGGCGGTTATTGCTAAAATTTTGTCATCTTTTTTTGCCAACTCGGAAAGTCTGGTTCCGAAAATTTTTGAGTAACTTGGGAAAACCGAAACCGCTTTTTCTTGCTCGCCGGTTTCAGGATTAAATTTCGCCACCGCGTGCAATTTATCATCCGACTTCATGGTTTCAACATAGCCGCGGCCCTTCTCGGTGACGCAGTGGATTAAAATTGGATCAGTTGAATGATCGGCTTGAATATTTTTTAAAATTGGCACCAAAACATCCAAATCATGCCCGTCAATTGGGCCGATATAATAAAAACCCATTTCTTCAAAAACATTGCCGCCCATCCACCATTCTTTGGCGGCTTTTTCGAATTTGCGTGGAAAACGTGAAATTGATTTAGGCAATTTATGCGAAATTTTTTTGCTTAAACCGCGAATTTTTAAATAGGATTTAGAAGCGGCGAGACGCGAAAAATAATGTGACATCGCGCCCGTTGGCGGCGCAATTGACATGTCGTTGTCGTTTAAAATTACAATCAGGCGATTGTCTTTGAAAAATTCATCTTCCAAAGCGCCAGCGTTATTCATGGCTTCATAAGCCATTCCCGCCGACATTGCGCCGTCGCCTATTACCGCAATTACATGAGATTTTTCTTTTTTGAATTTTTTAGCAACCGAAATTCCAAGTGCTGCTGAAATAGAAGTCGAACTATGTCCCGCCCCAAAAACATCATATTCACTTTCAGCGCGACGCGTAAAACCAGCAAGTCCGCCGGGTTGGCGAATTGTGTTCATGCGCTCGCGCCGATTAGTTAAAATTTTATGCGGATAGGCTTGATGACCAACATCCCAAATAATTTTGTCGTGCGGCGTGTCAAAAACATAATGCAACGCCGTAGTAATCTCAACAACTCCCAAACCCGCGCCCAAATGCCCGCCAGTTTGAGAAACCGAATCGATTGTAGCAATTCGCAGTTCATCAGAAATTTGCTTGATTTCAGGCAGCGAATAACGCTTCAAATCGGCAGGGATTTTGACTTTATCGAGTAAAGGTGTTTTAGATTTTTCTGACATTTTTTTTGGGAATAGAAGAAATGAAATCGATTTTGGTTAAAGTAAAGCCGACGCGAATGATTTCAACAAAGCAAATTAAGAAATGTTTTGGTGATTATCCCTTAAGACACAATAGATGTCACCCTGAGCTTGTCGAAGGGTGATTTAAGGCTTCGATCTTAGAATCACCCTTCGACAAACTCAGGGTGACATCGAGTTTTTTTGTGAATCAAGGTATAATTACCTAAAATGAGTCAAAATAAATTCTTAGTCGAAGGGTGATTTAAGGCTTCGATCTTAGAATCACCCTTCGACAAACTCAGGGTGGCATCGAGTTTTTTTGTGAATCAAGGTATAATTACCTAAAATAAGTCAAAATAAATTCTTATAGGATATTTGATTCTTACTAATTAAAACCAAAATCTCCCCAATTTAACCAAAACTTTCCGCCAAAAGTGCAACAAGTTTTTCAACAACTAACTTTTCCCCGCGAGCTTAATTTTCTCTTTTTAAGCATCTTGCTTTTTGCAATGGCGATGGGAATTAATTTGGTTACTTTTCCTACGATTTTAACCTTACATGGCGTTGATGCGGCGCGTATTGGTATTGCATTTACAATTGACACTTTCGGCGGCGTTTTAATGTCATTTTTTTTAAGCCGCTTGGTTTCATATTTCACCATGATGCGGGTGTTAAAATTTAGTTCATTTGGTTACGCCGCAATTATTTTTCTGATTTATTTTTACCAAAATTTTTACTTGTGGGCCGCCCTTGCTTTTATGATGGGATCTTTGTGGTTTATGTATGTAATCACGCGCCAATCTTGGATGAATATTTTAGTTAAAAATAACCAACGCGGTGTCGCCACCGGAATTTTTAGCATGATAATTTCCGCCGGAGTTGCGCTGGGGCCAGTAATTGTAAACATTACCGGCGCGGCGCATTATCTTTCATTTGCGATTTCCGCGCTTTTAGCAATTGCATCTTTTTACTGCCTGATTCCTTTAAGAAAAGCTCCGCAACCCAAATTGCAATCTGAACGCATTAATCTTCGTGAATTTTTTCAACATAATCCGCGCGCTTTTTTAGCGCGTTTTTTTCTCGATTTTCAAACTTATCTTTTACTAACTTTCACCGTAGTTTTTGGTGTCAACATTGGTTTACCAAGTGAAACCGCTGGCCTTTTAATTAGCGCTTATATGGCGAGTGGATTTTTTGATGTTTTAGTTGGTTTTGCTCTTAAAAAATGGAATCCTTACCAAACCATAAAATTTGGTTTCATCGGCTGTTTATGCTGTTTTTTAACTATATTATTTTTTCATCAACCTTATCTGCTTTTAATAGTAATTTATTTCATTTTTGGCATTTTTATTGCCTGCATTTTTGTTTCGGTTTTTAAAATTTGTAACGATGATTATTCCAAATCCAGATTAGTTGCCGCCAATTCTACTTTTCAATTAATTGGATCTGCCGGATCTTTTTTTGGCAGCTTATTTGGCGGAATTTTATTTAATTTTTTTGGCGCCAATGGCTTTCCATTTGCGATGATCTTGAGTTGTATTTGTTATTTAACTTTTTTAGTAATTTATGAAAAAAAGATTAATTAGGCTGGGCGTAAATATTGATCACGTTGCCACCATCAGAAACGCTCGCGGCGGAATTCATCCCGATCCGGTTGACGCGGCAATTTTAGCACAAAAAAATGGAGCGCACGGAATTACAATTCATTTGCGCGAAGATCGTCGCCACATTCGCGATGAAGATTTAAAACGCTTAAAAAAAGAAATAAATTTACCGATAAATTTAGAAATGGCCGCCACCAAAGAAATGTTGGAAATTGCCCTTAAAACCAAGCCCAACGCGGTTTGTATTGTACCCGAAAAAAGACAAGAAGTTACAACCGAGGGCGGACTTGATGTGGTAAAAAATGAAAAAATTTTAGCCGCCATGATTAAAAAAATTCGCGCTAAAAAAATTCGCGTGTCGCTTTTTGTTGATGCTAATGAAGCGCAAATTCGCACATCCAAAAAAATTGGCGCTGATATTGTCGAACTTCACACTGGCGAATTTTGCCACGCTTTAAAAAAGAAACGCGAAGCTGAATTTGAAAAAATAAAAACCTGCGCCGCGCTTTGCGAAGAACTTGGTTTAGAATGCCACGCCGGACACGGATTAAACTACGAAACCGCCAAAATAATCGCCCAAATTCCGCAAATTATCGAGTTAAATATTGGTCATTTTATCATCGGCGAAGCCATATTTGAAGGGCTTGGATCGGTAATTAGAAAGATGAAAAAGGCGATATCTTAAAATTGATTTAAGAAACCACAAACGAAGTCTTTTTCTAATTATTGAAGAATTGGCAAACCCAGCTCTTGCAAAAATTCATTATGCTTTTTGGTGGCTGATTTAATTTTTTCTTCAAGCGCGACCAATTCTTTATTTACCGCTAGCAAATTAATTTCCTCCTCGGCTTTGGCGGTGCTGATATATCTTGAAATGTTGAGGTTGTAGTCATTCGCCGCAATTTCTTCGATAGAAACGCGCCTATACCAAATTAACTATCTCTTGATAGCGCTAACTTCGTCTTTTTGGTAAAAATTTGCTCAGAAAATGACGCTGTATCACTTGATACAGCTTACATTTTCAGTCGCAATTTTTCCTCAAAAATACTTCGTTAGCGCTATCAAGAGAT
>CANKYC010000063.1 GCA_947487845.1 Rickettsiales bacterium | reverse complement strand
GTTGTAGCTTTAAAAACCCTGAAACCACTGACTAATTTGCCGATATCTGACATGGATTTGTGAAAAAATTTTGATTTGGAAAGATGCTTTAAATAACTGAATTAACGAATTAAATTTTTTGAAAAATTATAAGCAATGAATTTATTTCTAAAATTTTAAATACAGATTCTAAGTTCGCTGAATAATAAAACTAATGGTAAAGTTTTTGTTTGAAGATTATTTTACGCGGTTTCAGACCCGAGTGGACCCCGTCGTGAAGACGGGGTGACAATTCTTTAGAATTACCCAAAGGAACAATTCTTTAGAATTGCCCGAAGGAACAATTCTTTAGAATTACCCAAAGGAACAATTCTTTAGAATTACCCGAAGGAACAATGATTGCGCTTAAATTACATACTTCCAACTTGTCACCCCGTCTTCACGACGGGGTCCACTCGGGCTTGATATTATGCAAATGATTTGCTTAATTTCCTAAATTTTTTTTATTAAATGTCTTAGATATTTTACAGCATTGCCGCTGCGGCGCTTCAAACTTTTCGAAATTTAGAACAAAAAGATCTTCATAAAAAACTCGATGTTTTAACCGTTTCATGGTCGCTTTTATATTGCCTTTTCCCATCGCAATAATTGTGGTTATTTCCACTTATTCTATTTGATTTTAATGTCGGGTTTAGTTTTCAATAGCGGCTTTTCATTTAAAAGAAAAATTAACCAAGGCAGAATCAATCGGAATTGTACTTACATCTTGCGGAATATTGATGCTGATTTTGGTGCATTAAAAATAAAAACTATGTCAAATAAAGTTGAAAATTATCAAAAACAACGCGCTGATTTTCTGGATAATTTATTGCCCGACGATTTTAGAAATCCGGGAAGTTTTAACCAAGCGGGAATCATTATAGATCAGCTAAATAAGTCGCTTCATCGTACTTTATCGAAGCAAGAAAATCCTCAAGAATTTATTAAAAAAGCGGTAACTCATCTTTTTCGCGAAAATTCTTTGGCAGTTGAAAAAGCGATTAATCTTTCTAACGCTTATTTGGAAATGAAGTTGGAAAAATAAAATTAATTATTCCTGTGATTGAAAAATAACCGCTAATGAAGATGAAATTAATTATCTCCTTACTATTTTTACATTTATGGCATCTCAAGCTACGGCAGAAAAAGCATCGCTTCTAACTTTTGATAAATCTGAAATTACCAAAGATGGAATGCCGCGCAATTTTCGCGACTTGTCGGTAATTGGAATTAACGCAATTGCCAGCGCGCAATTTTCTGAAGATGAATTGCAAAAATTGCGTCAAAAATATCCAAACGAAAAAATTGTTATTGTCGATTTGAGGCAGGAAAGTCACGGCTTTATCAATGGAAAGCCAGTTTTGTGGCGATCTTATTTTGAAAAAATAAATCAAAATAAAGAAATTTCTGAAATTTTATCTGATGAAAAATTGCGTCTTAATGCCGCAAAAAAAGATCATGAAATTGTGATTAATGAAGTTGTAAAAAGAGATAAAGAAAGTGGTTGGTATGAAGATGTGGCGCCAAAAATTATTACCGTAAATCAAGCAATTAGTGAAAAAGATTTGGCGCAGAAAAATGGTTTTGAATATCAAAGATTTTCAATCAGGGATTTTGATATTCCCAAAGCAAAAGAATTTTCTCGTATGATAAATTTCATCAAAAATCTGCCGGAAGATAAAAAAATTTATGTGCATTGCGCAGGTGGAAGAGGTCGAACTGCGATGTTTTTAGTTATTCTTGATATTATAAAAAATGGCAAAAAAATTGAGCTAGAAGAAATTTTTAAAAGACAAAATAAACTAGGCGGAGCAAGACTTGATGAAATTTCGAAAGAAGAAGCTTGGAGTAAAAAATTAGCGTCAGAAAGACTAAAAATGTTGGAAGATTTTTATCGGCTTACAACCGAGAAATAAATAATGCAATTTGGTTAAAGCTCGCATTCGGTAATTATAACTTGATTCAAAAAAAACTGTAAAGGTTACCTAATTCGAAGTCGCCCCAAACTCGAAGTCACCCTGAGCTTGTCGAAGGGTGATTCTAAGATCGAAGCCTTAATCACCCTTCGACAAGCTCAGGGTGACATCTATTGTGTCTTAAGGGATAATCACCTCGCATTCATTAAAAAGCTAAATCATGTTATTGATGATTTGGGGAATAAATTTAAATAAATCGCTTGGCATCATGCCGATTTCACCTTGTTTTTTTGCTATTAAATCTCCGGCAATAGCATGAATATTTACACCGTAAATTGCAGATTTTTCTTCGTTTAATCCTTGTGCCATAAGGCCGCCGATTATTCCCGATAAAACATCGCCCATTCCGGCCGTTGCCATTCCGGCATTACCGAAAGGACATTGATGAATTATTTTTTGGTCGCCGAAAATTAAAGTTCCCTTTCCCTTTAAAACTGAAATTGCCCCGAATTTTTCATAAAGTTTTTTAACTGTAGATTCGCGATTTTCCTGAATTTCATTGATTGAAATATTCAATAACCGCGCTGCTTCGCCAATATGAGGCGTAATTATTGAATTTGATAAATTAAAAGTTTTTTGACCCATGCTTAAAATATTTAAAGCATCAGCATCAATCAATTTCGGCAAATTTGAATTCATTGCCATTGTAAATAATTTTTGTCCCCATTGAGTTTTTCCAAGTCCGCAGCCAATTAAGATAACACTTTTATCGGCTAGAATTTCCGCTGTTGAAGAATTATCGCACAAAGTCATTACATTTGGAAGTCGCGCTAAAAGTGCGGCAATATTTTCTTTGCGCGTCAAAACTGTAACTTTCCCCGCTCCCGTGCGATAAGCGGCTTCAGCTGCCATAATTGCCGCGCCTCCCATTCCTAAATCTCCGCCGATAATCAATATATGACCAAAATTTCCTTTGTGAGAATCGGGTTTGCGAGTCAGTAATTGACTGATTGATTTAGTGAAATTTTTCATCATTAAAAATTATTTATACCAAAACACAAATTTATACTCCCATCCAACTTCGTCTTTTTGGTAAAAATTTACTCGAAGAATAACGCTGTATAACTTGATACAGCGTTATTCTTTGTCGCAATTTTTCCTCAAAAATCCTTTGTTGGATGGGAGTATAAATTTATGTTTTGGTATAGTATGAAATCGAGAGTTCGACATCTTTTATAAATATATTAACAACAGCTAGTGCTGATTTCAAAGTAAACTAGCTTATTTTCTTTTGCGTTGGAAGTGACAAGTCGTGAATGTTTGGTTGCCCAAGAATAAGTTAAAGAGGCGTTAAAATATTTGCTGCTGAAAATGGTTTTAAGCCCTGCGCCACCAAGTCTGCCATCAGTGCCGGAATCAATATATTTATTTTTAACGTAACCGTAATCATAAAATGGTTCGACGGAAAATTTGTTTAGATAAGCCAAGTTTTTGCTAAAAAATCCGAGGTCGTCTGGCGTGATTAAAGAGCCGATATTGAAGCTAATTTTATTTCTTAAGTAATAGCCAGAATCGCCATTGATATAGCTTTCTCTAAAACCACGAACCGAATAATAGCCGCCAACTGAAAATTGTTCAGAACCAAAAAGCGTTTGCTTGGCATATTGACTGTTAAACTCGCTGACAAAAGTTGCCGGTGCATTGATTTTTGGCAAAGTAAATTTTTTAGAAAAATTGGCGTAAAGTTTAAAAACATCAAATTGCGCTTTTGGAGTTATGTTAGAAATATCTGACAGATCTTTTTTTGCATTCATGATTTTCAAACCTTTTGAGTAAGAAGGATTAAGGTAAATGCTGGTTGTGTTGTTAATGTAAGATGAAGCTGCGAATCCAAGATTTAAAATTGAAAGCTTTCTTTCGGAAGTGCTGATTTTGTTGCCATTAAGATAACTGGCTGAAGATTTATCGGTTAATGAAGCGTTGGTGGAAAGTCGTAAATTTGTTTGGTTTAGCAAAACGCGATCAAGAGTGAATTTGTTTGATTGGGAAAAGCCGGTTAAAGTTGATGAAGCGTTTTGCCCGGAATTTTGACCTTTAAATTCTGATCGCGAAAAATCGTAAGAAAAAGTGTTGTATTTGAAGGGAATTGAAAAACTGCTCGAAAATGATTTAATGTCTTTTATCTGACTTTCGTCGTGAAGATTGGCGCTGTAGTTCAAATTGAGATTATCATTCAAGAAAAGCAAATTATCAAAATTTGCAGAAAAATTAGTGCGTTGCACGCCGGTAAATTTATTGCCTAAATTATCTTTGCTAATTGTGAATTTGGCGGGGAATTTTTTATTATTATCAATCTGGATAATGCTGTGGCCGATTTCACTTCCCGGTTCAATTTTTATCACCGCCTGATTTGATTGCAGGCGATTGATTTGATAGATTCCCTGATTGATGTCATCGATTTTTAAAACGTCACCTTCAACATTTCCAAAAGCAGTAAATTTCTGCATTTTTTCAATTAGGCGATCTTTACCAAAAGAAATTTTCTCAACTTTTCCTTCGATAATCTGTAATTCAAAAATTCCACTTTGCAGATTTTGTTTTGGCACTTTTACCTGCGTTGTAATGTAATTTTTGCTTTGATAATAATCGTTAACTGTCTTGATAATATTGGCTAGAGTTTCTGCTTCCATACATTTGCCGATGAAAGGCGCGATAATTGTTTTTTTGCGGAAACTAGAAATTGAATTGGCATCGAGCAGATGAATTTCTGTGATCAACGTACATTTTGTTATCTTGCCTGTAACTAAAGGTTGGGATTTTTTTGCTTCTTCTTCATCTTCCTTTTTTTTGCGCTCATGTTCTTTTTTTATGCTATCAAATTCGGCATTGCGCTGTTTATCTTCCAACGTGTTTTGCTGTTGGCGGGTGATCCAATCTTGTTGATTTTGAGCGTTTTGGGCGAGGGAATCTAAGTTAAAAACCGCCAATAACAAAATTGCTAAAGGCAGAATTTTAAAGCTAGTGAAAGCTTGGTTTAAATATTTGGTGGTCATTAGAAACGTGGTGTTAAATGCGCTGTCGCAAATCAACTTTTTCGTCGAACTTTTCGCAATTCTAAATTTCTTAGAAAAATTTGATTTACGCAACGGCGCCTTAAAAGCAAAGACTCTTGTGAAGCCTTTGGCAGTGGGTTTGTGATTATAATTTTACTGTCTTGTTAATATTTATTTAATCTTTTTTAAAAAAAATCTCGATGTCATGCTGCGACAGGATTAGCATGAATCCTAGTTATTCTTGATAAAATTCCTCTTTGATAAGCTATTTAACCAAAATATTAATCTGCGCTTTCTCAAAACTTTGCGAGGCGAAATCTTTCGTAGCTTTCTTCGCAAGATTTTTAGCCAAAGCATCTTTTGCTTTTTCAAAAGGTAAAATTTCCGCCGCTCTTTCATTGTCAAGTTTGATTACCACCCATTTGCCATTGGTGGTAAATGGTTTTGAAATCTCGCCTTTTCGTAAAGATTTAGCTTGTTTTAAAACATCCGCCGGAAGCACGTCTTCTAAGACAAAACCCAGATCCCCGCCTTTTTTAGCAACTTCCCGATCAAGCGATTTTTTCTTAGCCAAAGAAGCAAAAGAATGAGATGCTTTAATCACGCTTTGATAAAGCTCTTCCGCTTCTTTTTGGGTTTTAACTGCGATATAGCTAATTCTTAAATCTTTTTTGTTTTTTAGTTTTTCTGCGAGTTCGTTATAATTTTTTCTCAAACTATTTTCATCAGTAGCCTCTTTGGCGATAGTGATTAAAAGTTTTTGTTTTAGCAGTTCCGATTCAAAACTTTTTAGCGCTTCCTGATAATCTTTTTCTTTATCCAAATTCCTTTTTTTGGCCTCTTTGTAAGCAATTTCGTTCAAGATAATTTCCTTGATCACAGCTTCTTTCTGCTCGGAATTCAATTTTTCAAAAGTTAGACCTTTCAGTTTTTCATTTTTTGAGATCAGTAAATTGAGCTCCAAATTCGCATCTTTCAGCGAAACTTGCCCGCCTTTATATGTTGCAACTATTGCGCTTGAATCAGCTGAAGCAGAATCATGCAGATTTTGACAGGATGTTAAAAATAGAATTAAAGGTAAGGCTGCTAAGAAGTGATTTGGTTTTGATTTAGATGTTTTCATGGTTTTTTTAGTTAAAAAATTAGTCCTTTATCCCTTCGGGATACGGAAACGCGACACGAGTCGCGCCCCGCTTTGCGGGGATCCCCATCCCGTATGTCAATGGGACATACGGGAAAAATTAAATCGTTTAATTGGTTATATCGTTTAATTGGTTATGTTTTAGACAGTTTAATTAATTATAAATTAGAGATATTTGTTTTTTAAATTAAGTAAACTGCGGTGATTATCCCTTAATACACAATAGATGTCACCCTGAGCTTGTCGAAGGGTGATTTAAGGCTTCGATCTTAGAATCACCCTTCGACAAGCTCAGGGTGACGTCGAGTTTTTTTGTGAATCAAGGTATAATTACCAAAGAAATTTACCAAAAGAAATTTACCAAAAGAAATTTACCAAAAGAAATTTACAAAAAGAAATTTACCAAAAGAAATGGTGATTATCCCTTAAGACAAAATAGATGTCACCCTGAGCTTGTCGAAGGGTGATTAAGGCTTCGATCTTAGAATCACGCTTCGACAAACTTAGGTGACATCGAGTTTTTTTGTGAATCAAGGTATAATTACCAAGTGTTTCAATTTTTTAAAATCATAGGACGGGCGATTTTACTATTGTTATTTTTATTAGATCATTTGGT
>CANKYC010000062.1 GCA_947487845.1 Rickettsiales bacterium | reverse complement strand
GTGTGGGCGATTCTGGCAACTGAAACTACGGTTTCGTCTTTGGTTTTAATCAAAGTCACGCCTTGGGTGTTGCGCCCTGTAATTCTTACCGATCCAACTTCAGTTCTAATTAAAATTCCTTTGTTGGTGATAATCATAACTTGGTCTTTGGCTTCAATTGGGAAGCTGGCAACTACGCAACCGTTTCTTTTTGAAGTTACGATGTTGGTAATTCCCGAACCACCGCGATTTGTAATGCGATATTCATAAGCCGAAGATCTTTTGCCAAAACCGTTTTCGGTCATAGTCAAAATAAATTCTTCATTCAAAGCCATAGCTTCGATTTTATCTTGCGGCAATTCAGAATTTTTAATTTGTGGAATTGCTTTTGGTTGTTCCAACAAATCTGTCGGCGGATTTTCTTGCAGACGTTTGTTGTGAAGCAAGGCTTCGCGGAGTTCTAGGCGTTTTTCTAAATTAACGTTCAAATATTTTTCTTTTTCTTCCGAGCTTTCGATCGCATGTTTTAAAACTGACATTGCAATAACTTTATTGCTGGCATCAAGCTTGATTCCTCTAACGCCGGTGGAATTTCTGCTTTGGAAAATTCTTAATTTTTCAACTGGAAAACGAATACATTTTCCATCTTTAGTAGAAAGTAAAATATCATCTTTTTGAGTGCATAAATTCACGCCAATCAAGGCTTCGTCGCCTTCCAATTTCATGGCAATTTTTCCGCTCGAGCGAATATCAACAAATTGATCCATCGAGTTACGACGAATATCGCCGTTGGAAGTGGCAAAAATTATGCTTAAATCTTTCCAACTTTCTTCATTTTCTGGAAGTGCCAAAATTGTGCTGATTTTTTCATCTTGTTCTAATGGCAAAAGATTAACCAAAGCGCGTCCACGAGCTTGCGGATTGCCCAAAGGAAGTTTGTAAGTTTTTAATTTGTAAACTTTTCCTTTGCTGGAGAAAAATAAAATCGGCGTGTGCGTGTTGGTTACAAAAATGTCGGTTGCAATATCTTCTTCGCGAACATCCATCGCGCTGCGACCTTTGCCACCGCGCTTTTGCGTGCGATAAGCGTTCAAGGCAACGCGTTTGATATAGCCATTCATTGTACCTACAACGACCATATCTTCTTTTGGAATTAGATCTTCGATATCAACTTCATATTCGCTGTCTTCGATGATTGATTTTCTAGGAGTGGCGAATTGATCTTTGATTTCGATTAATTCTTTTTTGACTAATTCCATCAATTTCACGCGGTCGGCAAGAAGTTCTAAATAGCCTGAAATTTCAGCGGCTAAAATTCTCAATTCGTCGTTTATTTTGCCCATTTCTAAGCCAGTCAAACGCGCCAATCTCATTTCTAAAATTGCTTTTGCTTGAATTTCAGTGAAATAAAATTTGCCATCTTTGATAACATTTCCTTTGTCTTGAACTAGCTTGATGATTGCTTCAACGGTGTGAGACGGCCAGCTTTTTGCGAGTAATTTTTCTTTAGCTTCGGCGGCGTCTTGCGATTTTTTAATTAATTCAACAATCTCGTCGATATTAGCAACGGCAACCGCCAAACCAATTAAGATATGGGTTTTGTCGCGCGCTTTATTTAACAAGAAATTAGTTCTGCGAATTGTAACTTCTTCGCGGAAAGCGGAGAAAATTTTGATGACATCAAGAATGCCCATCAATTGCGGTTTGCCGTGGTTTAACGCCAACATATTGACGCTGAAATTACATTGTAATTCTGTGAAACTGTAAAGTTGATTGATGATAACTTCTTCCATGGCGTCGCGTCTAAGCTCAATAACCACGCGGATTCCATCGCGGTCAGATTCGTCGCGCAGATCGGTAATTCCTTCGATTTTTTTCTCTTTAACTAAATCGGCGATTTTTTCTACAAGCTTGGCTTTGTTAACTTGGTAAGGAATTTCTTCGATGATAATTGCAACTTTGCCGCCGGTTTTTTTCTCGATTTTATGTTTGCCGCGCATTACAACCGAGCCACGTCCCATGCGGGCTGCGGAGTCGTAACCGGAGCGTCCTAAGATAATGCCGCCGGTTGGAAAATCAGGGCCGGGAACAATTTTAATAATATCTTCAATCGCAATTTCATTGTTATCGATATAGGCCAAACAAGCGTCAATAACTTCGCCTAAATTATGCGGCGGAATATTGGTTGCCATACCAACGGCGATGCCGCTAGAACCATTCACAAGTAAGTTTGGAAAACGCGCTGGCAAAACTTTTGGTTCTCTTTCGGAGCCGTCATAATTGGGAATGAAATCGACGGTATCTTTGTCGAGATCTTCGAGCAAAGTGTGGGAAATTTTTTCTAAACGCGACTCGGTGTAACGCATTGCAGCCGCTGGATCATCATCGATTGAACCGAAGTTTCCTTGTCCGTCAATTAGTGGCACGCGCATTGAAAAATCTTGCGCCATGCGAACCAAAGATTCGTAAATTGCAGAGTCGCCGTGCGGGTGATATTTACCCATTACTTCACCGACAATTCGCGCCGATTTTTTAAATGGTTTATTGTAATCATAACTACCCTCATGCATGGCAAATAAAATGCGACGATGCACTGGTTTTAATCCGTCGCAGGCATCGGGAATGGCGCGCGCTACAATTACGCTCATGGCGTAATCGAGGTAAGATTTCTTCATTTCAGTAACCAAAGAAACAGACTGAATATCTTTGCCAGTGGCAACTTGGATAATGTTTTGAGTAGTCATTTTGAGATTTTTTTAAGAAAAGATTTGTGGCTTTAAAATAGGTCGTAATTTTACGAATTGCTTTCATGCGACGCAAGATTTTTATTTGCTTATCGCTTATGTGATTTGTAGTTTTAAAATATTCTTAAAAATCAAATTTCAAAATTTATGAAAATAGGCGTAACTGGAGTCACCGGTCGTATGGGCCGAACCATTGCCACTCTTGTTTTACAAGATTCTGTGGTTGAACTTGCTTCGGCCTTAGTTCGTCAAGGCGGCGGGCAAGAAGGCGGAGATTTGGGAGAATTTTTAGGTTTTGAAAAAAATGGTGCCAAATTAATTTCTGATATTGACCAGTTTATTCAAAGCTGTGATGCGATTATTGATTTTTCTGCGCCAGCTTTGAGTTTAGAAATGGCGCAAAAATGTGCGGAAAACAGAAAAGTATTGGTTTGTGGAACTACAGGATTTTCTGAAGCCGAAAAACAAAAATTCGCTTCATTTGCTAAAGATGCAGTAATTATCTGGTCTTCCAATATGTCTCTTGGAGTTAATCTTTTGATGAATCTGGCCGAAAAAGTTGCGGGAATCTTGCATGAAGATTTTGATATCGAAATTCTCGAAATGCATCACAATAACAAAGTTGATTCGCCTTCTGGAACCGCTTTATCACTTGGCGCGGCAGTTGCAAAAGGTCGTGGGGTAGATTTAAAAACTGTTGGAAATATGGCTCGAGTTGGCAAAGAAGCAAAACGTCAAAAAGGTGAAATTGGCTTCGCAGCTTTGCGCGGCGGCGATGTAATTGGAGATCATACTATAATTTTTGCTGGAGATGGCGAACGCGTTGAATTAACTCACAAAGCTTCAAATCGCGATATTTTTGCCAAAGGCGCAATTCGTGCTGCAATTTGGGGAAGCGCCAAAAATTCAGGATTTTACTCAATGCGTGACGTGTTGAATTAAACCTGCAATCACCTAAAAAATGTTCAAATATCTTTCCGAATTACTTACGGCCATATCCATGGATATGGATTTACTCAACATAATGCTGTTAGTTAGTATTCCATTCTTTGTGGCGCAGTTAATGTGGAGTAGAAAATCACTTTCCTTATATAGTTTTTTTGGAGGAGCTCTGTTTTTATACTTAGTTTGTGACTATGCTATAAACCGGATCGTAAATTCAGAAATTTTCCAAAATATCGCCTCGGGAAACATTATTGGATTAATTGGATTTTTCTCAGTTTTGATTTCTTTTGCTATTGGTATTATGACCAAATTAACCGTCTTATCTTTTAAGGAAAAAGAATATCCGTTTCGCACTAATGTCGCCGTGACTATTTCTGGCTGTTTCGCAGTTTACGTTTCGATGTTTGTTGTGGGTGCGATATTTGTAATTATTTGGTAGGCTATTAATTTCTAACTAGTGAAATCAAGAAGCGATGACTCTTATTAACAATTTTTCAAACAAGATCGAAGAGATTTTTTTGCAAAAAAATACACCAAAAAGAATTGCGGTTGCAGTTTCGGGAGGCGTTGATTCTCTAGCTTTAACCTTGTTGCTTTCTGTATTTTGTAAGAAAAATAATATTGAATTATTCGCTGTCACGATTGATCACAAAATGCGCCAAGGCTCGTCACAAGAGGCTTTAAACCTTAATAGAGCCTTAAAAAAGAAAAAGATTTATCACCAGATTTTAGAAATTGATTCTACGAATATTCCAAAAACTAATATCGAAGCCAAGCTTCGCGAAGCAAGATATGAGCTGCTTTATGAGTTTTGTATTAAGAATGAAATTGGGTTTTTATTTTTAGGTCATCAACTTGAAGATGTGGCAGAAAATTTTTTGATTCGCCTGTTTCGCGGCAGTGGTTTAGATGGATTATCAACAATTGCAGAAGTTTCTGACTTCAAGAAAATCAAGCTTGTAAGACCACTTTTGGATTTTGAAAAAGATGAATTAAAAAAATTCTTAAAAAGCAAAAAAGTCGAATGGTTTGAAGATGAAACTAATTTGGATGAGAAATTTTTGCGCAATAAAATCAGAAATTTTTTTGCGACTTTTGAAGATAAAAATCTGATTCAAGAAAGAATCAAAAATGCCGCCGATGAAATTGCGATTACACGAGATTTATTTAACGACTCGATGCTTTGTGAAGCTAAGAAAATACTGGAGTTTGGCAAGGCGGGATTTTTTTTATTAGACTTAGAAAAATTCAGAAAAACCGAAAGCAAAATTGCTTTAAAAATTTTGGCTTTAGTGGCGATGGAAGTTGCCAGAAAAAATTACAAACCGCGATTGAAAGAGTTAAAACTTTTTTATGAATATTTATTAGAAAATAAAAAAATAAAACCGCGGAATTTTTATGGATGTAAAGCTCAACAATATGATGCAAAGCGTGTAATTATTGAATGCCAAAAAGAAGAGCAGAATTTTTATTTTCGGACGGTTTTAGGAAAAATTTTTGGAAAATGAAAAGTGATTTTAAGCCAATAAAATCAACGATCTACTTCAAATTCTATGGGGAATTTCCCCTAAATATGCAGTTTTACCCATCTTCTTCTTCGCGAATTCTTACTTCGGGTCATCGAGTAAGGCGCAGCGTCGTCGAGATTTTAGGACGATTAAGCCGCCTTCATTTTTTTGTTTTTTCTCTTAATTAGCCACAAAGAAATTCCAGTAATTGAAAAAAGTAGCGGCAAAAATCCCGTCAAAAACACTGTAATTTTCCACAAATATCCCAAGCCTTCGCCAGCATGAATTGAATGTTGCCAGGCGATTATTTTTTCTCCTAAGGAATAATTTTTCGGATCACGAACTTCTAAAACTCTTTGCCAATATTGATCAACAAAAACTGTAATGATTGGTTCGCCATCTTCATAATTTTTTGGTGCAAAATTTATGCGAAAAGGTTGCTCTGGTTTCGTCGGAAAATTTACGGAAAGCAATTTATCATCGCTTGAAATATTTTTCGCAGCTAAATCTGCGAGTTCATCGATTGTCAAAAAGCTTAAACCCGGATCAATCGCCATTTCATTGGCACTTTTTTTTAAATCCTTGCCTGGAAAAATTGCCAAAATTGTTGCGGTAGTTTGCGGCGTGAAAGCCAAATAAACGCCAGCGAAACTGGTGATTAAAATTATAAGCGATGTCCAAAAGCCAACAGCGCTATGTAAGTCGCGATGAAATTGTTTGCCGGTTGAACTAAATTTAAAAGTCATGGCGCGTTTAAAGGTGATTTTTTTTGGCCACCAAATAACCAATCCGCTAATCACCATAAACAACATTACCAAACCAAAAGTGCCGACAATATTTTTGCCAATTTGACCAGGAATAAAAAGGCTGGAATGGAATTTTTTTAAGTTTTTAAAAAAGTCATTTTCCGGATTTTTTACTTCCACAACTTCAAGCGAAACTGGATCAACCACAACTTCAAAAATTGATTTTTCTTCTGCGATTTTTTTGGTCAAACGCACAATCGCGGGCGATTTTTCTGCGATTGGTAGTTTGATAAAATTTACCTTCAAGCCTTCTGGAACTTGAGTTAAAGCTGAAATAATTATTTTGCTCGGTGCTTGAATTTTGCCACTTGCAAAAACATGTTTGGCGCGAAGTTGGGAATTAGAAATTTCATGCTGAAAAACCATTATTAACCCCGTAATTCCCTGTAATACCAAGGGAATGCAAAGAATTATGGCGAGATAAAGATGTAGTTTTTTTAGAATTTTTCTCATGGTAATTTTTATAATTAAACTTTAGGTAATTATCCCTTGATTCACAAAAAAACTCGATGTCACCCTGAGTTTGTTGAAGGGTGATTCTAAGATCGAAGCCTTAAATCACCCTTCGACAAGCTCAGGGTGACATCGAGGTTTTTTTTAAGAAAGGCTAGAACTTAAACTAGATCTAAAATTAGATCCAAACTTAGATCTAAACTTAGATCTAAAATTAGATCTAAACTTAGATCTAAATTAGAGATCAAATCAGATCTAAAAAGTTTTTAATAATCTGATGCCCATGCTCTGACGCAATTGATTCGGGGTGAAATTGCACGCCGTAGATTTTCAATTTTCTATGGGCGATTGCCATGATAATTCCGTCTTTTGTTTCGGCGGTTATTTCCAAATCAGTCGGACAAGTTTCTTTTTCAATA
>CANKYC010000061.1 GCA_947487845.1 Rickettsiales bacterium | reverse complement strand
ATTTATACTCCCATCCAACAAAGGATTTTTGAGGAAAAATTGCGACAAAGAATAAAAACTGTATCAAGTGATACAGTGTTATTCTTCGAGTAAATTTTTACCAAAAAGACGAAGTTGGATGGGAGTATAAATTTATGTTTTGGTATATGAGTTAGTTTAAAAATTTTTGAGAAATAGCCCCTATTTTTTTAATTATACCTAAAAATATTTAAAAATTCTTAAACCAAATGTCCGAAATAGTTTCATTCTTCTTAATCATCTCATTAATAATCATCACAATCAGTTTTTTTATTGCCCGAAATTCCTACGAAAAAATCCTTAGTTTTTATTTTATTTTCACCAACATCATCATTTTGATTCTAGTTAATTCGATCGCCAATTTTGATGCGATTTTAGACATCGTAATCATTTTATTTTTACTAAAACTGGTCGCAGTTTTATTTCTACTTTTCAACCGCAAGAAAATTTAAATATGAGTTTCGTAGCTTTAATAATTGTTATAATCGCTTCGTTTTTGCTAGTTGTAGCGACACTGGCTTTCTTAAAAGCAAAAGATGTTTTTATCATGACTCATATTGTGATGATCACAAATACTTACATTATTCCTTTGCTATTATTGGGAGTTGAAATTGACCGCTTTTCTTGGATTTCTTTTGCCAAAATTATTGGCTTAATTGTGCTAAACTTGGTTGTTGTGAACCTGCTTTGCCATACGATTTTAAGACGCGCGATGATTAATAAAATCACTCCCGATGCCAAAGTGATTCAAACCTAACGACTAATTAAAAGCTGCACAAATCCCAAATAATTGGTTGCTGCATTTTTCAAATTTCCGGCTTGGCTTTGTCTAATCAAATTAAATTTCAATTTCGAAAAATCATTTAAGTCTTTGGCATAAAAAAACTCTAAATCCCTTTCCTTCCCTTTTGGCGCAAGTGAAGCGTTGGCCTGATAGCGCGTTAAATTTCCGTAATAATCACGCGCTACGGGAATATCGATTTTAACATTGCCTTGATAAACTCGCAGCGGTTCAGAATAAACGATTCCGGCTTGGCCTTTAAAAAAATCATTATGAATTAAAGCAATTGACGAACTGCGGCTGCGCACATTATTAAACTCGCGAAAAATGCCCACTTGATTGCCATTAATTTTAGAAATTCCTTCCGAGAAACTTCCGATTATTGACAGATTTTTACTTAAATTTTGGTTGAGAGAAAATTTAAGATATGAAGTTTTAACATCGCCGCTTGACTCAAACGCCCCAACGCTTTGCGAGTTTAAGATATTATTATTAAATTCAGTTAAATTGCCGACCGAAACTAAAATATTGCTGCCATCTTTGATTTGATAAACTGTGCCAAAATCCAAAAGCTGATTTTGTTTTTGATTGATTTTGCTCAATATTTGCGAGCTGTCGTAAGATGATTGATAAGAAAAACGTAAGGAAAGTTTTTTATTTAATAAATCTTGGGCGGCAAAAAATTGGTTAAATTTTCTGCTATATTGACCATTTACCAAATTGCTTTGCATAAAGGATTGGTAAGGATTAGCGGCAAAATTGCTTTGCGAAATAAATCCGAAATTTCCAAATGTTTTTTGATCAAGATTGGCAATTTCATTAGTATTAAAAGCAAATCCCAATTTTAAATTCGGCGCAATATTGGAGGCATTTCTTACGAATGAAAATCCAGCATTCACGCTTGCTTGCGGATCTTTTGAATTATCAATATTTACAAATTTTACACCAGTTGCGCCAACAGTTTTGTAATCGGAATAATTGAAATTAAACTGATTTCTTGATCCAAACTGCATTGGCGCAGCTTTAGAAACTACATTGCCAAAAATCGCATTATTAAAAGTGGATAAATTATTATTGCTGCGAACGCTGATTTTGCTGGCTAAATTGGCTTTATAATCGCGACCAAAATCATCAAAGAAAATTGCTGAATCAAGTTTTGGCGCTACGTTTGAAGTAAAAGCATCACCAAAAATTGCGCTGGTAATTATTGATGAAGATTTAATTTCATAACCTCCCGATCCAACGCTGGCTCCATATCCTAAAGTATTTTGACCTTGCGCTTGAACAGCGGCGTAAAGATTTAAAAGACCGTGACCATAAGTTGCATCAACTCCCGCATCTCCTAAGTCGGTTGCGGTTTGAAGCAAAATTTGTGCAGTTTGGGCTGCGGTTAAAAATGTCCAAGCTCCGCGAATAACAGCTGCAGCACCTGAAACATGAGGAGTTGCTTCTGAAGTTCCGCTGCCAATTGCGTAAATGTTGGTTGGATAAGCGGCGTAAATATTTTCACCCGGAGCTACCAAACAATAATTCATAGTATCTCCGCATTTATGGCTAAAACTGCTAATTACTGAATTTGAATCAACTGATCCAACTGCTAAAACATATCCAGCTAAAGATGAATCTGCGGCGTAAAAAGCTGGATAATCCGGTTGAGTTGCTCCGTCATTTCCGGTTGCGGCAATAGCTAAAACATCAGCGGCTTTGGCGGTTAAAAGAGAGTTTCTTAATGTAGAACTCGCCGAGCTTCCACCTAAACTTAAATTGATAACTTTTGCACCTGCTGATGCAGCGGCCGAAATGCCGTCAGAAACATCTTGGTAAGTTCCTTCGCCATTACTATCTAAAACCTTAATCGCAATAATGCGGCTATTATAAGCAACGCCATGCATTCCGCCGCCATTTTTAACACCAGCTGCGATGCTGGCAACATTGGTTCCGTGACCTTGGTCATCGCTTGGGTTGGAATCGGAATTAACAAAATCATAACTTCCTGATGATTGATAATTTGCTGCAATTTCTGCGTGATCAGTTTGAGCGCCAGTGTCAGCAATCGCGATTGCAATATTATCGCCCGCCACTGATTTACTATTCGTAGCCAACAAAGCATAGGCTTCGGCAGCGTGAATTTTTTCTAAACCATATTGATTGGAATATTCGACAGTTCGATAAACATCAGCTTGCGTGGTAGAAACAGAAGAAACCCATGATGGATTTTGGTAAGTTACAGTTGTAGATGAACCTCCACCTCCACCACCGCCGCCGCCACCGCCGCAAGAGGAAAGAATAATGAGCAAGAAAAATATTGTCGGAAAGGTATTTTTTTTCATTAGCAGCTTAAGGATTATTTTTTTCTCTTAAAGAAAGCCAAATGCAGAAGTACGATTCCAACCATTATAAATGAACAAATGTAAAAAGTGGCTGGGTTATTTTGACCCGGAATACCGCCAACATTCATGCCAAAAAGCCCAGTAATAAAAGTTAAGGGCATGAAAATCACCGTAATCAAAGATAATTTATACATGTTTGTATTAAGTTTTTCGCTTAGAGAGTTAGCTAATTCATCATGTAAAATCTGCGCGCGATTAGCAGCTTCATCGACTTCTTCAACCATATTGGTTATGCTATCAAAATTTTCTTGAAAATGTCTTCTTGCCCAATCATCAATCCAAACGTAATCGCAAATTCTAAGTTTGGAAATAGCCTCTTTTTGCGGCACTAAATATCGTTTGAAAGTGGTTGATTTGCTTCTAATTTGCAAAACTTCTTCCCGAAATTTCAAATCATGAGTACTCATTATTTGCTGCTCTAGAAAATCAATTTTTTCAGTTAAAGAGTAAAGAAAAGGTGACGTTACAAAAAGAATTTGATATAATAAATTATACAAAAATTCACCGGCATTTCTGATTAATTTTCCCGATTCAATTTGAGCAGAAATATCAGAAACCGCTTTTAAATCGCGGCGCTGAATTGTGATAATGCGTTCGTGATCAATCCATATGCGAATTGATACCATGTCATCTGGTTCGGCATTTTCATTGAGGTTTACGCCGCGCAAAATCAACAAAAGACCGTTATCAAATTCCATGATTCTGGGACGGGTTTCTTCCGCAATCAAAGCGTCCATGATTAAGTGATCGAGATAACCGACTTCTTTTTCCAGCCATTTTTTGGTGGCTTTGTTATTAGCATCTAGGTGAACCCAAGCCAAACCTTTATTTTTTATTTCTTCGGAAACTTTTTTATTGTCGAGCTTGATAGCTTTTCCTGAAGTATCGAATGAATAAGAAAATAAAATATGGCTATGACTCATGTTTTAATTAATTGCCGATTTTTTTAAGAGAGGTAATTGTTTTACCCGAAACGCCGTTTGCTTTTTTGTAGCTTGAAATTTCGATCATCGATTTTTCATCAACTAAATACATTTTATCTTCAAATATAACTGGCTTTTTAGAACCTTGATCCATCAGGTTTAAAGAGTAAAGAATTTGCGCCGCATTGCCAATTTGTTTCCCTTGAGCTGGAGCTAGAAAATCATGACCAATTGCATCAAAAGTGCCGTCAGCATTTACGGTTATAAGCCAAATTCTACTATCTTTTGTTGCGCCTTCATAAATAAAATTTTGTTTAATTTCGCCTTTATTTTCATCCCATTTTCCAGATATTTTTACTTGAGTGGTGCCAATAATTTTTCCAGCGGAATCTTGAGTAATTGCAAAACCCTCAACATCGCCGTTAAAGAATTTTTTGATATCAATTTTTGGAGCAGTTTGAAGAGAATCAAGTTCTGCGATTTGTTTTTTGGGAAATAAATTTTCAAAATATGCGCAAGATGAGAGCGTCGAAATAGCGATAATAGAGATGGACAAGCGGATAAATTTTTTCATAAATAAAATAATTTTGGTTAAAAAAATCTACTTTCTTTTACGCGCAGCGATGTTCAAAGATTCCACCGCCAAAGTAAAAAATAGCGAAAAATATAAATAAGCTTTCTCAATATGCAGATGCACGCCATCAGCTAATAGAATCATTCCAACCATGAAAATAAAGGCTAAAGCTACAATTTTTAATGCCGGATATTTGCCCAAAAATTCACTGATAATTCCTGAAGCTACAAACATCAAGAGCATTGAAATAACAACTGCCGCAACAATGATTGGAATATTGTTAGTTATACCAATCGCGGTGATTATTGAATCAAATGAAAAAATGAAATCGATTATACTAATTTGTACAACTGCTCCAAAAAAACCTTTTGGCACGCGGATTTCTTTTTCTTTACCATGAGAAGATCCGCCAAAAACATCAGAAGCAATTTCAATGCCACTTTTAAAAATTAGAAATAATCCCCCCAAAACCAGCAGCATATCTTTAACGGAAAATTCACGTCCTTTAATTGAAAATAAAGGCTCGGTTAAAGTCATAACCCAAGATAACGCCATCAACATTAGAATACGGATGATAAAGGCAAGCGATAAACCAAAAATACGCGCTGTTTTGCGATGTTTTTGCGGCAGTTTCTGAACAACAAGAGCAATGAAAATAAGGTTATCAATACCCAGAATAATCTCTAAAAATGTAAGTGTAACAAGAGTAAAAAGCGCGTCGTAGCCGATAAGTTCCATGATTTATTTCGTGTTTATTGATATTAGTTTTTTACGATGAAGAAAAGCGGTTAAGGGCTGAATTGCAAGACCTAAAACCGAATAGTAATCTCCACTTATTTTTTCAAAAAGATGCTTGCCTAAAGATTCATATTTATAGCTGCCGGCGCAACTCCAAGGCTGATCGATTTTAACGTAACTTTCAATTTCTGTCGCCGTCATTTTGCGCATTTGCAATTTTACGCGCGAGAATTTGCGGAAAATTATTTTGCCATTAAAAGCAATAACTGCGGCGTTATTTTGAAAATGGATTTTACCGTTAAATTTTTTTAGCTGATTGAGAGCTTCTGTAGCATTATTGGATTTGGGAATTTCTTTTTCTTCAAATTCACAAACCTGATCGGAGCCGATAACATAAGAGTCACGGAACTTTTCGCTGATTGATAAAGCTTTTTGTTCAGCTAAATAGATCGCTAATTTTGGGGGAGATAATTTTACTTTTTTCTTGCCCAAATCTTCGTCAAAAAGCGGCGCTTTAACTGTAAATTCAAGACCAACTTCATCCATAATTCTTTTACGAATTTTGGAAGTTGAAGCCAGAATTAAATTACAGTTATGTTTAATTAACATGAACTCGAAAGGCTAATTAAACTTAAAAATTTTCTTTCCATTTCCGGATCACTTTTAAATTCACCAAGCATAGTTTTGGTAATTGTTGTAGTATTGATTTTGTGGATGCCGCGAGTTGTCATACATTGATGTTGAGCATCAATAAAAACTGCAACGCCGCGCGGTTTCAAAACTTTATTAATCGTATCTGCAATTTGTGCAGTCATAGTTTCTTGAGTTTGTAGACGCTTAGAAAAAACATCTAAAAGACGAGCAATTTTACTGATTCCAACAACTTTACGATTTGGTATATAAGCAATGTGAGCCTTACCAATGAAAGGAACCATGTGATGTTCGCAATGTGATTCAACGCGCATATCTTTTAATAAAACCAGATCATCATAACCTTCAATTTCTTCAAAAGTTTTACCTAAAATTTCTGCTGGATTTGCTTCGTAACCTGCAAAAAATTCACGATAAGCGTTCACAACTCTTTTTGGAGTTTCCACCAAACCTTCGCGATCAGGGTTATCTCCTGCCCAAGCAATTAAAGTGCGCACAGCTTCTTCAGCTTGCTTTTGTGTTGGACGCAAAATTTTAAAAACTGCTTTTTTTGCAGCTGGTTGGGAAATTTTTTTCATTTTATTTTTTGAAGAGTTGTTGAGGATGAGTAAAGGGAAAATAATAATTGCCTTAAAAAAAACAAGCTTCGATATAACTAAAAATAAGGTAATTAAAAATAAGGTAATTATCCCTTAAGACACAAAAAAACTCGATGTCACCACGAGTTTGTCGAAGGGTGATTCTAAGATCGAAGCCTTAAATCACCCTTCGACAAGCTCAGGGTGACATCTATT
>CANKYC010000060.1 GCA_947487845.1 Rickettsiales bacterium | reverse complement strand
TGCTTGATCCTTCAAGTTTGGGTCAAAATTTTGCTCGTATTTCTAAAGAACATTCTGACATGATTCCTGTTGTGGCGCTGATTGGCGAATATAAACAGGCGCAAAAAGAATTGGCTGATATTGATGAAATTTTGCCATCAACCGCAGATCAAGAAATGCGTAATTTGTTGGAAAATGAGCGCTTTGATTTAACCAAAAAAATTCCTGATCTTGAACAGCAAATGAAAATTGCGCTTTTGCCGCGCGACGCGGCGGATGAAAAAAACGCCATTCTCGAAGTGCGCGCTGGAACTGGCGGCGAAGAAGCGGCGCTTTTTGCTTACAAGCTTTTTGCGATGTATCAAAAATATGCCGAGAAGAAAAAATGGAAGTTTGAAATTCTTTCAATTTCAGACACTGGTTTGGGCGGATATAAAGATGCTTCTGCTACAATCGCGGGTCGCAACGTGTTTGCACGATTGAAATATGAATCGGGAGTTCATCGCGTGCAACGAGTTCCTGAAACTGAATCGCAAGGTCGCGTACATACATCAGCCGCAACAGTTGCCGTGCTTCCAGAAGCTGAAGAAATCGACATTAAAATTGAAGAAAAAGATTTGCGAATTGACGTTTTTCGCTCGTCTGGACCGGGCGGACAATCGGTAAATACCACAGATTCTGCGGTTAGAATTGTTCACGTTCCAACCGGAGTTACGGTTTCAATGCAAGATGAAAAATCGCAAATTAAAAACCGCGAAAAAGCGATGAAAGTTTTGCGCTCTCGTCTTTATGAAGCTGAACGCGATCGCGCTGACAAAGAACGTTCGGCAAACCGCAAAGAACAAGTTGGAAGCGGCGATAGATCTGAACGCATTCGCACTTATAATTTTCCACAAAGTCGCGTAACGGATCACAGAATTAATTTAACCAGCTACAGAATTGATGACATTATGCTCGGTGAATTGGATGAATTTATTGATGCGCTAACTGCGGATGATCAAGCGAAGAAGATGTCGGAAGAGGATTGAGTTGGGAGGGTTTAAAATTTGGTAATATACCAAATTAACTATCTCTTGATAGCGCTAACGAAGTATTTTTGAGGAAAAATTGCGACTGGAAATGTAAGCTGTATCAAGTGATACAGCGTCATTTTCTGAGCAAATTTTTACCAAAAAGACGAAGTTAGCGCTATCAAGAGATAGTTAATTTGGTATATACCCTTTCACAAAAAACTCGACGTCCCCCTGAGTTTGTCGGAGGGTGACTTCGAGTTTTTTGGATTGGAGTTTTTTCTCTTGTTCAAGCTTCAAGTAGCTTTGGTGTAATCTAATCTCTTGAAATCCCAACCACCAAATCACCATCATCGAGTTTATTTTCGTAGGAAAATTTTGTCGCAGATTTTACTTCTTCGGCATTTGCAACGCAATTTAGAGAATCACCCAAAACTTGTTCTTTGATATATTTCTCAAAAGATTTTGCCACTTCCAAAATTCGTGGATTGGTCGAAGAAATTTTCAAATTAATGTGGTCGGAAATATTTAAATCTGCGTCTTTTCTATTTTGCTGAATCGCCCGAACAATGTCACGCGCGATGCCTTCATCTTCTAAATCTTTGGTAACTTCAATATCGAGTTGAACCAGATAATCATTGGTTGGAAGCGCTAAAATTGCGAATTTTTTTTCGTCGTTATTTTTTGTTGCCAGCTTTAATTCAAAATCATCGTCACTTAAAATTATTCCGGCAATTTCGATTTCTTTATCGGAAATTTTTTTCCAATCGCCAGTTTTGGAAGCGACGGTAATTTCTTTAATTTTTGAACCAAATTTGGCGCCAATTTTTTTGAAATTTATTTGTAATTTTAATTCGGCAAGTTCGCCAATTTCTTCTTTGATTTCGATTGATTTTACGTTTACTTCATCGGCGATAATTTCTTTAAAAGGCAAAATTCGCGCGGCGCTTTTGCCAATTACGATTAATTTATTTAAAGGCAAACGAACGCGAAGGTTTTTATTATCGCGAATTGAAAGCGCGGTTGAGGCGATGCTGCGAACTAAATCCATATCGGCGACGAGTTCTTTTTCATTTGGTAAAAAAGAAGTGTCAGGAAAATCTTGCAGATGAACTGAGGATTTGCGGTTAATCATGTTTGAACTGAAATAAATTTAAACCAACTCTCCAATTATAAAAACTTCTTCGCCGGCTTTTTCTAAAATAGCCTTAACTTCATTTTCATCGCCTTTCGCAACCACCAAAACCATGCCAATTCCGCAGTTGAAAGTGCGTTGCATTTCTGCGTCAGTTACGTTGCCGAGTTTTTGTAAATAATCAAAAATCTCGGGGCGATTCCATGATTTATAATCAATTTTTGGAGTAACATTTTTTGATAAAACTCGCGGTAAATTTTCGGTTAAACCGCCGCCAGTAATGTGTGAAAGAGCTTTAACTTTGCCAGTTTTAATCACTTCTAAACAAGATTTTACGTAAATTTTTGTTGGTGTTAATAAAGCTTCGCCAACGGTTTTTTCGCCAGAAAATTTATCGGAAAATTTATCGGAAAAATTAACTGAATTTTTTTCTAAAATAAAACGCGCCAAAGAATAGCCATTTGAGTGAACGCCGCTTGATTTTAAGCCGATCAAAATATCCCCGACATTTGTCGGTCTTGGTAAAATTTGATCGCGCTCAACTGCGCCAACAGCAAATCCAGCTAAATCATAATCTCCCGCTTTGTACATTCCCGGCATTTCGGCGGTTTCGCCACCAATTAAAGCGCAGCCGGCAAGTTTGCAACCATCGGCAATTCCTTTTACAACTTGGCTGGCAACTTCGACATCGAGTTTAGAACAAGCAAAATAATCAAGAAAAAAAAGTGGTTCAGCGCCTTGAACTACAAGGTCATTTACCGACATTGCAACTAAGTCAATTCCGATTGTATCGTGTTTATCAACATCGATTGCGACTTTTAATTTTGTACCCACGCCGTCGGTTGATGAAACCAAAACCGGATCTTTGAAGTTGCATTTTTTCAAATCAAATAAAGCGCCAAATCCGCCAAGGTCAGAATTGGCTCCAGCGCGGCTTGTTGCTTTAGCGAAAGGTTTAATACGATTAACCAATTCATTTCCAGCATCGATATCGACGCCAGCTTGTTTATAGTTTAAAGACATTTTTCTTGCGATTTAAGAAGTGAGGCGAGAAGCTTACTGAATCCAGCTCCGAAGGAGATGTTTTTAATATTTCAGTTTAATTCCGATATGTCGAGAATTTTTTTACTTTTTCTAACTTTGTTTTTTTCTTTCCAAGGCGTTTCTTACGCTGTAGAAAACAGTCTTTACATGGTTGAGGGCGTTAACATAAGCGTTACAGGAAAATCGCCAACTGATGCCAGAAATGCCGCAATTGCCAGCGGCCGACGCGATGCTTTTTTGATTTTATTAACTCGCTTAGAAATCGCCACCAAGGTTGCTGATACGGTTTCCAACGATGAAATTTCTGACATGGTACGCTCCGAACAAATTGATGCTGAAAAAATCGCCGGCAATAATTATAGCGCCACAATGAATATAATGTTCGCCAAGGATTTTGTTGAACATATTCTCGCTAAAAAAGCTGTGAAAAAAGCAGAAAAATCTGGCGAAAATTATGTTTTATTACCAGTAAAAGTTACCACGCGCTCAATGCTTTTATGGGAAGATGATAATAATTGGAGAAAAGCCATTGAAAAAACTATTGCTAAAAAAGGCCAAGGAAAATTCGTGGTGCCGGACGCAGATTTAAGTAATATCGCAGTTATAAGTTCAACCAATGTTGCTTTGCTTGATTATGTGGCAATTGAGCCGCTGCTTTTCAAATATAAATCTGAATCAGTTTATACCTTATTTTTCTCTTACGATGAAATTGAAAATAAAGTAAATATCAGCGTTACTTATTTAAGAAAATTACAGAAAAAACAGGTCAAATTAAACTTCGTTAATGTTGATCAATTAAGCTTTGATGCCTTGCTCGAAAAAGTTGCCAACAAAACCATCGACTATTTGCTTTCTTCGCAAAATACTGAAAGCAAAGCCACTTCTAGCATAGTTAAAATTCAGATTCCGGTTTCAACTTTAAGCAATTGGATGATTGCAAAAAGCCGCATTGAAAATAGCAATTTAGTGACGCAAATCAACATCGAGTCAATCTCGCGCGACATGGCCGTAATCACATTAAATTACCCGAATAACAGCACTGATATTGCGCAGGAATTTATGAAAGTTGGAATAAATTTGATTAAAAAAACTGATAATCTTTACGTTTTAACCAATTAGGCGATTCATGAAATTAAAAGATAAACTTATTTCAATAGTTGTAATTTTGGCTATTTTCTTTTGGTTGATTTATTTAGTGAAATCAGTGTTGGCGCCTTTTTTCTGCTCATTCATCATCGCTTATTTTTTAGATCCAATCGTCGATTTCTTTTGTAAAAAATACAAAATGTCGCGCGCATTTGCCACTTCTTTGATTCTAGGATTATTCCTCACAATTTTAATCACGCTTGGCGCAATTTTACTACCGATTCTTTGCTCCCAATTCACTGATTTACTCACCGCTTTACCCGGATATTTTCAAACTATTTTACATGATTTTTATCCGAAAGCAGTTTCAATCCTTGATGGCGTTGGCTTTAGAATCGATAAAGATTTATCGCATTTATTAGCGAATGAACAAGTTACCGCCAAATTTGTCGATTTATCAAAAAATATTGTCAACAACGCCGTCACTTCTTCGCTGACATTAATCAATATTTTATCCCTGATTTTTATTACTCCGATTTTGATTTTTTATCTCTTAAAAGACTGGAAAATTTTAATCGAAAAAATTGGCGATTATTTGCCGCGCCAAGTTGCAATTTCAGCTCGAAAAATTGCCTTAGATATAGATAAAACCTTATCTGGCTACGTTCGCGGCCAATTTAATGTTTGCCTGATTTTGGGCCTGATTTACTCCAGCCTTCTAAGTTTTACCGGTCTTAATTTTGGATTTTTAATCGGGCTATTAACCGGATTATTTTCTTTCATTCCTTTCGTCGGAATGTTATGCGGCGTTACAACCGCAATCATTGTTGCCTTATTTCAATGGGGTTTTGATGCTACGCATATTGCCGCCGTTTCGCTAGTTTTTGTTTTTGGTCAAGTTATTGAATCAAATTTTCTGACTCCAAAATTAATCGGCGCCAAAATTGGTTTGCACCCAGTTTGGTTGATTTTTGGATTATTTGTTTTCGGTGTTTTATTTGGCTTTTTCGGAATTTTAATAGCAGTTCCTCTAACCGCAATTTGCGGCGTTATCATTAAACATTTCGCTTTGGAATATAAGAAAAGGTTTACCTAAAATGCTTCAAAACATTGCTCGCGAAGTACAAAAATTAGCAGATGATCTTGGGGTGGATCGTAAAAGATCGATTGGCGAAGTTGCCAAAGAATTAAAAGTTGAAACTCACGTTATTCGTTTTTGGGAAGAAAATTTTCCACAAATAAAACCCGAAATCGGTGCCGGAAAAAGGCGTTATTATTATAACAAACAGCTGAAGATTTTAAAAAGAATCAAAAATTTTTTATACGAAGAAGGATATACAGTTGCGGGATTGCAGAAGCTTTTGAAAAAAAGAAAATACGATGATCGCAAAGAAGAAGATTTAGATATTATTTTATCTGATGAAAAGCCAGTTTCAAAAATGATTCATGATGATGAAATTCCTGAGGCAACTAGATTGGAAGATCATGAAATTGAGGAGTTTATTGATCCGCGAAATGAGCCGGAAATTGAAATTGAAACCGATTCCCCAATTGATCCGAAAGCTAAAATTAGAGATTTTTCTAAGATAAAAGTTTCGGCGATTGATCCATTAATTAGAAAAAGAATTAGGGAATCTCTGAAAAATATCAGGGGAACTTTGGCGAATTTGAAGAAGATTACGCAGCCTAATTAGAAATAACAAAATTTTTTCAAAAAAGTTATTTTTCTCTCGTAATCACAAAATTCACCAACTCCACCAATAAAGATGCTTTCGCGCCAAAAACTTTCAAATGCGCAATTGACTGATCTCGCAATAATTCCAATTGTTTTTGCGCCACCTCCATTCCCAAAACATCAACAATACTAGCATTTTCTTTTGGTTTTTTATGAACCGTTTCATCAATTTCTACCTTGCCAAGGCTGATTCCATAATGATCTAAAATATCATCTTTGATCTGAAAGGCTAAACCCAAATCATGAGCAAAATTGCGCAGCGCGTGTCTTTCATTAATTCCGGCGCGACCTAAAATTGCGCCCATTTCAGCGGAAGCCATAAAAAGTTCGCCCGTTTTTAAACGATGTAATTTTGCTAATTCTTCGTTAGAAATTCTTTGGTCAGCTTTTTCTAAATCAATCATTTGGCCACCCGCCATTCCCATAAATCCTGCAGCTTTGGATAGAGTTTTTACCAATTCTAAACGCACCGAAGTTTCTTTATGAGTTGCCGGATTGGTTAAAATTTCAAATGCGTAAGTCAGTAAAGCATCGCCCGCAAGAATGGCGGTCGCTTCATCAAATTTTTTGTGGCAAGTCGGAATGCCGCGACGCACATCATCATTATCCATCGCCGGCAAATCGTCGTGAATCAAAGAATAAACATGAACAAATTCCATCGCCGTTGCCGAATTTAGAGAAACCAAAGGCGAAATTCCAAAAATCTGCGCCGAGGCAATTACTAAAAATGGGCGAATTCTTTTGCCCTCGGAAAGCGCGCTGTAGCGCATTGCTTCAACCAATTTTGAATCGTGAAACTCTTCAGGAAGTAATTCATCCATACGCCTTTGCACCAAGATTGAGCAAGCTAGAAGGGATTCTTGAAGGGAGTTGTTGAACATTTATTTTGTTAATTTGATTAGATGAAATCGAGCTATACCAAATTAACTATCTCTTGATAGCGCTAACGAAGTATTTTTGAGGAAAAATTGCGACTGGAAATGTAAGCTGTATCAAGTGATACAGCGTCATTTTCTGAGCAAATTTTTACCAAAAAGACAAAGTTATGGCTATCAAGAGATA
>CANKYC010000059.1 GCA_947487845.1 Rickettsiales bacterium | reverse complement strand
CCGCCCTCGCCGCCCGTCAACAAGCCGCTGATGACGTTGCCGATAATTGGAATTCTGCCAATTCCAAAAAGATTATTAATAATAAAACCCGGAACAATCATGCCGCGTATGTCGTAAATATTATTTTTTAAATCAATTTTTCCTTTGGCGGTAATGCCAATTTTATAATTATTAGCGATCAGTGATTTAATATTCAAAATGCCGTCGACATAACTAAAATCAACCTTAACGGAATCAAAAATTGTTTTATCATTTGAAAAAATTCGGTCTTTGATTGTCGAAAAAAGCGTGTTGCTGGCTAATTTTTTTACCGCCTGATTTTCATAAATCGTGATATTATCACTAATTGTAATTTCACCGATCAAAACTTGTTTATTATCCGCGACATGCCTGCGAGCTTTTATTTTAGCATCTCCGCCAGAAATTGTGTCGGAAATTCCAAAGGCTTCAGCAAAATATCCAACGTCAAAAATATCGCCTTCAATTTGTAAATCAGGATCATCTTGCGATTTTTTTTCAGCTTTCAAACTCAAGAGCTGGCTTTTTGCATAATCTCCTTTCGCCAAACCGCGCATGAAAATTCCTTTTTCCATGTTGAGCGAAAGATAAAAATTCTTGATCATTTTATTATGCAAAAGCGCCAGATTATCAGTGGCGATTTGTATCTGTAAATTATTGAACTTTTTATTTCCCACTCCAGCTTGTGAAAATTTTTGTTTTTCGGCAAGAAGAGCTGCTAAATTAAATTGTTTTCCGCGCAGGAAAAGTTTTTGCGTTGAGGTTTTTTTATCAATTTTATAAGAAATTGAAAAATTATTACGCCCAAAATTATCATTTTTTAGATCTGCGGCTGTAAGCAAAAATGGCGAAGTTTCAAAAGCTATTTCACCAGTAATTTTGGAATTGGATTTTCTCAATTGCGCCGATTTCTTTGACGTTTTTTCCAAAATATTTTCCTTTTTCTGCAAAATAATATTTTTAATCGCCACCAATTTCGGATTTTTCACATCAACAACCAAGCTTAAATTCGATTCAATATTTGCAGCTTTTGTAACATCAAAACTTGGCGACGTTAATTCTGCCGCGCTTAAATTGGCTTTGGCGATAAAATCACTACTCTTAAAATCTTTCTTGGCATTAATCACAACGCCGCCACGAAGATAGGGATTATTCAAAGATTTGATCGTGGAATTAACTGCGATGTAAGTGTCTTTCAAATTTATTTTTTCCTGCAATGGAATGCGAATATCAAAATCATTTTGCGAATCGCCATTTAAGTATTTTTCAATTTCGGTGGCAAATGTAGATTTATAATCAACGTGTTTAAGCCCGTCACTAGCGCTTCCTTTTGATTTTCCAGAAATTTTCAACAAGGTTATCGGCGCCATAAAATTATCAATTTCAACCAAACCATCTGAAATTTTGCTGTTTAAAACATCACCGCTGGCAATGGCAATTTTCATGCCGTTAATTCCGAAATTGGCAATTCCAGAAACATGTGAAATTGGCGGAAAATTTTTGTCATACTCCAAATTAAAATCAGAAAAAACCACCTGCGCATCCATGCTTTCAAGATTGGTTATATTTGGCGTTTCGGTGAGCGAAAATTTGGCATAAGCGTTGCGCACCATTCCGCCGCGAATATGCGTAATCACCCATTGGCGAATGTCTTTTTGATTTAACGCACTTGGCCAGAATTTTTCCATTTTATCATTTTGCACATCCTGCAATTTAATAAAAAAATCGAGTTTTTTGCTGGCAGAATTTTTTAAATCGGAAATCAAAAGCGACATATCCAAATGCGACGGCGCAATTTTTGCCGCCTGAATTGCTGAAGGATCGGTAAAATCAGTTTTGATTTCTGATAAATTTAAAACCCCAATTCGATCATCATATTCGCCAGTGACGGAGAAATTAGCGAAATCCATTTTCTGACTGAAAAATTGTGGAAAATCAAAATCGCCTTTTTTGGACGTGGCTTTAAATAAAATATTATGCAATTCACCATCCTTGATTGAAAGCGATGCCGTCGCATTAATTGCAGCGTGAATTTGGTTTAAATGACTAAGCGATTTATGAAGTGAGGCCACGCAATTTGGAAGAAAATTTTCCAACACTAAATCACATTTTAAGCCACCTTTTTCAAATAATTGACAATTAACTTTGAGATCAACATCACTTTTTGTAGCGTCAAAACTGACTTTGTTTATTGAAGAAATGAAAAGAGTTTTTTTAGTTGTAGAAGCCCGAATCTGCGATTTCTTGAGCAGGATTTCAGTTTTAATTTTGGCACCACGAAAAATTAATTTGGTGTTTTCAACTTCAAAATTTTCAATCGGAATTTCGCCACTTTTTATCATGGCTAAAAATTTAATTATTGGCGACATATTGCCCTTCTCTTGTCCAGAATCAGCTTGTTGCAATTTTTGCAAATCATCCATTATGAAATTAGCATCGATAATTTTAATTTTACTGGGTTGGAAATTCATTGTTATTAATCCCAACAGCGAAAATTCAGTTTCGAGTTTGGGAATTATTATTGCTTGCTTATCAGAACTATCAGGAAGCGAATAGAGGATTTTTAAACTTGAAATTGCCACTTTCAAAGTGCCGTAACGTGTGAAACTGATATAGCTATTACTTAGACTGACATCTTGCCCGAGCTTTTCTTGTAAAACAGATTCGATTTTTTCAGTAACAAAAGGAACTGATTTTGGTTCGGTTGAAACTAAAATTACAAAATAGGCCAAAACGATTGAAACGATTAAAAATAAAAAAAAATTGATCTTGTAAAAAAGACCAATTTTTCTTTTTAAATTTTTAATCGCACCTTTTACATCTAAGTCTGGAAGATGGTTTGAATGTTTTTTTAAATGCTTTTTTTTAGGCATTATTAATCAAGTTAATAGGTTTTTTGCCATCTTTTGCGTCCTGAAAAATATTCAGGCTTAAAATGAAATATACAATTCCAAGAAAAAATAAATTTACGATTGGAAGAATAGTTTTAGGGTGTTTTTCAAATAAATTTTTTGCACTTATTTAAAATTAAAATTAATTTTTCATATCACCCGGCTGGGTTTTGCGATCAATAAAATAAGAGGTTGCGGAAGAATTTAGTTTTTTGTGAAGAAGATCTTTTTTTAACAAGCGAAGAGTTATAGCAAAGGGCGTAAAAATTCCGTAAAACAAAATAAAGCTGACTAAAAAACCATTAATTTTTCCTAAAAAGTCACCGATTTTAATCCAATTTTCATAGATTTTAGTTTGGCGATAAATTTTCGGACAAATCAATGCCGTTATTAGAAAACTAGCGGAAATTAATATTGCGACGAGCTGAAATTTGTCACTCTTAAAAGAAATGATCAAAAAAATAGCAGCCCAAATTAATCCAAAAACTCTTAAATCGAGCACTGAAATTTCTTTTTTCACAATGTTATTTATTTAAAATTCTGAAGGGTGGAACGCTTAAAATTGCGGTTCCTTCTTTATTATCAGCAATTTCAAAACGACAATTTTGTTGATCGAGAATTTTGCTAATTTGCGATTCGTCAATGTTTGGTTTGATATTAATATTTGGAGTTTGCGATTTCAGGTAAAAAATAATTATCAATTGATCTAGATGATCCATCATTATTGAAACATTAACTATTCCTTCAGCGTCGGTTTTAAATAGACCAGCAAAAATTTTGCGCATTGCATCAAGTAAAACCAAGCGATCAACTTTCAACCGCGGCAGATTTTCTGGATTAAAAGGCGTTTCAAAAACAATTTTGCTTCTAAATCTTTCGCTCAAACTGGCGATAAATTCATTAATAAATTCAACAATTCCGATGATTTCTTCATCAGCATTTAATTTATTATCGATTACTTTTTCATCCAAAGCATTGGAAATTGCACCGCGCAATTTCATCGAATTAATGTAAATTTTTTCTAAATCTTCTAAATAACGGCGATGCGAAAATGGGCCGTAAGGTTCAGTTTTTAAAACTGACGTAACTTGAGTAATAACATCAAGATAGCTGGAGATTTCGCTTGGCAACACATTTGAAACTTGTGACTTAATATTTTTGATATTGCGGTTGTGAACTTCCTGAACTTTGATCGCGTTAGAAGTTTTTTCCCTAACTTTCGCAACCAACATATCGAAGTCAATCGGCTTCACCAGATAATCATTAGCTGATAAATTTACACCTTTTACCACGCTATCTTTTTGACCCAAAGCTGTGAGAAAAATAAATGGCACCGTATTATTGCGGATATTTTTGTTTTCGCGGATCAATTGCAAAAATCCATAACCATCCAATTCCGGCATCATGATATCTGAAATCACTAAATCAGGCTTGTTTTGCATGAAACTTTCAAAACCTTTTTTGCCATTTTCAGCTTCGAAAACTTCAAAACCTTCATCGCGCAAAATGTCGGCGATATTTTCACGGATTTCTTGTTCATCTTCAGCACAAAGAATTTTAATTTTTTTATCTTCAGACATGGGAATTATTTTTTAATTTAGAATTTTAGCACCTTCGAAGTTACGCAAAATTTCATTTACTAGATCATCATTAATTTCGGCTTTTTTTTCAGCAACAGGATTCTGCCCTTCATTCAAATTAAGCAGAACCTGTTGCAAATTTGGCAAAGCAACCATGTAACAAATTCGAGCTAAAAGCATTTCAAAAGCCATTTTTGGTGAAGCGGAACAAGCGATTTCCTGATTGCCTTTAAGCAACATTTGCCAGATTCTGGTTAAAGAATTCAGCGAAATTTCGCGAGCGATATTGGAGATTTTTTCTTGCTGAAATTGCGAATATCCTTCCAATTTATAACCTTTTATAAGCTTTACTGACGTGGTTTTATGAGTGATTTCCATTAAATCAAGAACCAGTTGCGAAACATCAGAAGAATAGGAATAAAATTCAGCAAAACTTTGTGAAGCACCAAAAAAATCGCCTTTCAAAAGATTTTCAAAAAGTTCGATAACTTTTACTTTGTCAGTTAAACCTAGCATTTTTTCAACTAATTCAGCTGGTAAAAATTTTTGGTGATTATTGCTCGCCAAGGCTTGATCCAGAAGCGAAAGCGAATCACGAACCGAACCTTCCGACATTTTGGCAATCAATTCCAAAGCCTGCGGTTGCGCTTCCAGATTTTCCTGTTTTAAAATATTTTCCAAATGGGTTTCGATTTCTTTTTCATCGAGACGGCGCAAATCAAAACGCTGACAACGCGAAAGAATCGTCACTGGAACTTTGCGAATTTCAGTTGTTGCAAAAATGAATTTAACATGCACTGGAGGCTCTTCGAGGGTTTTTAATAAAGCGTTGAACGCGCTGTTACTAAGCATGTGAACTTCATCGATGATATATATTTTATATTTCGCCATCACTGGCGCATAAGCTATAGAATCAATAATTTCGCGGATATCGTCAATTCCAGTTCTGCTGGCAGCGTCAATTTCAATAACATCTTGATGTTTGGAAGCGGTGATTAATTTGCAATTATCACAAACGCCGCAAGCCTTTGCTGTCAAGGTTGCGGACTGATCAACGCAATTTAGAGTTTTGGCAATAATACGCGCTGTAGTTGTTTTTCCAACGCCGCGAATTCCAGTTAAAATATAAGCGTGATGTAAGCGATTATTTTTGATAGCATTACTTAGAGTAGTAACCAAAACCTCTTGTCCGACCAATTCATCAAAATTTTGCGGACGATATTTTCGGGCAAGTACTAAATAAGATGACATTGAAAAAAGGAGGAATAATCAAATTGAAGAAGTGAGAGCGACCCGATTCAACAAGCCTTGAGCTGCTTTCTTTCGAATCTGACTCGCTAAACAAGAAAACCGCCCGCTCTCACCAAAAGAGATTTTGGTTTGGCAAAGAAAATTATTCAAGGGAATGTTGGGAAGAATTTAAAATTTATCAAAGTCCAATTTGAGGTAATTATCCCTTAAGACACAGTCGATGTCACCCGAGCCTGTCGAAGGGTGTTCAAGCCCGAAGCTAGAATCACCCTTCGACAAGCTCAGGGTGACGAGATAGATTGGTACTCAAAAAAAGTACCATGTTGCTTTTTTTGAGCATGATTTTAAAAAGTGAATTGCTACTTGTTTCGAACAATCTTATTAATAATTCAGAAATCAAATGAGACCAAATTCTTCTTTGAGAAGCGATAGAAAATATTTATTCTCCGATAGTCAAAATGGTAAAAATCTTTACTTAAAGAATTTTTCTCTTGAAGAAATGAATTCCAGTTTAGAAATCCGTGAAATGGTTGCCAATACAGCATTTCGTGCCGCAGAAAATTATAAAAAAATTGACCCTACCCCAGAACTAACCGATTATTCGAGATTTCATCATTACGAAAAAACCGATGCTGATTTACCTGTAATCAAAGATTCAAATATTCATCCCGATAATATACGTGGTTTTGTTTTAGAAGATGATGATGGAAAAGCGGTGTCAATAATTCTTGCCGGAGTTACTAAAAATCCATTGCGAATCATGATGGGAACAATTGATACTGTAGATGAATGTGAAGGACGAGGCTATTTTTCAATTTTATTTGATGAAGTTATTAAAGAAGTTGCCCAAGAAAATCATGGTCAAATGCCGGAAATTGGCATCAGCATGAGAAATCTAACCAGCAGAGGGAAAAATTTTGACACTTACGCCGGCATTACAAAATCACGCGGTTTCGACATGCAATGCTTAAAACGCGAAATAAACCCGCAAAAAAATTTTATTCCACTTAATGACGCGCCAGAAAATGTTTTTTTTCAATTTAATCGCGAAGCGGATTATGCAAGAAACTTCGCATTAGCTCGTGAATTAGTTAGAAGACAACCAAATGAGGCACTTTTTTTACATGGAAAACCAACAGCAGAAATGACTTTAGAAAATTTTTCTCAAGATTCTAAAAACAGATTGCAAAGAAAAATCTCTTCAGAAGGTTCAGTGGTCTTGGTAGATGAAGAGCTGCGGACAAGAATTGCAATGACCGCTCAGGCTTTAACCAAAGAGTCTAATAAAAAAGCAAGATCATAACTATTACTTACAAATTTCTCGCATCCGCGCGTAAGCACGCGTTATTCCTTTAAGCGAATATTCATCAACGGCGTAAGTTCCAATCGCTGAATCGCTTCTGACTTTAATCGCGCCATCATTCAGCATTGATTCAATAATTTGAATATCTTCGG
>CANKYC010000058.1 GCA_947487845.1 Rickettsiales bacterium | reverse complement strand
CCCCACCAACTAGCTAATCCGATAGAGGCTCATCCAACAGCGATAAATCTTTCCCGATAAATCGGTGATATATGGCATTAGCTTTGGTTTCCCAAAGTTATTCCTTACTGCTGGGGAGATTCCTCTACATTCCTCACCCGTTTGCCACTAATATATTGCTATATCCGTTCGACTTGCATGTGTTAAGCATACCGCCAGCGTTCGTTCTGAGCCAGGATCAAACTCTCAAGTTGAGAATTTGTTCTGACTGAATCTTTTTTTTGCCGACATAAAACTCGCGACATTGCTGCCGCTAGAATTAACGAAAACATCTAAAAAGATAGTCCACACGGAACTATCGCCTTAGTTTTTCTTAAAAATTACTTTTTGCTAAAAGTATAAACGCGACTATTCACGATGTAAAACAACTAGATTTTTGGCAAAAGAAATTTGTCTTCAGCGGTTAAGCTGATTTGAATTTCTTTTCAAAAATCAGGGAAAAATTCAGAAGTCATTTCCGAACGAGCGGCGCAATTTAGGTTCAACTTTTCTTTTGTCAAGCAGACAAATCAATATTTGTTAAATATTTTTATTTTTTCTCAAACAATTTTGGACAAAGGCAGTAAACAGAGGCTTTCCTGGCATTATGCCTTTTTTAATATTTATCTCTAATTCCGCTAATTCCTGTAAATTTTTGGTTAAAAACTGCAATGGAAGAGTCATCAAATGCTTCCGAAATTCGATTTCTGTTTTAAAAAAAAGACGTTGTGACTTCACAACTTCCTCAAAATTTGCCTTCTCTAATTCGGTTTGAATTCTACAGTGATAAAGCTTTTGAAGGTAATTTGAGAGAAAACGAATTAAGGTAATAGGTTCAAAACCATCTTTAAAAAGCTTTTCTGTTTGTTGTAATGCAATATCAAATTTTCGTGCTGCAAAATTCATTACAAATTCATTGGCCGTAATATCGCTTTCAGACTGTGTCAGCTTATCTACAAGCTCTGTTGTTAAAACCTTATTTTCACCTAGAAAAACGGTGATTTTTTCAAGTTCGGACAGAATGATTTGGCGATTTTTTCCGAACTTTTCTATTAATAAATCAATGGTTTGAGAGCTTGATTTTACTTGCTTTGATGCCAATTCATTTTCAATAAATTTCTTAATTACACGCTCATCATCTTCGTAACAAGCGATTGCTGCGAAATTTGGATTATCCTCCGCAGCCTTACGCAAAGCTGATGATTTATCCAAGTCGCCGGCTTGAATCAAAATAAAATTATCACTTTTTTTAGCAAAATCCCGATCTTCAAAAAGAATCTTAAGCGCTGCTCCACCAGCAATATCAACGTCTTTCACTAAAATTAATTTTCTCCCGCCTAACATTGAGTAGGAAAAAAACTCATCAGCTAAAATTCCTTTATCTTCCAAAAGCCGCTCTTTGCTTAGGTTTGTGACCATAAATGGATCAGATAAATCTGGTGAAATTTTCTTAGAAATCATATCAAATCTATAATTTACAACTGATGTTTCGGGCCCAAATACCAAGCATCCGGCGATTTTTTCTTGGGCAATTTTTTGGATATAAAAATCAATCTGTGCGTTAGCAATTTTCATTAGTTAAATTGTAAGAGTTCTGTAATGGCGCGGTTTTGCGCGAAGAATATAATCTGCTTTGTATAAAAAAATTACACAAAACATTTTTAATATCACTTTTCGATTATGAGCCTGTCGCAAATATTAAATATTCTCCAAACCAATCTTTATTTTTAGAATTTCAAACTCATCAAATTTTATTGCACATTTATTACAGAAAAAAAATGCCCCTTTATGAATTTTATTAAATTATGATATTGACTATCATTTTCGTTAAAACTATTTTGCCGCTCTAATTTATTTTAAATTTATGAAAATCAGTTTTTTAAACTTGCAACATTCACATTTTATTGCGCTAACTGCCGCCGCTTTTGTACATGGTTCAATTGCGGTTTGGTCAATGATGCCATCGAATCCGATCGTTATTAACCAACAAGCAATTCAGGTAAGTTTTGTAGCGCCTTCGGCTTCGGAGAAAAAAAATGAAAGCGCTTCTCATAAAAAAATTGTGCTAAATGTTGAAAGCGAAAATTCTCCGAAACAAAAGAAAAATGACAAAGTTGAAAAATCCGAAAGCAAAGCCGAAAAAAACAAATTAGCCGGAAAAGAAACTTCCGGTCGCGTTGATCCAAATGCAACTGCAACAAAATCTGCCGAAACTGATCCGGTTTTTGACGCTGCTTATTTAAACAACCCTGCCCCGTATTATCCACAAGCCGCAAAACGCAAAGGCATTCAAGGCAAAGTTATGCTTAATGTTATTGTAAAAACAGATGGCACGCCAGCTACAGTGCAAGTTTATCATTCGAGTGGTTTCAGCGTTTTGGATGACGCAGCTCTTGAAGCGGTTAGACAATGGAAATTTGTTCCGGCGCGTCGCGGTGGAGAATTTGTTCAGGCCAACGTGGTTGTTCCTGTTGATTTCAAAATGATTTAAGGTTTTTAAAAAATGAATTTCGCTCACGTTTTTGCTCAAGGAAACTCAGTTTTAATTGCGGTTTTTTTACTACTTTTAGCAATGTCTTTCGCCAGCTGGTATTTAATTTTCTGGAAAGGTTTAAAGCTGCGTCAGGAATATAAAGCCTTCAAAAAATTTCACGATAATTACTTAAATATCAAAGATTGGCCGGCGCGCAAAAATTTTCAAAATGTTGAAGGCGGCGTTAATGATTTGTTGATTGAAGTAAAAAAACTCGAGCCAATCCTGCCGCAATATAACACTCACGAAGCTAAAAAAGAAATTTTGACCATGCATTTATTGCAAGTTTTAGATGAAACCAGAGTTAATCTCGATAAAGGCTTAACCGTTCTGGCATCAATCGGCAGCTCATCACCATTCATCGGATTATTCGGAACAGTTTGGGGAATTTACAACGCGCTTCAAAGCATTGCCGCACAAGGAAATGCTGGACTTTCAGTTGTTGCCGGCCCAATGGGTGAAGCTTTAGTTGCAACGGCGATTGGTCTTTTTGCCGCAATTCCGGCAGTTTTAGCTTACAATAGTTTTGTTCGTCTAAATCGCCTTTTAGTACAAAACCTGCGCCATATTGCGGAACAAATGACGGTTTATTTATCTAACGAAACTCAAAAACACTAATTCATGCAAAGTCCTTTTGATCGCGAAGATTTACAAGCGCCACTTGCTGAAATAAATACCACGCCGCTTGTTGACGTGATGTTGGTTCTGCTGGTGATTTTCTTGGTTACGGCGCCAATGTTAAACAGCGCCATTAAACTTAATTTGCCGTCAGAAACTGCGGCTCAAATTAGCGAACAAAAAACTCTCACAATTTCTGTAAATAAATCAGGCCAATATTTTTTAGATGATGCGCCAGTTTCGATTGATGAGTTGGGAAAAAAGCTAGAACTCGCCGCTAAAGATAATCCGAAACAACCAATTCACATCCGCGCCGATGTTGATGTTTCTTACGGTAAAGTAAGTCACGTTTTGGCAGTGGCGCAAAGGTTTGGATTGACCAATGTCGGTTTTGTAACCGAGCCAAAGTAGAGAAAATAGCCTAAATGGCTGTTTTCGGCGCTAACACAATCTAAGAACCTGTTCAAAATCTGAAGTTAAAAAAGACTTAGGACAGGCTCTAAGGAAATTATTACAGAAGGATCGCAATTTTAATTTTTTAAGAAATGTCAGAAATCTCTAAAACAGCCTTTATTCCATTGGCTACAAAAGCAAAAAATAATCGCTTTGCTAACTTGTTAAACAGCACAGTAATTGTTGGCGTTGCTTTAGCTCCTTGTATTGCCGTTGCAAAAGAAAGCGAAACAAAAACACTTCCAACGGTCACAGTAATTGATAGCCGCGAAAATGAGAGTTACAATTCAACTGAATCTTCTTTTTATAAATTAAACGGGCCTTTGCTTGATCAGCCCAAAACAGTTTCGACCGTTAGCCGCCAATTAATGGATGATCAAGGTTTAACTAAAGTTTCTGATGCGCTTCGCAACGTACCGGGCGTTTCTCTTGTTGCTGGTGAAGGTGGAAATCAAGGCGATAACCTTACAATTCGCGGCTTTTCTGCTCGCAATGATTTCTTCATTGATGGAATGCGCGACTTCGGAAGTTACTTCCGCGATTCTTTTAATTTAGAAACTATCGAAGTTGTTCAAGGCCCTTCTTCAATTTTATTTGGTCGCGGAACCACCGGCGGCGCAATTCAACAAAATTCTAAACAAGCATTTTTAGGAACAAAAAAAGAAGGTGATTTTATGCTTGGAACTAACGAAACAACTCGCGCCGCCGTTGACGTAAACACCAAAATTAGTGATAATTCAGCATTTCGTTTAAACGCCATGGGTCACAGAAATAAAGTGGCGAAGCGTGATGAAACTTTATATCGTCGCGCTGGATTTGCTCCATCTTTAGTATTCGGACTTGGAACTGACACGCGCTTGAACATTTCTCATCTTTATCAAGCTGAAGATAATATTCCCGATTACGGCGCGCCCTTTTTTGCTGGCAAACCCGCCAATGCCAATCGCAATAATTTTTACGGTTTCAAAAATTCCGATCACTTAAAAACTGATGTAAATATTTCTACCGTAAAGCTTGAACATGATATTTCCAAAGATTCAACCTTCCGTAACCAAACCAGATATGCGCGTTATTTTCGCGATGGTCAAGTTACCGAACCACAAATGAAAACCAGCGCCAATAGTGTTGACAGAATAATTAGAGCCAGAACTTCGGTTGAATCTTACTTGGGAAATCAAACTGATATTTCCAACAAATTTTCAACTTACGGAATTGAACATGCTGCAATTTTTGGCCTTGCGCTTGAAAGCGAAACTTCAACTCCAACCATTTTAACTTATAGCGGCGTTCCTTCGATTAATTTATATAATCCCGATACTTCAACCGAATTTAGTTATAGCGGCGTAACTCCTTCTTATACAAAGGCAAAACTTGATACAATTGCGGTTTACGCAACCGACAATATCAAATTTAATAAATCATGGGAATTGGCTTTGGGCGCGCGTTTTGATAATCTAAAAAGCAATTATCACAACATTGCAACTGGCGTTCAAACCAACCTATCGCGCACCGATAATTTGTTTAGTTACAGCGCTGGCTTGGTTTATAAACCAACTAAAAATGGCAGTATTTATTTTAATTATGGAACTTCGTTTAATCCTTCAGCCGAAACACTTTCGCTTTCAACTGGAAATGCCAATATTGAACCAGAACAAAATAGAATTTACGAAATCGGCACTAAATGGGATTTGTTAAAAAAACGCCTTTCTACAACTTTAGCAATTTTTCGAGCTGATAAAGATAATGCTCGTGAAACAATTGACGCCAACGGCACCAACGCTTTGTCAGGTAGCCAACGCGTTTATGGTTTAACGACGCAAATTACTGGAAACATTACCGAAGCATGGAAAATTTCTGCTGGCTATTCTTATTTAGACGGCAAAGTTACAAGTTCTATTGTTAATCCTGCCTACGTAAATCGTCCTTTAGCCTATACGCCAGAACATAGTTTTACTTTATTTACAACTTACAAAGTTGCTCCCAAACTTGAAGTTGGCGGCGGCGCAAATTTTGTTTCCGAACGTTTTGTTAATCCAACTTACGCGGGAGATGAAGTCAGCAAAAATCTTAGAAGCGCGCCTAGTTATTTGATTTACAACGTCATGGCAAAATATCCGCTTAACAAAAACATCGATCTGCAATTAAACGTGAACAACATTTTCAACACTTATTATTTCGATTCTATTCGCGGCAATAACGCCGCTCTAATTGGCGAAGGGCGCGTGGCTCTTCTTTCAACCAAAGTAAAATTCTAATATGTTGCTTCAAATTCCCGACATTTTAACTCCAGAACAAGTAAAAGAATTTCGCGAAATTTTGAACAAAGCAAATTGGATTGATGGCAAGTTCACAACTGGTCATCAATCTAGTTTGGTTAAAAATAATTCCCAACTTCCAGAAAATTCTGCCGAATCAAAAAAGCTGGGTGAGAAAATTTTAATAGCATTAGAAGGCAATTCCACCTTCATTTCCGCTGCCCTTCCCTTAAAAGTTTATCCGCCACTTTTTAACAGTTATTCTGACGGGCAAAATTTTGGCACGCACATTGACAACGCCATTCGCCAAGTTACGGGAACTCCTTTTAGAATTCGCACCGATCTTTCCGCCACTTTGTTTCTTTCCGATCCTTTGGAATATGAAGGCGGAGATTTGGTTGTAGAAGACACCTATGGTTTACATAAAATAAAATTACCCGCGGGACATATGATTTTATATCCAGCAAGCAGTTTGCATTATGTAGCGCCAGTTACAAAAGGCGCGCGCGTTGCATCATTTTTTTGGATACAAAGCATGGTGCGCGATGACGCGCAAAGAACTTTGCTTTTTGATTTAGATAATTCAATCCGAGCCGTTCTTCGCGATTTACCAAATCACGAATCTTCAATTCATCTAACTGGAATCTACCACAATTTGCTGCGCCGCTGGGCTGATTCTTAGAACCACATATTTTTGCTTAACATTCAGCGCTTCTAAAATCGCCATCGCCTTTTAAAGACTTAACGCCAATTTCATTTTTATCGGGCAAATTATTGCCGTTTTTATCACCTTCATATTCCAAATAAATCGCACGCTCGCTGTCGTTTTTACTAAACAAATCAATATCTTGGTTTTTGTAACAAGTGGCGATTAATTTTTTCAATTTCAATTTCTCAAAATTGTGCGAAAAATAATGAAAAAAATTGCTAACTCGCGGGTCGTCGCAATTGCAATAAACAACTTTGTCTTAGAAATGATTTTTGTAATTTTTGAGTTCTAGTTCAATGTCGCAAAGCTGGGTGTAAAACTCGTCTTTCTTTGAATCTTTGACTTTGTGCAGGTTTTTTTTGGTGCTTTTTTCATAATTTAGATTCGTATTATTTGTGAATTTGAATTAGGGCAAATAATTTGCTGCGGAAAATTTATATCAAATTTCTACCGATCTATAAAAGACGCTTTTAAATTATCAGTGAATTTCTTTTTCCCTAAAGTTTGGTGATTATCCCTTAAGACAAAATAGATGTCACCCTGAGTTTGAGATGTCACCCTTGTAAAGGTTACCTAATTCGCTGACAGATTAACTAACAATTTTTTAAAAATTGTTCTGGGGTTAATCCTTTTAAAGATTGGTGTGGTCGCATTTGATTGTAGTAAAAAAGATATTTGGTTAACTCATCTCTGAAGTGA
>CANKYC010000057.1 GCA_947487845.1 Rickettsiales bacterium | reverse complement strand
TTTATACTCCCATCCAACAAAGGATTTTTGAGGAAAAATTGCGACAAAGAATAAAAACTGTATCAAGTGATACAGTGTTATTCTTCGAGTAAATTTTTACCAAAAAGACGAAGTTGGATGGGAGTATAAATTTATGTTTTGGTATAGGTGCGCTTACCTTTGAAAAAATCAGAATCACAAAAATTTCTTAGAAAATTTTGATTTACGCGACAGACTCAGAAGAAGTTTAGAATTACTCATTCTCTTTCAAAAACTCCATAATCTCACCAATCGAAAACTCCTGTAAATTTCCTCGAAAGCGTCTTACAACATTACCTTTCGGATCAATAATTAAAGTTTCTGGAACTGCTTGAATACCGGTTATTTTGCTGAAAATACCTTTACTATCTTTTGCTACTTTTGTGAAAGGGTTGCCGTTATTTTGTAAAAATAATTTAGTATTTTCATCAATATCACGCCAAGCAATTCCATAGACATCAACAATTTTGGAATCATGCAGGCGTAGTAAAATCTCATGTTCGGCGCGGCAAGTTGTGCACCAAGAAGCAAAAAAATTAACTATCGAATATTTTCCGGTTAGGGTTTTTTTGGAGAAAGTTTCGTTTTTATCAAATAAATCAGGAAGAGAAAATTCCGGCAATTCAATTTGTACTTTGGAGAAGTGAATGTTTGGCTCGCTACCATCTTCGCTAACCGTAACATCAAAGCCATCAGCCTGTTTTTTATTTAATTTGTAAGTAGAAAATCCAATTAGGCTGATTAGAAAAATTAACGTTAAAAATGGTAAGAATTTTTTCATAATTTCATGAGTAAAGATTTTTTTTTCAAACTAAAAACCACCGAAAATAAAGCAAGAAGAGGCGAAGTTTCAACTGCTCACGGCGTAATTCAAACTCCGGCTTTTATGCCAGTCGGAACTGCCGCAACTGTTAAAGCCATAAAATTTTCTGACATTAAAAAATCAGGTGCCGAAATTATTTTAGGCAATACTTATCATTTAATGTTACGCCCAACCGCCGAGCTTATTCAAAAGCTGGGCGGACTTCATAAATTTATGAATTGGGACAAGCCGATTCTTACAGATTCCGGCGGATTTCAAGTGATGTCTCTTTCTAAAATACGCAAAATTTCTGATGCCGGCGTTGAATTTTCCTCGCACTTAGATGGTACAAAATATTTTGTAACTCCCGAGAGATCAATTGAAATTCAACACATGCTTGGCAGCGATATTACAATGATTTTTGATGAATGTGTTCAATATCCTGCAACCTTTGAACAAGCCAAAACCGCAATGGATCGCTCAATTCTATGGGCGCAAAGATCAAAAACCGCTTTCCAAAAAAGACCCGGCTATGGAATTTTTGGCATTGTTCAAGGTTCAACTTTCGCGGATTTGCGTAAAATTTCTGCCGAACAATTAATCGAAATCGGTTTTGATGGCTATGCAATTGGTGGCTTGGCTGTAGGCGAGGGACAAAAATCAATGTTTGAAGTTCTTGATTATACGCCCGATTTTTTACCACAAAATAAGCCGCGTTATTTAATGGGTGTTGGTAAACCGTCAGATATTGTTGGCGCAGTTGCGCGCGGTGTTGATATGTTTGATTGTGTAATTCCCACACGCTCCGGTCGCACCGGACAAGCGTTTACCAGACATGGTGCCATAAATATTAAAAATGCCAAACATCGCGATGATGACAAACCACTTGATGAAAAATGTGGTTGTTATGCTTGCCAAAACCACAGTCGCGCTTATTTGCATCACTTAAGCAAGTCGGGTGAAATCTTGGCGGCGATGTTGCTTTCGGAACATAATATTTTTTACTACCAAGATTTAATGCGCGATATTCGTAGCGCAATTGAAGAAAAAACTTTTACTGAATTTGCTAAAAGTTTTTTTACAGAAAATCAAAATGAGACTTCGCAAGAGATTTTAATTGATTGAAAAAATTTTCAATTTACTTGTGAACGAAGCCTTAATTTTCAAGGTTTTATTTCAAATAAACCAAATTTTATGAAAAAATTATTTACTTCATTTGCAATTGCAGCGCTTTGTTCAATTTCAGCAAATGCACAAAATTTACAAAGAAACACTCCCGCTTCTCAAAACGCTCAAGATACATCTCCGGTGAATGTTCCGGCACCAATTGTTCCGACAACTACAAATCAACAACAGCCAACAACTCCAAATGCCGCAACCAACAATCCGCGCCCTAATCAAAAAAGAGATAATTTAAATGCAAAATGGAGACAGCCACCGCAAGAAGGTTTAAAACAAAACCCAGTGAATCAAGATAATAGAAGTCAAAGAGGTGAAAATGAAGGCGGACAATTTACTGATAATGCAAAAAATATGAGTCCAAAAGAGCGTCAAAGAATGATGAAAACTTACGAAGAAAAAAGAGATGATAGAAAAGACGATAATAGGGCTGAAAGAAAAGATGAAAGACGCGATGAGAAGCGTGAAGAAAAAAGAGAAGAAGCTAAAGAAAAATGGCGTGGTTCTAGCCCTGAAGAAAAGAAAGAAATTCTGCAAAAGAAAGAAGAAAAATTAAAAGAAAAGGAGGCAAAAATTGATGCCAGACAAGAGAAGTTACAGAATCTTTCTCCAGAAGAAAAAGCTAGAATGGAAAAGCGTCAAGAAATGATGTCAAAACTTTCTTCTCAACAAAGAGATAATTTAAAGAAAGAACAAGAGCGTCATCGTCAAGAGATGAAAAAAATTACGGGGTTTGATATGGAGTCAAATCAAAATAATTCAGGCGAAAGAAAATAAATATTCACAAATCCTCGATCTGAAAGGCTCGAGGATTATTTTTGATGTGATTGGTTACTTATCTTTTGGTAAGTATCCCCTAACACCAAGTAGTAATATCCTTGACGCCAAGTAAGGAAAGTTAAAATTGAGATCAAATTATTAAAATTCTTTACTCTCAAAAAACAATGACAAAAGTAATTTCACTCTATAGCCATAAAGGCGGCGTCAGTAAAACCACCACCAGCTTTCATTTAGCTTGGAAATTGGCTGATTTGGGGCTGAATGTTTTGCTTGCTGATCTTGACCCTCAATGCAACCTTACTTCTTATGTTGTAGGGGCAGCTGATAATGAAGAGAAGCTAATCGAAATATACAAATCTAAAGACTATGAAAATATCTACGATAAGCTTGAGCCAATAGTGAGTGGAAGTGGCGACATTACTGCTGCCACCAAGCTAATCCCTTCAAAACACCCTAAGATAAAATTACTTGCGGGCAGTTTGAAATTAGCTGATTTTGATGTGTTTATTTCATTCGCATTATCTTCAAATCAAACCCTTCCTTTTACCTCTCCTTTAGTTGGTGCGCTAAATCATTGTATCAGGGCAACTGCAAGAGCAGGAGATTTTGATGTTGTTATTCTCGATTTAAGTCCAAGCGCGTCAGCCTTTAACAGAAGCGTGCTGATGTCTTCTGATTACTTTATCGTTCCCACATCTCCAGAATTCTTTTCGTTAGAATCTTTGAAATCGATGGGAAACATGTTGGCAGCGTGGAGTGATGATTTTTTGAAATTTAGAAAAAGCCAAAAATATCCGCTGCCAGAAAAAGCCCCGAAATTTCTGGGAATAATCTCACAAAGGTTCAGTCTTACTACTTCAAGAATGGAGGATGGTGATAGCTCTACCACCACCGACAGAATGGCTAAAAGATTTAGAATGTGGTTAGGAGAAATTCAAAATGAGTCTAAAAATTTGGCGCAGTCTCTAAGGAATAAAGATGCTGATATGTCTGTTTCAAGCAAGGAGTTCCAAGATGCTGTAGATGGAGCAGAAGGGCCTTACAATTTGATTAGCATTAGCGATTTTCGTTCTCTTGCCCCTTTATCGCAAAAATATAGCAAACCAGTTTTTGCTCTGGAAGATAGAGAGTTGGAAAGTAGTGGCGCTGTTCAGACGGTGGACAAAAAAAGAAGAGGTGATTTTGATGAGTTGTTTAACAAATTAGCTTTGAGAGTTGCCACCTTGTGCGGCTTAGATAATGCTCTTAAAGTAGCTGATAAAGAAAAGTTCGATATTGCAATTAAGCGAGCTGCCAAACCCGCTCAATAATACTGTCAAATAACGGATTAATCTGATTTCGATTATTGTAACGATAAGCAAACTCGTTCACATAAGTCTGAAGATATTTTGGACTTACGGAATGATAAGTGCCGTTTATTGATCTTTTTAGCTGAGACCAGAAACCTTCTAGGTTATTGGTGTGACGCGATCTTTTACAAACTGTTTTCTGCCATGATCTACTGTATCATGATTGTAACCTAATTTTTTCAAATTGCTGTAGCCGCGATATTCGTCAGTTTTTATTTCTGCGTTGATGCAAACATGTTGTTTTAAGAATGGCTGAATGGTTGAACTTTTGGTATTGCCGACAACTTTAGCGATAATTTTACCTTCTCTTTCTACCGCCGCTAACACAGGAATCTTCTTTTTGATTGATCTTCCTTGAGTGTTTGGAGTTTTTTTATGAGCGTGTTTGTTGGCTTCCTTGCCACCGTAATAAGTTTCATCAACTTCAACTTCATTTTTTAGTTTTTGATTGTCTTGATCTTCTTCAAATAATTTTCTGATTTGTTTCGCCATGCGGTGCGCGCACTTGTAAGTAACGCCGAGCTGTCTTTGTAATTCTTTTGCAGAGACGCCATTTTTTGAAGCCGCAAATAGAAAAATTGCAAAAAACCAATTTCTTAAACTTGTAGATGATTTGTGAAAAATTGTTTTTGCAAGGGGATGAATTTGATGACTGCAATAGGCGCAAGCGTAGCACTTACGGTCAGACACTTTGTGAAAGCTAAATTTTGATTCACATGAAGGACAATTTTCTAAATGTCCGAAGCGGTTTAAAAAAATTTCATCCAAGCAAATATCATCATTGCGATACTTTTGGCTGAACTGCTTGATAGTAAATTTTTCTTTTTTCATAATTGGTCAGTTTGATTAACAACTGAGCCAACTGTAAAAACTATTTACTTGTTGTCAAGGGATACTTACCTATCTTTTTTATAGCGAAACATTTTTTCTGCAGTTTTGGCGATGGTTTTGACTTCGCCAGATTTTTCCTTGGCGTAATTTTTTGCCTTATTGAAAAAGGGAATGGCAATTAAAATCAAGATGATCAGTAAAATTATGCGATACATAAGTTATCGTTAGATTTGGAAATTGACATTTTCTTACAACAAGAGAAAACTTGATCTACCTTACATTTACATTTCAAACATCAATTCAAAATTTTTTCATGACTAAAATCACGGCTCTTAAAGCGCGCGAAATTCTTGACTCGCGTGGTTTTCCAACTCTGGAAGCAGAAATTCATTTAGCAGATGGATCTATCGCAACTGCCGCTGTTCCTTCCGGCGCTTCAACCGGAAGCTTGGAAGCTCACGAGCTTCGCGATGGCGATAAAGCCAGATTTTTAGGCAAAGGTGTTTTAAAAGCGGTTGCAAATGTAAATACAAAAATCGCTTCTAAGTTAATTGGTTTTGATGTCGAAAAACAAAAAGAAATCGATCAATTAATGATCGAATTAGACGGCACGGAAAATAAAGATTATCTCGGTGCAAATGCTATTTTAGCGGTTTCATTAGCTGCTGCAAAAGCAAGCGCGATTTCTAAAAAAATTCCTCTTTTTGAATATTTGGGTGGAAGTGAAGCCAGAGTTTTGCCAGTTCCGATGATGAATATTATTAACGGCGGAAAACATGCTGATAATAAAATCGATATTCAAGAATTCATGATTATGCCAGTTGCGGCTGCTTCGGTGCGTGATGCAATTCGTATTGGTGCCGAAATTTTTCAGCATTTAAAATCGCTTTTGAAGAAAGATGGTCACAACACAAATGTTGGTGATGAAGGCGGATTTGCGCCGAATCTTGATTCAACAAAAGAAGCTTTGGATTATGTTGCAAAAGCAACCCAAAAAGCTGGCTATGAATTAGGTTCAGAAGTTGTGCTGGCGCTTGACGCTGCTTCAACTGAATTTTACAAAAACGGTAAATATGATTTGGAAGGCGAAGGTCGCATTTTAACTTCTGATGAATTGGTGCGTTATTACGAAGAATTGGTGAATAATTATCCGATTTTTTCAATTGAAGATGCTTGCGCTGAAGATGATTATGAAGGCTGGAAAAATATTACCAAAGTTTTGGGTAAAAAAATTCAGCTAGTTGGCGATGATTTATTTGTAACCAATCCAAAAATTTTACAAAAAGGAATTGCCGATCACATGGCGAATGCAATGTTGGTTAAGTTCAATCAAATTGGAACTTTGAGCGAAACTTTAAACGCAATTAACATCGCTAAATCTGCGGGTTATAACAATATTATTTCGCATAGATCGGGAGAAACTGAAGATACAACAATTTCTCATATCGCAGTTGCAACCAATGCTGGACAAATCAAAACCGGTTCGCTTTGTAGAAGTGACAGAACGGCGAAATATAATGAATTAATTCGTATCGAAGAATATTTAGGCAATCGCGCAATTTATGCCGGAAACTCAATTTTAAAAAAATAATATGTCACGTATTAGCTATTTAAATGGTGAATTTTTGCCTCACGAAAAATGTATGGTTCACATTGAAGATCGTGGATTTCAATTTGCTGATGGTGTTTACGAGGTTACATTGTTTAAAAACGGCAAATTAATTGATGGCGATGCCCATTTAGAAAGGCTGTTTCGCAGTTTGCGTGAAATAAAAATTGAGCATAATTTTTCAAAAAGCGAATTAGCAAAAATGCAGTTGGAGCTTTTTTCCCAAAATAAAATGGAAGAAGGAATTTGTTATTTACAAATTACGCGCGGCGCTACAAACCGCGTTCCAAGTTGCCCTAAAGGTTTACAGCCCACAATTAGCGCCACAGTTGCTTTGGGTAAAAAATTAACGCCAGAAGAATTTGAAAAAGGCGTTTCTGTTATCACTCATGAAGATATTCGCTGGAAACGTTGCGACATCAAAACAGTCGGGCTTTTGGCTTCAACTTTAATGAATCAAAAAGCCAAAGATTCTGGTGTTGATGATATGATTTTTGTCCGTGATGGAGTTGTAACCGAAGCAACTTTTGCCAATGCTTTTATCGTGAATAAAAACGAAACTGTAATTACAAAAGCGCCAGACAACCTTATTTTGTGCGGCATCACCAGAAATCGTCTGATTGAATTTGCCAAAGAAAAAGGTTTAAAAGTTGAAGAAAGAGATTTTGCCGTTGAAGAATTAATTGCAGCAAATGAAGTGTTTTTAACCAGCTCCAGCCTGATTCTGCGACCAGTTACGCAGATTGATGGAAAAATTATTGGAGAAGGAAAAGCTGGAAAAGTTGCGCG
>CANKYC010000056.1 GCA_947487845.1 Rickettsiales bacterium | reverse complement strand
GCGGAAACCTTGCCGGCATTGGTTAAAATCTCTTGTTCGTTAAATTGTAAAAAGGCGTTTAGTTTGTTTGACCAGTCTTTCATGGTCATTGCTTGATGTTTTTTTGCCTGATTTTCTGCGTAGTCTAAATACATTGAAACGATTAGGTTTAGGCTGTCTAACTCGTCTTCGTTTAAGAAATTTTTGGCAATTGAAACATCGCTTTTACGGATCTTTCCCAGTGGAGAATTTTTCCAATTAGTTAAGCCCATATTTTCTTTTTGGCTGCTGGCTCTTGAATTGATTATTTCAGCGGCGGTGTTGCCAGTGATTGCGAAGTGTAGTTTATTTTGAACGGTGGCGAAGAAGTCTTTAGTTTCTTGGTTTTCTGGGTTGTAGTCGATGCTGCACTGCGAGTAAATATCGGTGATTTTTTGATAGAATCTGCGCTCAGAGCTTCTGATGTCGCGAATGCGTTCTAACTGCTCATCAAAATAATCTTTGCCAAAAATTTTTCTTGGATCTTTCAAGCGCTCATCATCCATGGTGAAACCTTTGATGATGTATTCCTTCAAGCGCTCAGTTGCCCAAATGCGAAAATGCGTGGCCTGAGTTGAATTGACGCGATAGCCAACTGAGATTATGGCGTCGAGGTTGTAGAACTCAATTTCACGATTAACACTACGCCCACCTTCATCGCGAACTTGTGCAAATTTTGCACAAGTTGCTTCTTTTTTTAACTCTGCTGTTTCAAAAATGTTTTTTAAATGCTTGGTAATAACCGTGCGATCAACCCCAAACAATGCGGCGATTTTTTCTTGAGTTAACCAAATATTTTCATCACGCAGAAAAATTTCGACTTTCACTTTGTTATTCGGCGTTTTGTAAAGCAGAAATTCGGTGAAAGTATTTTCTAAAGATTGGGGCTTTTTTTTGTTAATTTTAGTCATGTTTTTTGGTGTTTGGTTTGGTGGATTTTTCTTCTCTTTTTAAAAGCATCAAAACCAAACCAACCATTTTATCTTTTTCTTTGGGGTTTGATTCGGCGATTAAAATTGTTAAGCTGGCTAAAGTTTCGGGGCTGATTCTGTCTAAAAATTGCAGGCCGGATTTTCTTAAAAACCAGATGAAGGCAAATGCTCCCGATCTTTTGTTGCCGTCGTTGAAAGGGTGATTTTTGACGATGAAGTAAATTAAATGCGCCGCTTTTTCTTCCAAACTCGGATAAACATCTTCACCAAAGGCGCTTTGAAAAACATTGCCCAAAATTCCTTCTAAAGCTCCTTGGTTTTTTTCGGTGGCAAAAATTGCGGTCGCTTCTTTTTTGGCGATTAGTTCGGCTTTAAGTTTGGCGATGTCTTGTTCTAATTCTTTGGCGCTAACAGAAATTGATTTTTTGGTACCTTGCTTTGGAAACTCGCCTTTATCAAAGCTATCAAGCGAAAACCACGTGTAAGAAAATGATTTTATTAAATCTAAAATGTCACCTGCTTTTAGGTTTTTAGAGTCTTGGCTAAGGGTTTTTATATCTTCAATTGCTTTGAGAAATTTTTGATGATTTTGCGAAATAAGTTTTTTGTTGATGGCAACGCCGTTGGTTAAATATTTTTTCAGAGTTTTTGTTGCCCAAATTCTAAAGTTGGTGGCTTGCTTTGAATTGACGCGATAGCCAACTGAAATGATGGCGTCAAGGTTATAATAACTTACTTTATAGGTTTTGCTGTCACTGGCAGTTGTTTCCAAAATGGAAACAACTGAATCATTTTCAAGCTCACCTTCTTTAAAGATGTTACTCAGATGCTTGGAAATCGCAGCTTTTTGAACCCCAAACAACTCGGCAATTTGATTTAAATTAGCCAAAATGGTTTCATTTTTCTTGTCCAGCTTAAGTTCAATTGCGCCGTCTTTGGCTTGATAAACTAAGGTTTGTTTTGTGATTTTTTTGTTTTTCATGAGTTTTATTGGTTGGTGTTGATGTTGATTTTTGAAAGGTTGGTTAAAATTCTTTCGTTTAGTTCTGCCTCTTTGGCCATTTGTTGTTTCAGCTCGCCACGCAAAGAGGTAAATTTTTCGGCGAAGTCAAAATCGTCTTCGGCTTCTTCCAAGCCAACATATCTACCCGGAGTTAGAACATAATCTTTGCTGGCAACTTCTTCTTGTTTTACCGATTTGCAGAAGCCTTTGATGTCTTCATAAGTTTCATTTTCTTTAAGCCAATTGTGATAAGTGGATGAAATTTTGGCGATGTCTTGCGCGTTTAAATCTTTGGTGCGGCGATTGATTAAATAGCCTAAATTACGAGCGTCGATAAAAAGGATTTCGCCTTTGCGCTTGGTTTTGCCACGCTTTAAAAACCACAGGCTGGCGGGAATTTGAGTGTTTAAGAAAAGTTTGGCGGGAAGATTTACAACGCAATCGACCAAATCGGCGTCGATTAGGTTTTTTCGGATGTCGCCTTCGCCCGATGTTTTGGAAGTTAGCGCGCCTTTTGCTAAAACAAATCCTGCCTTGCCTGACGGGTTTAAGTGATAAAGAAAATGTTGAATCCAAGCGTAGTTGGCGTTTCCCGCAGGTGGTTCGCCATATTTCCAGCGACCATCGCCGCGCAGCAATTCGCCGCTCCAATCGGAAATGTTGAACGGCGGATTGGCAATGATGAAATCGGCTTTTAAATCTTTGTGGGCGTCGTTTAAGAAACTGCCTTCGTTGTTCCATTTAACTTGGCTAGAATCGATGCCGCGAATTGCCAAATTCATTTTCGCCAAGCGCCAAGTGGTTTGGTTGCTTTCCTGGCCGTAAATTGAAATGTCGTTGATGCGACCTTGATGTTCTTTGACGAATTTTTCGGATTGCACAAACATTCCGCCACTTCCGCAGCAAGGGTCAAAAACTCGGCCTTGGTAAGGCTCAAGCATTTCAACAAGAAGCGCCACAACGCAGCGCGGCGTGTAAAATTGCCCGCCTTTTTTACCTTCAGCCAAAGCAAATTCGCCTAAAAAATATTCGAAAACATGGCCTAAAATATCGGCGCTTCTGGCTTTGGCGTCCCCAAGTGCAATGTTTGAAATTGAATCGATAAGTCCGCCAAGGCTTGCTGGATCAAGGTTGCCGCGAGCGTAAACTTTTGGAAGAACTCCTTTTAATTGCGGGTTTTCTTTTTCGATTTCGTCCATCGCCGCATCAACATCTTTGCCAATTTCTGGCTGTTTGGCTTGGCTTTTCAAAAAATTCCAACGCGCTTTGGCGGGAACAAAAAAGACATTTTTGGCTTTATATTCATCTTTGTCTTCTGGGTCAGAAAATTCAAATTCACCTTCTTTTGATATTATTTTTTGGTGAAGTTCTTCAAAAGAATCGGAAATATATTTTAAAAACATCAGCCCCAAAACAATGTGTTTATATTCCGCCGCATCAATGTTTTTGCGTAGTTTATCTGCGGTTTGCCAAAGTTGTTTTTCGATGGGCTCGTTGTTAGTTTTTGTCATGTTTTTTAAGAATTTTTAATCCAGTTCACTTCAAAATTCGCGGCTGCGCTTTTTTTCAAAATCTTTAAAATCTGCGGTAAACAAAAATTTAATTTTTCATCTAATTGCCACGGAGCGTTGAAAATAAACATTCCGCAGGCGTGCATTTTGGTTTCATCTTCTTTTTGTCCAATGTCAAAAGTGGCGTGCAAAATTTTCTCAAATTTTAAATTTGTCATCGCTTGATGAAATTTTGCTAAAATTTCGCCGTCAGTTTTTATAAGCGGATACCAAATTAAATAAGTGCCGCGAGCAAAACGTTTGTAGGCTTCTTCTAAGTTTTCAACAATTTTTTGGTAATCATCAGAAATTTTATTTTGATCTTTTTCAAAAGCAGGGTCAATTACGATTAATCCACGTTTTTCAAGTGGCGGAAGTTTTGATTTTAACAGCGAAAAACCATCGAGATTAAACAAAGAAAAGCGCTCGCTTCCGGCAAAACTTTTGCGTAATTGGTAAAAATCTTCGCGGTTTAATTCGTTAAAAATCGCGCTATCATCGCGACGTAAATAATCTTTAATTAAAACTGGCGAACCCGCGTAAATCTTGAGTTTTTCGGGCAATTCTGAAATTTCACAGCGATTAATTTTTGCCAAAATATGCAAATAACGCGTTGGCAAAAAATCGGCAAAATTTTTCTGGGCTAAAAGTTTTTTTATACCTTCATCGGCTTCAAAAGTTTTCAAAGATTTTTCATCAAAAAGATCATATTTTCCAATGCCAGCGTGAGTGTCGAGCGCGAAAAAAGATGCGGGTTTTTCATGCATTTTTTCCAAACAAAGCGTGAGAATTACATGCTTAAAAACATCCGCAAAATTGCCTGCGTGGTAGATGTGGTGATAATTCATTGTGATTGATTGATTATTATCCGAAAAACACGCCGGTGATTATGTAATTTAAAAGCAAAATCACAATTGATGCCGCCACAACGGCGTTGGTTGTAGCGATACCAACTCCTTCAGCGCCGCCTTTGGAATTATAGCCGAAATAACAGCCCATTATTGAAATTACGAATCCAAAAAATGCCGCTTTTACCAAGCCCGAAACTACGTCGATTGTTTCTAAAAATTTTAAAGTGTTGCTGATGTAAGGTCCGGGTGAAAATCCTAAAGAATGAACGCTTACCAAATAGCCGCCCATCACGCCAATAATGTCGGCAATTAAAACTAGAAATGGCAACATTAAAACTCCGGCGATCACGCGCGGGACGACTAAATATTTGAAAGGATTGGTCGAAAGCGTACGCAGCGCATCGATTTGTTCGGTAACTTTCATAGTGCCAATTTCGGCGGCCATTGAAGCGCCAACTCTTCCGGCGACCATTAGTCCGGCTAATACTGGCCCAAGTTCTCTGGTGATTGAAAGAACCACAACTGTTGCAATTGTGCTTTCGGCGTTAAAGCGTGAAAATCCAGAATAGCTTTGTAGCGCCAAAACTGCGCCGGAAAAAATTGCAGTCAAACCAACAACCGGCAAAGAAAAATAACCGATTTGTAAAAACTGGCGCAAAATTAATCGCGGATAAAATGGCGGCGTAAAACAGTGACGAACCGCGTTTAGCATGAATAAAACAATCTCGCCGAGTTTGGCTAAATTTGACAAAGTAAAATGTCCGACTTTTTCTAAAAGGGTGAAAATTTGAGCAGGCATAATTTATATTGATTTTGGCAAAAAGATAATTTTAATCAGCTTTGATGTTTAAGTTAAAAATCCAATCCAAATTTATAAAACTCTGCGCTTTTTTCTTCCTATCTATTTTTGTAGTTGGCGGAAGCATTTCGCTTGCGCATAGTTTTTCGCATCAAAGTGATGTTGCTTCACAGGAAAAAACTTCCCACAAAACTGATGATTGTTATTTGTGCAGTTTTTCCGCTTTCCAAAACCAAATTTTTCTAACGCCAAATTTAGCATTTTATGCGGCGTTTTTTTTCGTGGTTTTTGCTTTACGCAAATTTAACCGCGTAAAACTTTCTTATCTTTTATCTTCCAAAGCCCCACGCGCTCCGCCAGTTATTTCTTAAATAAAATCAAAATAAATCTTAGCGAATTTTTTACTCGCGAGATTTTCTATTTAAATTTATTAAGAAATAACTCATGAAAAAATTATTTATTCTCGTCTCCTTTTTTGGCTTTTTAGCCGCCACAGCATTTGCTTCCGACGATGTTTGGAACTATGAAATCACCGCAAAAAAACTCGATAATTCCCGCAATAATCTTTCGCCCGTAACAGGAGGAAGTTCATTTTCTTTTAATCAAAAAGATATTGAGAATTTGCCGCAAGGTCAGGCAACGCAATTAAACCAAGTTTTATTGCGCGCGCCGTCGGTGGTTCAGGGTTCGCAAGGACAACTTTTTGTGCGCGGCGATCATTCTAACGTTCAATATCGAATCAATGGCGTGATGTTGCCCGACGGCGTCGGCGGTTTTGGTCAATCGCTCGATACGCATTTTGCTGATAAAATTGAGTTTTTGACTGGCGCAATGCCCGCGCAATATGGCTTTAGAACTGCGGGCGTGGTTGACATAAAAACCAAAAGCGGCGCATTTAACAAAGGTGCCAGATCAGAAATAACAATGGGCGGCAACGATACTTTGGGCTTGAACCAACAAGTAAGCGGCGCTTCAGGTAATTTGAATTATTATCTTAATGCCAGTTTTTTAAGTAGCGCGCGCGGACTAGAAAATTCAACCGCTGCAAAAAAACCAAATCACAACGACACGACCCAAGACAAGCTTTTTGGCTATTTTTCTTATTTAATCGATGCGGGCAAGCGCCTCAATGTGATTGTTTCAAACTCAACCAATCGGTTTGAAATTCCTAATAATCCAAATCAAGAAGCAGCTTTTGAATTGAACGGTTTTAGCAATATTTCCTCTTCAAATTTGAATCAAAAACAAATCGAGTCAAATCGCTTTGCAATCGCTTCTTTGCAAGGAGTTAGCGATACAGAAGTTGATTATCAAATTTCACTTTTTAGCCGTTATGGCAACTTAAAATATAAACCAGATTTTGCGGGCGATTTGGTATTTAACGGAATTGCTTCGACTTTAGATCGTAGCAGTTTTGCTAATGGCGTTCAAGGCGATTTTAGTTACGCGCTCAACGAAAATAACACGCTTCGTTCGGGTTTTTTTGCCAGCAACGATCAAGTTAAAAGCGGCACTAAAAATTGGGTTTTTGCTCTCGATGAAAATGGCGAACAAGATTCATCAAACACGCCATTTAAAATTGACGAAAGTTCAACCAAAAATTCACAGCTTTTTGGTGGATATTTACAAAACGAATTTAAAGGAATTAATAAGCTTACAATCAATTATGGCGCGCGTTTTGACGCCTCACGAGCTTTTGTAAATGAAAGCCAATTAAGCCCGCGTTTTGGTGCGCTTTACGATTTAAGCAAAAAAACCAAAATTCACGCTGGTTTCGCGCGTTATTTCACGCCGCCGCCAGTTGCGGCAATTTCTGCAACCACGCGCGCTAAATTTAACGGCACGAGCAACGAATCAGAAAGTGCTAAAAACGATAAAGTTAAGGCAGAACGCACCAACTATTACGACGTGGGAATTTCGCACCAAGTTTCGCCCCATTTAACTTTGGCGCTTGATGGCTATTATAAAGAAATAAAAAATCTTTTAGATGAGCATCAATTTGGTAATTCATTAATTTTCACACCTTTTAATTATCAGCGCGGAAAGGCTTATGGCGTTGAATTTAAGGCCGATTATAAAAAAGAAAATTTTGACTCTTTTTTCAATTTTTCAGCGCAAAATGCTTGGGGAAAAAATATTGTGTCGGGTCAATATATTCACGACTCTGAAGAGCTTGATTATATTTCAAAAAATAAAATCACGCTCGATCATAGCCAAACTTACACAATTTCGGGCGGTTTATCTTATTTATTTTCAGGA
>CANKYC010000055.1 GCA_947487845.1 Rickettsiales bacterium | reverse complement strand
GGGGAATTATAATCAATAGAGAATGTCATTTATGAATGAAAAAGAACTACAATATTTGTTAGATAAATTAGTAAATCAGCCTTCGGAAAATGAGTGGGTTGAATTTAAAAAGAATTTTCACTCTTTTGAAGAAATTGGAGAAGATATTTCAGCTCTTGCCAACGGAGCTTGTTTAAATGACCAGCCTTTTTCCTATTTGGTTTTTGGTGTTGAAGATGAGGCTCATAAAATTATTGGAACAAATTTTGAACCGAAAACTAAGAAAAAGGGCAATGAGATTTTAGAAAATTGGCTGTTAACTAGGCTACAACCTAAAATTGATTTCAAAATTATTGAGTTTGATTATTCGCAAAATCTACATATTGCGATTTTTAAAATTCCAGCCGCCAAAAATACTCCTATTACCTTCTTAAAAAAGTCATATGTCAGAGTCGGAAGTGTTACCAGAGAATTACACGACTTTCCGGATAAAGCTGCAAAAATATGGAAACAAGAAGTTAAGAATGTAGAAAAAGAAATTGTTAAAGAAGGTTTAGATACTTCTGATGTGCTAAAATTATTAAGCGCGGAAACCTATTTTGATTTAATGAAAATTCCCGCTCCTTCAACTCAGCAAGGTGTGATGGATAAGTTATTGGAAGAAAATTTAATTATTAGAAGAGAAGGTTATTCAATCACCAAATTGGCGGCAATTTTATTTGCAAAGAATTTAAAAGATTTTGATGGCTTGGAAAGAAAAGCCGTAAGGGTGATTGTTTATAAAGGAACTAATAAAGTTGAAACGATACGAGAGCAGATAGGCTCAAGAGGCTATGCGATTGATTTTTCTGCTTTAATTGATTGGGTAAATGGTCAACTTCCTGCAAATGAAGAAATAGGAAAAGCGTTTCGTAAAGATGCTAAAATGTATCCAGAAATTGCCATTAGAGAGTTGGTTGCCAACGCTTTAATTCATCAAGATTTGGCGGAAAAAGGATTTCCGATGATAGAAATTTTTTCTGATAGAATAGAAATTTCAAATCCTGGTATCCCTTTGGTTAATCCCGAAAGATTCATAGATGGCTATTTATCAAGAAATGATAAATTGGCAGACCTAATGCGTAGAATGGGGGTTTGTGAAGAAAAAGGCAGCGGATTAGATAAAGTTATTTTTTATAATGAGTTTTATCAATTACCGCCAATTGATGTGATTGTTACCGAAAACAGAACTAGGGTTTCAATTTTTAGCTATAAAACCCTTAATGAGTTAGATAAAAAAGAGAAGGTAAGAGCCTGTTATCAACACGCTTGTTTGAAATATGTTTCTAATGAAAAAATGACCAACCAATCTTTAAGGGACAGGTTCAAAATTGAAGATAAGAATTCAGCTATTGCGTCAAGAATTATTAAGGATTCTTTGGAAGAAAAATTAATTAAGGAAGATGACCCAGAAAGTAAGTCAAGAAAGTATGCTAGTTACTTACCATTTTGGGGATAAGTTATTTGATGGTTATTTGATATATTTCTTAGAAATCTTTGGGAAAGCTACTATTTACAAGGGTTATCTTATTTGACGGTTATTTGATAAATGAATAAAAATTATATGAACGAAGCTGAAACCAGAGCTGAATTAATTGATCCTCTTTTAACAAAGGCTGGTTGGGGCGTGGTTGAAGGATCAAAAGTTTTGCGGGAATATCGCATTACGCAAGGTCGCATTCAAGTTGGTGAAGCGCGCAGCAAGGGCGAAATTGCGGATTATATTTTGGTTTATCGCAATCAAAAAATTGCGGTAATTGAAGCGAAGGCGGAAGGGTTGGAAGTTGGCGAAGGTGTGGCGCAGGCTAAGGCTTATGCGGGGAAGATGATGATTGATTTTACTTATTCGGCCAATGGGCGCGAGATTTATGAAATTTCGATGAAAGGCGGAAACGAGGGTTTGGTTGGGCGTTTTCCAACGCCAGATGAATTGTGGGATAAAACTTTTTTTAAGCAAAATCAAAGCTACAAAAAATGGCAAAATAAATTTTCTGAAATTGCTTTTGAAAGCGTTGGTGGCTCGAAGGAAGCGCGTTATTATCAAGAAATTGCGGTGAATAAAACGCTTGAGGCGATTGCCAAAGAAAAGCCAAGAATTTTGCTGACGCTTGCAACTGGAACTGGCAAAACATTTATTGCTTTTCAAATTGCTTGGAAACTTTTTCAAAGCCGCTGGAATTTGAAGCGCGATGGTTCCAGACGCCCGCGCATTTTGTTTTTGGCGGATCGCAATATTTTGGCAAATCAGGCATTTAATAGTTTTTCGGCATTTTCGGAAGATGCGTTGATTCGCATTAAGCCCGAAGAAATTCGCAAGAAAGGCTCGGTTCCAACCAATGGCAGCATTTTTTTTACCATCTTTCAAACTTTCATGAGTGGCAGAAATTTTGAGGGAAAGCCGGCGCCTTATTTTGGCGAATATCCGCGCGATTTTTTCGATTTTATTATTGTTGATGAATGTCATCGCGGCGGCGCCAATGATGAATCGAGCTGGCGCGATATTTTAGAATATTTCTCTCCCGCCACGCAACTTGGTTTAACGGCAACGCCAAAAAGAAAAGATAATACCGACACTTATAAATATTTCGGCGAACCAGTTTACATCTACTCGCTGAAGGAAGGAATTAATGACGGATTTTTAACGCCCTTCAAAGTGAAGCGCATCAAAACCACTTTGGATGATTATGTTTACACGTCTGACGACGAAGTAATTGAAGGCGAGGTTGAAGAAGGAAAGCGTTATGAAGAAAAAGATTTTAACCGCATTATTGAAATTAAAGAGCGTGAAGCAAAGCGCGTAAGAGTGTTTTTGGATGAAATTAATCAAGATGAAAAAACTATAGTTTTTTGCGCCAATCAGGCGCATGCGGCGGCGGTGCGCGATTTAATTAACCAATCAAAGAAAAATTCTGATCCAAATTATTGCGTGCGCGTAACCGCAAATGATGGCGCGATTGGCGAGCAATTTTTACGCGAATTTCAAAATAATGAAAAAACTATTCCCACAATTTTAACTACTTCGCAAAAGCTTTCGACCGGTGTTGATGCAAAGAATGTGCGCAATATTGTTTTGATGCGTCCAATAAATTCGATGATTGAGTTCAAACAAATTGTTGGGCGTGGAACTCGGCTTTTTGATGGCAAAGAATATTTTACGATTTTGGATTTTGTTGATGCTTACAAACTTTTTTCAGATCCCGATTGGGACGGCGAGCCAATTATTGACGAGCCAATTGATGTTAATGAGTTAAAAGAAAAACAGTCTAAAAAAGAAAAAGAAACCAAAGAAAAACCTGAAAATGGTGAAGAATTTGAGCCAAAGAAAAAGTTAAAAATCAAATTACGCGATGGCAAAGAACGTGAAATTCAACATATGATTCAAACTTCATTTTGGGGCGCTGATGGTTCGCCAATTTCGGCGGAAGAATTTCTGCATAAAATGTTTGGTGATTTGCCAGAGTTTTTTAAAGATGAAAATGAACTTAGAAAAATTTGGTCAAATCCGAAAACCAGAAAAGTTTTTTTGCAAAAGATTGATGGAATTGGTTATGGAGCGCAACAATTAGAAACTTTACAAAAAATGATTAATGCCCAAAGCAGCGATTTATTTGATGTATTGGCCTATGTTGCTTTTTCTATTCAGCCAATTTCAAGATTTGAAAGAGTTGAAAAAATAAAGGAGAAAATTTTTGATCATTTAGATGAAAAGCAGCAAGAATTTTTAGAATTTGTTCTAAAAAAATATGTTCAAGAAGGATTTGAAGAACTTGCGGAAGATAGATTGTCGCAGCTTTTAGAATTGAAATATCAGGCAATTCCTGATGCCGAAAAAGAGCTTGGTGGCGTTGAAAAAATTCGTTCAAACTTCTTTGATTTTCAGAAAATTCTTTATTCAAATTATGGACAAGAAAACACTCAACAAAGTGAGTTAATGAGCCTCTAAAATCCTACAATAAAATTCATGCAAAACCAATCTAGTTTCCTGAAATCAAAAAGATTTCTTCCACTTTTTATCACGCAGTTTTTTGGCGCTTTCAATGATAATGTTTTTAAAAATGCTTTTCTAATTTGGGTTACTTACGACATTGTGAATAAGGTCAAGTTGGATCCGCAAATCATGGTAACAATTGCCTCGGGACTTTTCATTCTTCCTTTCTTTTTACTTTCGGCTTTGGCGGGACAAGTTGCTGATAAATATGAAAAATCACGCCTAGCTCAAATCATAAAAATTGCTGAAATTTTAATTATGATTTTTTCTTTCGTCGGATTTTATTTTGAAAATATTTACCTGCTTTTGACTTTGATGTTTTTGATGGGAATTCATTCAACTTTTTTTGGCCCAATCAAATATAGTTTACTTCCAGAAACGTTGCAAAGTCACGAATTAGTAGGTGGAAATGCTTTAATTGAAGGCGGAACTTTTTTGGCAATTTTACTTGGCACAATTTTTGGCGGTTTAGTAATTCGCTCTCAAAATGGCATTGAAATAATTTCAGGTTGCGTGGTTTTATTCGCGGTGATTGGCTATTTAAGTAGTCGCTTCATTCCAAAATCTTTAGTTTCTGATTCGGGATTAAAAATCAGTTTTAACATTTTTGGGCAAACTTGGGAAATCATCAATTATGCTAAAAAAGAAGAAACGGTGTGGCTCGCAATCATTGGCATTTCATGGTTCTGGTTTATTGCTATGACTTTTTTGTCGCAACTTCCAGTTTACACTAAAAATATTGTTGGCGGCGATGAATTTGTTGTAACTTTATTTCTCTCAATTCTTTCGGTGGGAATCGGAATTGGTTCGGCAATTTGCAATAAAATTCTCAAAGGCAAAATTGACGGAAGACTTGTTGTACTTGCTTCAATTGGCATTACAATCGGCATTTCAACTCTTTGTTACGGCAGTTATTTTTATCATACGCCAGATCATTTAATCAGCTTGAAAGAATTTTTAACTTCAGGATCAAATGCTTGGTTAATAGTTTTCGGCTTGCTCGCAATGGCAGTTTTTTCAGGTATGTACATTGTACCGCTTTACGCAATTATTCAATATCGCAGCGATGCCAAATATTTATCGAGAATCATTGCCGCAAATAATGTGATAAATGCTTTATTCATGATATTTTCCAGCATTTTTATGGTCGTTTTATTGAAATTTGGTTTTAGTCTTTTGCAGATTTTTATAACAATTGCTTTGCTGAATATTTTAGTTTTTTTCATCATCAGAAATATCGTAAAAAACGACAACTTTATATCAGAGAAAAATTAACAGATTATGGGAAAAATTTTTCTAATTTTTGGTTTTTTTATGATTTTTAACTCGCAAGCGCTGGCAAATAATTACAAAAATCCTGATTATAATCCCGCCAAAAAACATCATCGTATCGATGGTTTTATGAATCGTTATTTGCCAGAAATGCCGCAAGGAAATTTCTTAAAATGGCAAGCGGAAAAATTAACCAAAGGTTTTCCAAAAAAAACTTCGGCTGAATTTCGCCAACAAATTTCTGCCAAAAAACCTGATTTAAATTTCATTCAAAATAATCGCGATGAAATCGCTGCAACTTGGATTGGACATTCCACAATTTTATTGCAGATTGATGGCTTAAATATTTTAACCGATCCGCAATTCAGTGATCGCGCATCTCCAATTAGTTTTTTGGGGCCAAAACGTTTTGCGCCGCTTAATATAAATATTGCAGATTTGCCGCATATTGACGCGGTTTTGATTTCGCATAATCACTACGACCATCTTGATTTGGCGACGGTTCGGAAATTGATAAAACAAAAAAACGGCGCACCGAAATTTTTTGTGCCGCTTGGCGTACAATATTGGTTTTTAAAAAATGTTGAAGGCACGATTTTAGAAGGTGAAAACCAAAATATTTTTGCGATGGATTGGGATGATTCTCTTGAAATTGCTGGAAAAGCTGCGCCAGTAAAAATTGAATTTTTGGCAGTACAACATTGGAGCGCGCGCTCAAATAGTGATCGCAATGAGACTTTATGGGGAAGTTTTGCGGTTTTATCACCGAAATTCCGTTTTTGGTTTTCAGGAGATTTGGGTTATTCCAAAGATATTTCCGATATTGCCAATCGTTTAAAAAAACTCGATCTCGCTGCAATATCAATTGGCGCTTATGAACCAAGATGGTTCATGAAAAATTATCATGTTAATCCGCGGGAAGCGGTGAAAATAATGGAAGAATTAAATGCTAAAAAAGCGCTCGCAATTCATTTTGGCACTTTTATGAATTTGACCGATGAGACTTTGGATCAACCAATATCTGATCTTAAAACAGCGCTTGATGAAGCGGAAATCGAACATGAAAGATTTTTGATTCCGCTTTTAGGGGAAAGCTTTAGGAGCTTTTAGCTAATTTGGGTAATAAAATTTAAGTCCTTTATCCCTTCGGGATACGAAAAACGCGATACGAGTCGCCCCCCGCTTTGCGGGGATCCCCATCCCGTATTTCAATGGGACATACGGGAAATTTAATATCAAGCCAAAATCACTTAATTCTAATTAATAAATTTTTTGTAAATGTTGTCCCAAAAATATGAATTTGACGTAGTAATTCCAGTTCACGAAAGAGATAAGTCGATTTTGGAACATTGCATAAATGGTGCCAGAAAAAACCTCATCGGAGTTCGCAGAATTATCACCGTTTCTAAGGAAAAATATACTCAAAATGCTGAATGGATCGATGAGGCGATTTTTCCATTTTCATATGACCTAGTTAAAAGTTATAAAGACAATAAAGCTGGCTGGTTTTTTCAGCAGTTGCTCAAAATGTATTCTCCAATCGTAATTCCGGATATTTTGCCGAATGTTATGGTGCTTGATAGCGACACGGTTTTCTTTCGTAGAATTCCGATGTTCGATAAAAAAGGCCGTGCTTTTTATAATTTAAGCAAGGGACAAAGAAAAGAATGTCAAACCTTCACAGCGGCAGTTGATGCGCATATAGAAGAATTTCTTCCCGCAATTAAGCGCAAAAATATTCCTCTACATTTTAAATTATTTTCTGCGATCAGCCATAATATGATTTTTAATCGTGAGATCATGAAAGAATTATTTGAAATGGTTGAGGCGCTTGATGCTGATAAAGATCCTTTTTATAAAATTTTCCTCAAAAATCACGGTCAAGGTGCGGCTTCGGAATATCAGATTTATTTCAATTTCATGATGGTTTTTCATCCTGATTTAATTGTGATTCGCAAGTTAAAATTTAAGAACACATCTGATCCAGATATTACGAAATACAGTATTTTTCCTAAATATCATTTTTGCTCATTTCATCATTATTTACGGGGAACTAAGCAGAAATCATTGCGCAATAAATTCCGAGAATATTTCTATAAAATCATAAAAATATTATTTGTAAAAAATCCTGTTCCATAATGGCCTGTTCCATAATGGCGCTGTCGCAAATCAAGTTTTGAATGCAATTTGGCATATACCAAATTAACTATCTCTTGATAGCCATAACTTTGTCTTTTTGGTAAAAATTTGCTCAGAAAATGACGCTGTATCACTTGATACAGCTTACATTTCCAGTCGCAATTTTTCCTCAAAAATACTTCGTTAGCGCTATCAAGAGA
>CANKYC010000054.1 GCA_947487845.1 Rickettsiales bacterium | reverse complement strand
GGCGGATTTGATATTTTGATTAATAAAATAAGCCCAACCTCCCCAGAGCAGAAATGCAAAAAACGCGGACAATATGTTAAAAAGGTATTTGGTTTTGTGGCTACTCATTTGTCTTAAGAAAATTATTAATACTCTACAACGCTTGTTAGTCCGCGCTGAAGAACCCACCCTCCAACCTAACAACTCCTAACTCAATAAATTTTTCGCGTTTATATACTTGACACTACTAAAGCCTAAAAATTATTTTTTTTCGGGTTAATAAGTTTTTTTAGAGCTTTTTTTAGGTCGAATTTCTCATCACAGCCATGATCTTTTGCGGTCTCCTTGAAAAGCTCATGTTGGGATTTTTGAGGCTGTTTTTTTGTTGGTTTAGTTGCCATAATAAACCTTAAATTTTTCCTCTATCTTTTTCAGGAATGCTAAAATCTTAGCTTTTGTATTTGGCATTTGAGCCAATATTTCCGATCTATTTGGAGCAAAGAAAATTCGTTTAATCAGTTTCTTTGTATTAACTAGCTGATTGTCGGCATAATTAAAGAAGTCCTTCTGAATCTTTTTACACTCTTGCTCATCGTATAAACATTCAGTTTCAACCGCCGCACTATCGATCTCTTTACATTTGAAAGCAATTTTATCGATCTCTTCACCAAAAATATTACGCAGTAACTCAAGCTCTTTTTTGCCTTCAGTATCTGAATCAAACAAACACATGAATTTTCTATCACAGGCAAGGAAAGTCGGAATGTTATATTGAATGTGATTTGCATTAGTTGACGGTAAAAATGACAAATCAACATTCTGATCTTTGAACATTTGGAAGGTATAAAAATCATTTATTCCCTCAGTAAGTAAGATGTTATTTCTCGTGCCATTTACCAAAACATCAGATACACCTAAAACGTGATAAACTGGCTCAAATGCTAAAGATTTTCTATGTTTTTCAATGCTTGAGTTGTCAGCATAATCGCCAATTCTTTGCATCAAAATATTGCCATTATTTTCTTTTTCTTTGTGGCAGATATGAATGTTGGAAATGTCGATATGCTCTGGTTTCAATAGGTTGTGTGAGTGAGTGCAATATATGACTGTGCTGGTTTCGGATAACTTTGCTAATTTCTCACATAATTTCTCTTGCATTGAGACGTGAAGATAAGCACCTGGCTCATCCAGCAAAAAAATTACTCCTGTTGAATTGTTTAGATCTGCTTTTGGATTAAATTCCGATTTAATACCAAAATTGAAAAACCAGTAAAATCCCTTACTGCGCTGCCTTATATAAAACGTTCTGTCGCAAGATTTTTCTTTTCCGTTAGCATCTTCTCCCTTTATGGTTTCTACAATTTTAAGCTTGATCGAAGGTTTGGTTTTATCGTAGCTAAATTTGATTTTAAAGTTGTTGGCATCTTCAAGGCGCATGTCAGTCCATTTTCTACTGATGGTATCCGATAACTTGCCCGAAACATCTGATTCAATCGAATATATCGCATTCTCTTCTTTGTCCTTTAAGGAGGTCGTAGAATACTGCTTGTTCACACTTGCAAGCAGCAAATCCATTGTTTCTTGCCAGCTAGATTTATCTTTCTCTGTTATCAAAATCTCATCAGGAATACTTTCTAAGAAGTCATCAAAATAAAGAATGTACGGCAAGTTTCCAATTAGTTCCTGACAAATTGCATCTTGAATTTGCTTAGATTCATTTTCTAGAATATTTTCTTCAATTTTGTAAATTTTTTCACCATTGAAATATCTAGTGATCGTAAGCTCAGTAGGCTGGGTCTTTATCACATCATCGTAGGCACTTTCTGATAGTGGGGTTTTCTTATGAATTTCTCTTATAATCTTCAAATATTCTTCTTTATCGCTTTCGTCTAACTCAATTGTAGCGGAAATTTTTGAAGGCTCATTATCGGCTGGCTGATATTGGTTTTTCACATTGGTAAGATGCTCGCCATTAATCATCTTATCGTTGAAATAATCGAAAGCAAAAATTGCTTTCAAGATAGTTGTTTTACCACATTCATTTTCACCAATTATTGGCAACAATTTATTTCTTTTAATGTCGACAACGATTGGCTTTGAAATGCTTTTGTATTTGATGATTTTAAATTGCTTGTATCTCATTTCTTTGGTCTATTGATAAGTTCCCCGGTATGTCAATCTCTTCCCATAATGCCCGCCAATACGGCTTCAGCTCGTTCCGAGTCTGTAATTTCTTTCGTGTTATAACGAAAATCAAACTCGCACAAGTATCGTTTTAAATGATTACTTTTGCAATGCTGATAAACGCCCTTCATGCCTCTTTTAAAAATGCTAAAGAAGCCTTAGATTGTATTAGTATGAACTTGTCCTCTTACATATTCTTTGCGACTGTGAACAACAACACCGTGATCTTTAAACTCTTTTCCGATCTTCACATACTGTCTAGCCTCATCAGTCATCAAAGTTGTTTCTTGTTTTACTACACTTTGAAGAATCGGCAAAAGTGTTTTTACGTTGGTCAGTTGAACATGGTGAGAGCGGACTTTGCCGCCACGTTCAACTAAGCTAAAAACCTTCTCTTTGTGAGACCAACCGCGTGCGCCTGGTTTATGTTTGCCTTTGTTGCCAATGTAAGTTTCATCAGCTTCAACAACTTTTCCTTCGCCGCCCATCATATCAATTCCACCGCTTGGCTTCATTGCTTCGCGGATGCGGTGAGACAAGAACCACGCGCTTTTATAAGTGATTTGCAAAGTTCTGTGAATTTGATGAGAGCTGATTCCTTTTTTGCTAGAAGCTAACAAGAAGATTGCTTGAAGCCACTTGTGCAAAGGGATTGGGCTGTCTTGAAAAATTGTTCCGATGCGCACAGTAAATTCTTTTTTGCATTCAGCGCATTTATTCAAACCAACGCGCGCCTTCAATTCGTAATGCTTGCCAGTGTTTCCGCAATGAGGGCAGCTTTTACCACTCTTCCAGATAATGCTTTCCACATAGGCGAAGGAGGCTTTTTCGTTGTAAAAATGTTTTTGATCTAAAATGCTTTGTTTCATAAAAAATTTGTTGCGTTGAAACCTTGTGAATCAAGGTTAAAACTAACTTTTAGTAGTGTCAAGTATATAAACGCGTATTTTTTAGTAAAATTACTCGCAATATATCCTGATATTGGTCGTAATTTTACTAAAAAAGCGCTAAAAACATGTCAAAATTTGAGGTTAAAAAAGACTTAGGACAGGCTCTAAGAGATTGCATATATTTAGTTCATCCTATCCGTCATATCAACCACCCTCATCAATTCTTTTAAATCAGTAATTCCGGCGATTACTTTTTCAATGCCATCTTCAACCATTGGTACAAAACCTTCTTTTAAAGCATGAGCCAATAGTTCTTTGCGACTGGCTTCGTTTACAATTAGTTCGTCAAGTTCGCGGTCAAAAGGCAGAAGCTCGCAAACTACTACGCGACCTTTATAACCGCTGCGGCATTTTTCACAGCCCACAGCTTTGAAAAGCTTGGTAATATTGCTATGTTTTGGGCCTAAAAGTCTTTTTTCAAAAGCATCGAGTGGCTGCTCTTTCTTACAATGCGGACATAATTTTCTAGCAAGACGTTGTCCAACTATACAAATCAATGATCCGGCCATTAAATAATTTGGCACGCCAATATTCATCAAACGCGGAATCGCTGCCAAAGCGTCGTTTGTGTGAAGCGAACTATATACTTGGTGACCCGTCATCGCAGCTTGAATTGCAGCAATCGCTGTATCTTTATCACGAATTTCGCCGACTAGAATTACGTCGGGATCTTGACGTAGCAAAGCTTTAATCCCTGATGCAAAATCCATGCCAAGGTCGGTTCTGATATTTGACTGACGAATTAATGGAATGTGATATTCCACCGGATCTTCGAGAGTCATGATGTTTTTATCGATCGAGTTGATGTAGCTTAGAATTGTGTAAAGAGTAGTAGTTTTACCAGAACCCGTAGGGCCAGTAAGAATAATTACGCCCTCCGGACGTTGCACCACCTTCTTTAACAAATTGATACTATGTTCTGAAAAACCAAGTTTATCGAGCGACAAAATGGATGATTTTTCATCCAAAATACGCATCACGATATTTTCGCTGTAAATTGTTGGTTGAGTTGAAACACGAAAGTCAATTTTTCTTCCTAGAATTTCTGAATTAATACGACCATCTTGCGCTTTGCGACTTTCTGCAATATTCATGCCCGACATGATTTTAATACGAACCGCAATTGCCGACCAATAATCTTTGTGAATAGAGCGCACTTGCGCCATTTTTCCGTCAATTCTGTAACGAATTCTAAGAAAAAGATTTTCTGGCTCAAAGTGTAAATCTGATGCGCCACGGTGCACCGCATCGGTTAAAATTGCATCTACTAAACGAACCATTGGCGATTTATAATCACCGCGAAGTTGCGTTTCGTCATTAATATTTTTACCAGCGCTGCCTTCGATCTCTCTTAAAATACCCTCGATCGACATCTCATAATCGTAATATTGATCTATCGCTTGTAAGATATCTACTTCAGCAACATAAACTGGATTAATACGAAAATTTGGCGGGAAATAACGACGCACTTGGTCAATTGCCACAATGTCAAAAACGTCGGACATGCCCAGCGTGATTGAATCGTGAGTGTATGAAACTGGAATTAATTTATTGTGAACAGCAAATTCTTTAGGGACTTTTTTTACTAATTTTGAATCAATAATTGAGGCCTTAATATCGAATTTTTTGATACCAGTCGATTCATTTAAAATTTCCCCAAGCGCACCCTCGGAGATAAAACCCATTTCGACCAAAATTGCACCAACGGTCTTCGCACCTTTTAGGCGCGCTTGTTCTTTCAGGGCAATTGTTAGTTGGTCTTCTGAGATAACCTTCTTTTCTATGAGTCGAGCGCCAATCTCGAGATTAGTTGATGATGCTGCCATCTTTTATTTTTTTTCAGTCTTTTTGAATTGTCTTAGAAGAAGCTGTCTAATATGCAGGTTCTTAAAAGTAAGATTGATTTTTAAATCATTTCCAAATCATGTTTTGGCTTGTTTCATTGTCAAGAAAGCAAACTCAATAATTTAATCTTATGTCCATAGTTACCCGTTTTGCGCCATCTCCAACCGGATATTTACATATTGGAGGAGCAAGAACTGCGCTGTTTAATTACCTTTTCGCCAAAAATATGGGCGGAAAATTTTTACTTCGAATTGAAGATACCGATGAAAAAAGATCAACCGCAGAAGCCATCGATGCAATCTTGCAAGGCTTGGATTGGTTAGAATTAAAACATGATGGCGATTTTATTTTACAGTCCAAAAATTTGGCGCGTCATAAAGAAGTTGCGGAAAAGCTGCTAGAAAAAGGTCGGGCTTATTTATGTTATACTTCAGCGGAAGAGCTGGCAGAATTGCGCCAAAATGCTGAAGCTAAAAAAGAAGTTTTTCGTTTTAAAAGTGAATGGCGCGATAAATCACAATCTCTTTCTTCAAATATAAAGCCAGTAATCCGCATCAAAGCGCCACTCGATGGCGAAATGGTGATCCGCGATTTGGTACAAGGTGAAATTCGCGTTAAAAATTCCGAGCTTGATGATTTGGTTATGTTGCGTGGCGACGGAACTCCGACTTACATGATGGCGGTTGTAGTTGACGATCACGACATGAATGTTTCGCACATTATTCGCGGTGACGATCATTTAACCAACGCTTTTCGCCAAAAAGTTATTTACGAAGCGATGGATTGGAAAGTTCCCGAATTTGCTCATATTCCGCTAATCCACGGGTCTGACGGCGCAAAACTTTCCAAACGCCACGGCGCAACTTCGGTGATTGAATATAAAGAAATGGGATATTTGCCAGAAGCGATGCGTAATTATTTGCTGCGTTTGGGCTGGTCGCACGGCGATTCTGAAATTATTTCTGATGCGCAAGCTGTTGAATGGTTTGATTTAAAACAGATTGGAAAATCACCGTCGCGCTTTGATTTTGCTAAACTCAAATCAGTTAATAAACATTATATCAAAGAAAAAAACGAAGCAGAATTATTAAAATTAGTTGCAGAATTTTTTAGCAAAAAACCAGCAACTTCAGAAGAATTTAGAATCGCACGCGCCTTAAAATTTGTTAAAGAAAGAGCTGCTGTTTTAAATGAATTGGCAGCAAATTTAGAAATTTATTTTGATAATTTTCGCGCTGAATTTGATGAGGAAAGTAAAAAAATAATCGCAGAAAAAAAATCTTTAATCGCCGAATTGCAAAAAGTTTTTGCTAATTTAAATGATTGGAATCACGACGGAATTAAAAATTCTTTAAACGAATTTGCGACGCAGAAAAATTTAAAAATCAAAGATTTCGGCCCGCTTTTGCGCATCATTTTAACTTTCTCTCAAGCTTCGGCTGGCGGGATTTTCGACGTTATTGAAATTTTAGGAAAATCGGAAGTGGAAAGAAGGGTTGATTATGTTATTTCCAAAATTTAATTTGAAAAAATATCCGTCAGAAGTTTTAAAAATCTCTCAACAAACCAATAATTTTCATATGAAAAAATTAACAAAACATGTTACTTATTGCGCCGCGATTTTATCACTTTTTTCATCCTCGGCTTTGGCAAAAGTTGCGGATAATTTTTATCTAAAACCTTTCGCAACTATTGAATATAGCGCCCCTGTTATCACGAATGGCGGTATTAATTCTGAATTTAAAACTAATAATTTCGATCAACAACTTAGACGTTTTGAAAATATCGCAATTGGCGGCAGTTTTCGCGTTCATAAAAATTTAGGCTTCAATTTAAACTGGGCTAAAACTGAGTTGAAAAATGATGTTTTGCAAAATATCGGAGCTTTGTCGCAAGAAGCGCTTTTTAAAATGAGTCAATTTAATTTAACTGCTCTTGGTTATGTGCCATTGAGTGAATCTTTTGAAGCTTTCGCAGAACTTGGGGTGTCAGATATTAATTCCAGATTGCACTACGCAACAGCAGTTGGAGCTGGCGCAAATCGTAAAGCTCACGAAACCAAAATGGTTTATGGTCTTGGTTTGCAATTTAAAACATGTCCAATGTCAGACGATGCAATTCGTTTGAGTTTTCAAAAATACGCTGGAAGAATGGGTTTATTAAACGCCCAATTGACAACGGTTCGTATTGGTTACATGAAAGCCTTTTAACTAAGGCTATTTCAAAAAAATATTTATCTTTCTAGGAAAGCCTTCCGAAATATCTAAAGTTCTTTACAAGCAATGCCAAAAAGCTTTTTATTTACTTCGGAATCAGTTTCTGAAGGTCATCCTGACAAAATCTGCGATCAAATTTCAGATGCTCTTGTTGATGCTTATTTAACCAAAGATCCTTATTCCCGTTTAGCCATTGAAACATTTGCTACAACCAATCGTGTCATAATTGGCGGCGAAATTCGTGCTCCAGAAATTTCAAAAAAAGATGTTGAAAATATTATTCGCAGCACCGTCAAACAAATCGGTTACGAGCAACAAGGTTTTCATTGGCAAAATTTAGAAATCACCAACCTAATTCACGCCCAATCTGCGGATATTGCAATTGGCGTTGACGCAGCTGGCGCAAAAGACGAGGGCGCTGGCGACCAAGGAATTATGTTTGGCTACGCTTGCAGCGAAACCCCAAGTCTAATGCCCGCAGCCATTTATTATGCGCATAGAATTTTGCAAAATATTATGGACGCTGTGCGCGCGGGCGAGTTGCCAAATTTGGGGCCCGACGCCAAAAGCCAAGTCACTTTGCGCTACGAAAACGGCGCGCCAGTTTGCGCCGAAACCGTTTTGGTTTCAATTCAACATGTTGATGGCACAACGCAAAAACAAGTTCGCGACTTAATTCGCCCTTACGTAGAAAAATCTTTGCCCGCAAATTGGATGTGCGCTGAAGAAAAATTTTTGGTAAATCCAACTGGAAAATTTGTTATTGGCGGCCCCGACGGCGACGCTGGTTT
>CANKYC010000053.1 GCA_947487845.1 Rickettsiales bacterium | reverse complement strand
ATCTCTTGATAGCCATAACTTTGTCTTTTTGGTAAAAATTTGCTCAGAAAATGACGCTGTATCACTTGATACAGCTTACATTTCCAGTCGCAATTTTTCCTCAAAAATACTTCGTTAGCGCTATCAAGAGATAGTTAATTTGGTATAGTCCAGAGTATTTTCGAGCAATTAACGTATTATTTTTTATCTTCGTTTTTTACTTCTTCATATTCCGCATCAACAACTTTTTCAGATGAAGAAGAATCGGTTGTTGAAGATTGTTGTTCGGTGTTTGTGGATTCTGAACCAGAATTTCCAGCCGCTCCAGCGCCAGCTTGTGAAGCTTTGTAAATTGCTTCACCCAACTTCATTGAATTTTGCACCAAGCCTTCAGTTGCGGTTTTTAATTCTGAAGCGGTTACTTCTGGCTTAGCCATCAAATCTTTTAAATTTTGGATTTCAGTTGTAAGCGCAGATTTAGTCGCTTCATCAACTTTATCGCCATGTTCTTTCAAAGATTTTTCAGTTTCATAAACCGTTGCATCAGCTTGGTTTTTAGCTTCGATAAATTCTTTTTTGGCTTTGTCTGAAGAAGCATTTGCTTCTGCATCTTTCACCATTTTTTCAATATCAGCGTCAGACAAGCCGCCAGAAGATTGAATGCGAATTTGTTGTTCTTTATTGGTTGCCTTATCTTTCGCAGAAACTTTCACCACGCCGTTAGCGTCAATATCAAAAATAACTTCGATTTGTGGCATGCCGCGAGGCGCCGGAGCAATTCCTTCTAAATTAAATTCGCCAAGTAATTTATTGTGAATCGCAATATCGCGCTCCCCTTGGAAGACTTTAATCGTAACCGCAGTTTGGCTGTCCGCTGCGGTTGAGAATACTTGGCTCTTGTTGGTTGGAATTGTTGTATTGCGATCGATCAAGCGAGTGAAAACGCCGCCCGCAGTTTCAATTCCCAAAGAAAGTGGAGTTACGTCTAAAAGAAGAACATCTTTTACGTCGCCTTGTAAAACCGCCGCTTGAATTGCCGCGCCAATCGCCACAACTTCATCAGGATTAACCGATTTATTTGGCTCTTTACCAAAAAGTTTTTTCACAGTTTCGATAACTTTCGGCATGCGTGACATACCGCCAACCAAAATAACTTCATGAATATCAGAAGCTTTCAAACCAGCGTCTTGCAAGGCGTTTTCGCAAGGTTTGATGGTGCGCTGAATTAGATCATCAACTAATTGCTCAAGTTTGGCGCGGGTTAATTTCACATTTAAGTGTTTTGGTCCAGACGCATCAGCGGTGATGTAAGGCAAGTTAATGTCGGTTTCCATCAAGCTAGAAAGTTCGATTTTAGCTTTTTCGGCAGCTTCTTTCAAACGTTGCAGCGCTAGTGGATCTTTGGATAAATCAACGCCGGTATCTTTTTTAAATTCGTCAGAAAGGAATTGTAAAATTCTCATGTCGAAATCTTCGCCACCAAGGAAAGTGTCGCCATTGGTTGATTTAACTTCAAAAACTCCATCGCCAATTTCAAGAATTGAAACGTCGAAAGTTCCGCCGCCCAAATCGTAAACGGCAATTGTTTGGCCACCTTTTTTCTCAAAACCATAAGCAAGCGCTGCAGCCGTTGGTTCATTGATGATGCGCAGAACTTCAAGGCCGGCGATTTTTCCGGCATCTTTTGTTGCTTGGCGTTGTGAATCGTTGAAATAAGCCGGAACGGTGATTACAGCTTTAGTAACAGTTTCGCCCAAATAGCTTTCGGCGGTTTCTTTCATTTTCATCAAAACGAAAGCTGAAATTTGACTTGGAGAATATTTTTCGCCTTTAATATCAACCCAAGCATCACCATTGGCTGAAGGGACGATTTTGTAAGGAACAAGAGCTTTGTCTTTTTGCGTTGTCGGATCTTCAAATCTTCTTCCAATCAATCTCTTAATACCAAAAACAGTATTTTGTGGATTGGTAACAGCTTGTCTTTTAGCGGACGCGCCAACGGCTCTTTCGCCATTTGTTAAAAAGCCGATTATTGAAGGAGTTGTTCTAACGCCTTCTGAATTTTCAATAACTTTGATATTTTTACCTTCCATGATTGCCACGCAAGAATTGGTGGTTCCAAGGTCGATCCCGATTACTTTGCTGCTCATAAAATTATTTTTTTGATTGATTGAAAAAGTGAATAAACCAAAGCTACTTGAAACTCGACCAAGATATAATTTTTCTTTGCGATGAAATCGAATAGATCCCAAAAACAAGTTCAGGATGACAGAATCTGGTAGATCTTCCCGCCGTCTTCATCCTGAACTTGTTTTTAGGATCTATTCTCAATTTATAAGAAATGTTCGAGTTTCAAGTAGCTTTGGTATAAAGGTGAAATTTGAGGGTTATTTAAGAATCGCTTTTTGGATTACAAGAGCCTAAAAAACAATCTGGAAAAAATAAATTAAAACACCAAACCCATGCGACTCAAGCTCATATTTTTCTTCACCATTTTTTTTGTTAGCAATTCCCACGCCGCCTCAAAACCTCAAATTCAACTCGCAAACATTTATCGCGACGACATTGTAATTACAGATTATTTAGTCAGTGAAAAGCTTGATGGAATACGCGGTTATTGGACTGGAGAAAAATTAATTTCACGCCAAGGCAATGAAATTCATGCCCCAAAATGGTTTATTAAAGATTTTCCCAATGAAGTTTTAGATGGTGAATTATGGATCGCGCGCGGGCAATTTGAAACAACTTCAAGCATTGTCAGACAAGAAATTCCCAATGATAAAGATTGGCAAAAAATCAATTTTATGATTTTTGACATGCCACAAAATCCTGATATTTTTTCCAAACGTTTTGAGGAGATGAAAAAAATAAAAGCGGAGCATTTAAAAGTTGTCGATCAATTTAAAATCGAAAGCCACGAAGCCTTGATAAATCTGCTTGAACGCATAGTTAAAAATGGTGGCGAAGGTTTGGTTTTGCATCGCGCAAATTCATTTTATAAGGCCGAAAGAAATGATGATTTATTGAAGTTAAAAACTTTTGAAGATGCCGAAGCGCGAGTTATTTCTTATGTTGAAGGAGTTGGTAAATATGGCGGAATGTTAGGCGCTTTATGGGTTGAAAATAATGATAAAATTCGTTTCAAAATTGGCGGTGGATTTAGCGATGAACAAAGAAAAAACCCGCCAAAAATCGGCGCGATAATTACTTATAAATTTTTTGGAAAAACCAAAAATAACACGCCGAGATTTGCTAGTTTTATGCGGGTGCGCGATGAAATTTGACAATGTTTTGAACATGTTTTTCAACATCATGAATCCGCAAATAATCAACATTTTTTCCAATCAAATATTGCGAAATAATCAGCGTTTTTTCGGCAGGATTTAAACCTTCGCCATAATCCGAAAAATCAATCGCTTCCAAAAAACTTTTCTTGGAATGACCAATATAAATCGGCAATCCTAAAGCTCGAAAATTTTCAATATTTTTTAAAATTCGAATCGATTGTAAAGCATCTTTATTAAAACCAATTCCCGGATCAAAAATTAGTTGCGATTTTTTAACATTTTTACTTTCTAAATAAGAAATTTTCTCCCTTCCCCATTTCAGAATTTCGTTAATTAAATTTAAATTGCGGTTAATCACCACATCAGGAATTGCCTCAATTTGCAGGTTATGCATCAAAATTGTTTCGATATTTTTTTCGGCAATAAAATTAACAATTTTTTCATCACATAAACCGCTCACATCGTTAATTACATCAACGCCAATTTCATAAGCTTTTTTGATGGTTTCAAAATGATAAGAATCGATACTTATTTTAATTTTTCGGGCAGATTTTTTTACTTCAGAAATTACGGCGGGAAGAATTTTTTCTAGTCTTTCCCATTCTTCTTCAGCGCCAATTGGCGTGGCTTTTGGCCTTGTAGATTCAGCGCCGACATCAATTCCATCAGCACCTTCGGCGATCATTTTTTTTAAATGATTTAGCGCGTTATCAAGAGAATTAAACTTTCCGCCATCAGAAAATGAATCAGGCGTAACGTTTAAAATTCCGATAATTTTTGGTTTTATATTATGAATTGAGAAAGAGTTGTTCATTTAACTCGGTTTGTAGAATTTTTAATCACAGAGCCGAAAACAGCCTTTTGGGGCTGTTTTCTCACCATTTTTTCTCGAATTTTTTACGCAGAATCACCGCCACCAAATTGAATAAAATAAGAATTCCAAGCAACACCAGAATTGCCGCGGCGGTTTTTTCAGCAAAACCCATTTCTGGACTGTCAGACCATAAATAAATTTGTACCGGAAGAACAGTTGTTGGATCAGTAAAGTTTTTTGGAATATCAGCGATGAAGGCAATCATGCCAATCATCAATAATGGCGCGGTTTCGCCAAGCGCACGAGAAACTGCGAGAATAGTTCCGGTCATGATTCCGGGAACAGAAAGCGGTAATAAATGATGCAAAGTAATCTGCATTTTAGATGCGCCCAGAGCGGCTGCGCCATCACGAATTGAACTTGGAATTGAGCGAATTGTATTTCGAGTTGCGATGATAATTACTGGCAAAACCAACATGAATAAAGTCATTCCACCCGCTAAACTAGAAGAGCGCGGCAGGTTCATGAATTGTAAGTACACTGTCAATCCGAGTAATCCGTAAATGATTGATGGAATTGCGGCTAAATTATTAATACTGATTTCGATAATGTCGGTGGCGCGATTTTTTGGTGCAAATTCTTCCAAATAAAAAGCGCACATTACGCCAATTGGGAAAGCCAGACTTAAGAAAATTGTCATCACTAAAATCGAACCGCTTAAACCAGCGCCAATGCCTGCTATTTCTGGTTCGCGAGAATCAGCAAATTCAAAAAATTTCCAATTAAAAACGGTGCGCAATTGGTTTTTATCAGATAATTCTTTGGCCCATAAAAATTGCCTTTCGTTAAGTGATGCAGAATTTTTATTTTTGAAATACATATCAATTTTTGAAGAAGCGCTAAGCCAAAAAGTTGATTTTTTTCCCAGTAAATCAGGATTTTTTTCTAACTCTTTTTTGAGTTCTAAGTTACTGATTTTGCTGATTAATTGATAAAGCGAATTTATTTCTGCAAGTTCCATGGCATCAGGAAATTCAGCTTTCAAAGCATCTTTAATATGTTGGCGATAATCAATTTTTGCGATGTCATTTTCATTGGTCAAATCAATTTCTAACGCAATCTCACTGCGTAAAAAAGCACCCGAACTTTTGCTTAAAATCATGCCAAATAACAGCACTAAAAATGCCAAAGAAAATGCGATTGAAATCATGCCAAACGCCTTGAAGCGGAATTCTTTTCTGTGACGTTTTTTAAGGTTTTTAATTTTGTTATTTTTCATTTTAACCGTATTTTTTCTTATAATTTTTAATCACCACCAGCGCTACGATGTTGAAAATGAAGGTAAAAATAAATAATGTTAAAGCGAGTGCAAAAGCGGCTAGAGTTTTGGGGCTGTTGAATTCTTGATCGCCAACAAGCAAGGTTACAATTTGCGCGGTTGCGGTTGTTACTGAATCAAGCGGGTTAAAAGTTAATTTAGCAACCAAACCCGCCGCCATTACTACAATCATGGTTTCGCCAATTGCGCGCGAAACTGCCAAAATCACAGCGCCTACAATTGATGGCGTTGCAGAAAGCAAAGCAACTTTTTTAATCATTTCTGATTTAGTGCTTCCAAGCGCCAAAGCGCCGTCTTTTAAAGCTTGCGGCACTGCGTTTAAAGCGTCGTCGGTTAAAGATAATACGAAGGGAATAATCATCACGCCCATTACAAAACCAGCAGCAAGAGCGCTTTCTGAAGCGATTTCAATTCCGAAAGAGGCAAAAGCATGTTTAAAAAATGGCGCAACTGTAACTACGGCGAAATAGCCGTAAACAACGGTTGGAACGCCTGCCAAAATTTCTAAAATTGGTTTTAAATAATCGCGGGTTTTAGCTTTGGCATAAAGGCACAAATAAACTGCGCCCATGATTCCAGTTGGAACCGCAACCAACATGGCGATCAAAGTTATGAGCAAAGTTCCAAGAAAAACCGGAACCATGCCAAAAGCGCTGTCGCCAACCGCTTGCTCGGAGGTTATTGCCATTTGCGGGTTCCAAGTGGTTCCAAGCAAAAAATCGAGTGGTTTTACAAATTCAAAAAAACGCAAAGACTCAAATAAAATTGAAGCGGTGATGATGATGGTGATTAAAATTCCGATGCCGGCGGTGATAGAAAGGACAATGGTTCCCGCCTTTTCAATATGTTTTTTGGAATTGAAGTTTTTCTTATAGAAAATTTTAATCAGGAAAAAATTAAGAACTAAAAATATAGTAACTAAACAATATTTTGCAAAGCTGGAAAAAGAGGTGAAAGTTATTGTGGCTGTAAAGATGATCGACCACAGCAAAAAGCAATAAATATAATGAATAGGCAACGAAGTGAAGCGCAGTTTTTTATCGCTTTGAATTTGTAAATTCAGGCGTAAATTTCTGATATTGCGGTTCAATATTGCGGCTAAAGTCGCGGCCAAAATTAGGGAGAAAATCAGGAAGTTCATAAATATGCTTGGAAGTGAGATTTTTCAGCATTTTGCAAATTGAGATTTTTAAATCAACTTATGAGAAAAATAAGAATTTTTATTGAAGAAAAAAACCTAAATGAAGGTTTGGAAATTAAAATTTCCGGTAATGATTTTGAATATTTAACCAAAGTAATGCGCCAAAAAATTGGTGATGCAGTTTTTGTGTTTAATGGCGCAGATGGTGAGTTTGCAGCTAATATTTCAACAATCGAGAAGAAATTTATTACTCTTAAAATTGTTAAAAAAATTGCCGATTTAAGGAAAGCACCAAACATAAGTTTGGCTTTCGCTTTGGTAAAAAATGTCAGAATAGATTTTATTGCTGAAAAGGCTACCGAGCTTGGAGTTTCAAGCTTTCAACCTCTTATTACAAAACGAACAATCGTAGATAAAATTAATTACGATCGTTTCAAATTAAACATAAAAGAAGCTTGCGAACAATGCGAAAGAAATGATTTGGCGCAAGTTTTGGAAGTGAAAAAACTCGAAAAATTTTTAAGTGAAAAAGAAGCAGAAAATAAAATATTTATTCTCTGCGATGAGTCAGGACAAGGTTTAAAAGCAAGCGAGCTTTTGCCTAAAATCAATAATCAAAATAAAGAAATCGTAATTTTAATTGGGCCGGAAGGCGGCTTTGCGCCGGAAGAATTTGAAAAAATGCGTTCCTTAAAAAATCTTTATTCTTTAAGTTTGGGCCCGCGTATTTTGCGCGCTGATACCGCGGTTATTTCTGCTTTAACTTTGGTTCAGGAATTTTTGGGTGATTTCAATTTTAAATCAAAATTTTAGATGAAAAAATTTTTCTTATTTTTTGTAGCGGCATTGTTTTTTTCTTTGTCAGCTTTGGCGCGCGAAGAATTAATCATTAAAACTTTTGATGAAAATTCTTTCGATCTGCGAGAAAAAATTGGCAAAGTTGTGATTGTAAATATCTGGGCGGCTTGGTGTTTGGATTGTCGTAAAGAAATTCTAGTTTTAGATGAACTTTATCAAGAATATAAAGATCAAGGTCTTGAAATTATTGGTGTTAGCATTGATAAAAAAAGAGATCGAAAAAAAGCGCTCGCGGTTTCTAAGACAGTTAAATATCCAAATGGAATGTTTGCGGAAGCTTTAAAAATCAGCTTGGAAGAACCAAACGCGATTCCATTAAATTATATTTTTGACAAAAGTGGTAACTTGGTTGCAACTTTGAATGGTGATGGCGGAGAATTGACAAAGCAGGATTTTGAAAAGGTGATAAAAAAATTGCTTAAAAAAGAATAAAATTCGAGATCGTGCTTGTTAAGTTTGGTAATTTCCGCAACTAAAATAAAGCCGCCCCGCTTCTGTTTGTATTATTTTGCTAAAAATGAATTAATAAAAACTCAGTTTATTAATTATAAAAAATTTGTCATGAAATATTCTAGTGCTGAAT
>CANKYC010000052.1 GCA_947487845.1 Rickettsiales bacterium | reverse complement strand
TCTCTTGATAGCCATAACTTTGTCTTTTTGGTAAAAATTTGCTCAGAAAATGACGCTGTATCACTTGATACAGCTTACATTTCCAGTCGCAATTTTTCCTCAAAAATACTTCGTTAGCGCTATCAAGAGATAGTTAATTTGGTATAGATGCGCGTGCGTTTCAAAAAATTTAGAATTGCGAAAAGTTCGACGAAAAAGTTGATTTGCGACAGCGCCATTATGGCTAAATTAAAGGCGGCTAGTCATCGAGAAAATTTAAATAACGGAGAGAATTTTTTAAAAATCTCTTCTTTATTCTTTTAAGAATTAGTTCAAAAAACTACTTCTGAATTAATGAAGTCACGTCAAGCATTCTCAAAGAAAATGCCCATTCATTATCATACCAAGAAGCAACTTTAACTAAATTGCCGCCCATAACTCTGGTTTGAGTTGTGTCGAAGCAAGAGCTAAAACCTGTGTGATTGAAATCGATTGAAACCAAAGGTTCATCAATGATTTGCAGAACTTCTTTCATTCTACCTGCGGCAGCTTTTCTAACAACTTCATTAACTTCTTCTTTTGTGGTATCGCGTTTAGCGATGAAATTTAAATCAACCATTGAAACGTTAGCAGTTGGAACGCGAATCGCATTGCCGTCCAATTTACCTTTAAGCTCGGGCAAAACCAAACCAATTGCTTTTGCCGCACCGGTTGAAGTTGGAATCATTGACATTGCGCAAGCTCTGGCTCTGCGTAAATCTTTGTGTGAATTATCAACGATGTTTTGGTCGTTTGTGTAAGCGTGAATTGTCGTCATGAAACCTTTCTCAATTCCAATGACATCATTAATTGCTTTGGCAATTGGAGCCAAACAATTTGTGGTGCAAGAGCCAACCGAAATAACTTTATCATCGGCATTTAGCGAATCATCATTAACGCCGTAAACAATTGTTTTTACGTTATCTTCTTTTGCTGGAGCTGAGATAATAACTTTTTTAGCACCAGCATCAATATGTTGGCGAGCATCATCATATTTAGTAAAAACTCCTGTGCATTCAAGAACCACATCGATTTTCAAATCAGCCCAAGGCAATTTTTTTGGATCGCGCTCACCAAAAAGGCGAACTTTTTTGCCATCGATCACTAAAAAATCTCCATCAGCTTCAACGCTTTTGGAAAAGCGACCGTGGATTGAATCATATTTTAAAAGATGTTTTTGAGTTCCGATTTCTGCTGGTCCGTTTACCGCAACAAGTTCGATATTAGAATAACGAGCATCTTCAAAAATTGCTCTGGTAACGCAGCGGCCAATTCTGCCAAGGCCATTAATTGCGACGCGAATGGTCATATTTTATTAATTTAATTATTTTGAAGAAACTCGAGAATTGTAGTAAGTTAAAGCATTTCTAAAATCTTTGAGACTGATTTTAACCGTAATGTCTTTATCTGAGCCGCGCACGCTAAATCTCAAATACAAAAAGTCACCATTTTTCATTTGGCGGTAAAGAGTATTTTTTTGTTCATCGTCAAGCGGAATAAGTCCAAAATCTTTGGCGCCAAGAGTGCGCGAAAGAATTAAATCATTGCGGTCAACGCGGATTTTTACGAAAGTGCCAATTTGGATTTGCGGAATTACCAAATAAAGTTGGCTTAAATATTTTAAAGTAGGTTCGATTGTTACAACGGAAGTATTGTCATAAAATTTTGAAGCAACTTTGCAGTGAGCCAAATCCATCATCGCATCGATTTCGCAAAAAACTTTCCAGTCGCCAAAAGTTTTTTCTTCGTTTTGAATATCGATTATTTCGCTAAAAGCTTGATTAATGCTTGTGAGCTGAAAAAACGTCGCTAAAAAAAATCCAAAAAAAATTTTTTTCATTATGAGTTTTATTTATTTACTGATTTACGGATTGTTGATTTTCTTATGCCTAGTCGGGCTTTGTGGTTTGTTTTTCTTTCAGGAATATGTTAGAAAGATTTCCTGCCTTTCAGTTTCTTACAGCAGTTTTCTCATTTTAATTACGGTTCTGGCTTTAAAAAATCCGCGTCTAAATGAAGTTTTAGTGATTATGGTTAGTATTCTGGCGATTTTTTCGGTGAATCTTTTGATTGGAATCGGAATTGCGCGCTCAATTGCTGAGGCGCAACTAGAAAAAGAAAAGCCAAACGTTTAATTAAACGTTATCTAGTTTCAAATGAACTGCTTCAGTTTTTGGTTTTAATTCTGCGATTAATTTTTTTCTCAAAGCTGCTGTGTGATTTTCGATTTGGTCAAGAATATCAAGGATTTGCAGCGCTTCTTGAGATAATTCACTGATGCTTTGTTGTTCTTTTGTAAGAGTGTTATTCATAAAAAATTAATTAAAAATTAAGACTTAGGACTAAGTGGGAGAAGAGTGTTTGGTTTTTGCGAGATGTCAATAAATTTTGATTATAAGTTGGGTAATTATACCTTGATTCACAAAAAAACTCGATGTCACCCTGAGTTTGTCGAAGCGCGATTCTAAGATCGAAGCCTTAAATCACCCTTCGACAAGCTCAGGGTGACGTCTATTGTGTCTTAGAGCCTGTCCTAAGTCTTTTTTAACCTCAAATTTCGCCCTATTTTTGCTTATTTTTTAGTAAAATTACTCGCAATATATCCTGATATTGGTCGTAATTTTACTAAAAAAGCGCTAAAAAAATGTCAAAATCTGAAGTTAAAAAAGACTTAGGACAGGCTCTTAAGGGATAATCACCATAAGTTGGTAATTAAAAATCGGATAGATCCTGAATCAAGTTTAAGGATGACGGATTAGATGTTTGAGTTCGAGTGCAACTTTCCGCTCGTAGTCAATCCTGAAATTGATTCAGAATCTAGCGCGAACTTCAATCAAAATATTATTTAGCATCTTCCCCATCAAACTCCAACACCACTTCTTTCCAAATATCATATTTATCCAACGGTAAATTCCGCAACGGACTACACAAATCAAGTGCTCTTCTAACATTATCAACGCCAATTTTATACAACGTTTCCGCAGGATTATTATAACGATCAATGTCAATTGCCTCATCTAAATCTGAATCAATATAGCCATCTTCACTAACGCGCACTTTAATCAAAATTTTAGTTTTACTTTGCATTTTAGTTTCATCGCGCGCACGGCGATAACATCTTTTTAGCTGCGATTGAATGTTAAATTTTTCGCGTGCCGAAAGATCAAGATTTTCCAGATTATTTGCCGTATCAACCGAATCAGATTTTGTCGGTTCTTTTTTCTCGCTTGCTTCTTCCTCTTTTTCATCTTCTTTTTTGGAGCCAAAATCTTTTTCTTTTTGCGAAGTTTCATTTTGCTCTTCATCCTGATTCTCATTCACTTCTTCATCTTCTTTCGCTTTATCAACTTCTTTTTGATTTTCCTCTGGTTTTTCTTCGGGCTGTTTAAATTCGGGAGCTTCTTCGGCAACAGGTTTGGCTACTGATTTTGCAGGCTTTGATTTAGCCAATTTCTTCGGCTGTTCTTTTACTTTATTTTTCGGTGATTTTTTCTTTGATTTCGCTTCAGCAACTTCTTTTTTAATTTCTTTGGAGTTTGACTCTTTTTCCGCTTTAGCTTCTGAAGTTGGTTTAGCTTTATTGGAAGTGTCATCGCCATTTATTGCTACCAGACTTACGGAAACCTCACTGGTTTTGCTTTCATCCACAGTTTTTAAATCGAAATTAGCATAAATGGCAAGCAACAAGAGGAAGTGGAGAAATAGTGAATAAAGTAGGTTTTTAATCATTGCGCCAATTCAGTTGCTAAAACTACTTGATTAAAGCCAGCGACGCTGACTGTTTTAACCACTTCCATTACGCGACCATAATCGAGATTTTTATCGGCGCGAACGTAAATTTTATTGCTTAAATTATTGCCAGTGATTTGCAAAAGTCGCGAGGGAAGGGCGGCGAGTTTTATGGCTTCATCTTGTAAAAAAATTGAACCATCTGATTTTACAGAAATAGAAATAGGTTGGATTTTTTCATTGGATGGAGTTGCGGCACCTTTTGGAAGATCGATATTGATCGAGCTTGTCATCATTGGGGCTGCAACCATAAAAATAATCAACAAAACTAAAAGCACATCAACGAAAGGCGTGATGTTAATGTCGCTGACGATACGACGTTTTTTGCTATTTTTAGAATCGAAGGAGAAAGCCATTTTTGAAATTATTAAACAAAGTCAAATTAATTAGATGCTTTTTTAAGCACGAACATTTTATCCGAAATTTGGCTAATAAAATCAATGTCTGAAAGCGTAACTCGAATTGTTTGATCCAGATCATTTTTAACTTCCATTTTGTCAAAACGCAGCGGATTAGTGGAAAAAATTAAACTAAATTCTCCAGCTTCTTTGCGATTTTTTTTCATCACCGAAATTTTAATTTGATCCGCAGTTTTTTTAACATTGGTAATTTCAACATCTTTCGCACCAAAAGAAATATTCTCGCGAGTCAAGAAAGAAGCGGGAGTTGTGTTGGTGCTAAGTCGAGAAATTTCATCTAACTCAACATCAAAATAAGAAAGAACGGCACCATTTACCACGATAATCACTTTAGGTTGAGCGCTATATTCAATGCGCATTTTCCCTGGGCGTGAAAGCAGAAATTTTCCTTCAACCAAATTTCCCTCGGCAGATTCCTGAATAAATTTTGCCGAAAGGTTTTTGATGTTGTTCAAGTAATTTTCAACTTGCTGTAAATCGCTTTTATAGTTTTCCGCGAGATCTTGTTTTTTTTCTGCAGCTACTGCTTCAAGCGAAAAAAAAGCTACGCAAGTAACGAGACTTGCGTAGCTGATTAATGCTTTGAATATTTTACTAAATGTTTTTTGCATAGTAAGTTTTTTCATCCAATGAACCTTCTGATTTATCTACAATTAAAGTGATCGCGCTGTCGCCAGTGATGTTGATGGTGGTTCTTACCATGTCCAAAATTCTGTCAACACCAAGGATGATCCCGATGCCTTCGATTGGTAAACCAACTGAAGTTAAAACCATGCTCATGAAAATGATCGCGCCAGCTGGAATTCCGGCAGCGCCAATTGAACCAAGCGTGCAGGTTAAAACCAACATCATGTAGTTTTGCATTGTAAGGTCGATTCCATAGGCTTGGGCGAAGAATAGAGCGCAAATCCCAAGATAGATCGCAGTTCCATCCATGTTGATACAAACGCCAAGTGGCATCAAAAAGTTAGAATTAACTTTTGAAACTCCCATTCTTTCTTGCAATTGGTTCATCGCAGTAGAAAGAGTTGCTTTGCTGCTGCTGGTTGCAAAAGCGATTGATTGGGTAAGTAAAATTTTGCGGTAGAAAGGAAGTGGCGACATGCGGGCGAAAACCAAAATCATCAATCCAAAAATGATATATTGGAAAGCGCATGCCGCTAAAACTGCGACAATTAATTTTGCCAAAGCTTCGAGAATGTCTATACCTTGAGTTCCGATGATCCAAGCGATAAAGCCAAATACACCAAGTGGAGCTAATTTGATGATGATTTCGATCATTTTGAAAGAAACAGCAGAACCAGCAACGATAACTTCTTTAAGCGGTCTGGCTTTTTCGCCAATTAGATTAATTACGATACCAGTGAAAATGGAGAAGATGATGATTTGCAAGAAATTGTCATCCACCATTGATCTGATTGGATTTGTTGGGATCAAGCCAAGCAAAAATTCAGTAATTGTTGGAGGAGTTTTTGCAACTGTTACGGGAGCTTGACCCGTAGTTTCAAGAATCATGTGTAAATCAACGCCAGTTCCGGGGTGAAAAACAGTTCCCGCAGTTAAGCCAATAATAACGGCAAAAATCGCGGTTAAAATGTAAGTACCAAAACCTTTAATACCAACTCTGGTAAAGTTTCCTTGACCGTGCATGGAAGTGATTCCAGAAAGTAATGCGAAGAAAATTAGTGGCACGATCACCATTTTAATAAGACTAATGAAAACGGTACCAAAGATTTTTAAACCAGCGGCTTTCTCTCCCAAAACTATTCCCGAAATGACGCCCAAAATTAGGCCAATAAGAACCTGTTGCCAAAGTTTCATAATCTTAATTTTTAAATTGATATTTTGGTTAATGGAGTGGGTGATGTTTGATAACGACCGTAACTTGTAAACGCTCTTTTGTACTAGAAGAATTGCTATTTCTAATGTGCTTGAAGGAAGTGCTTATTTCTTGATCGAAATCTAATTTCGGGAAAAATACTTAGTTGATGGTTTTTTTAATGTCAAAAAAATTTTGATAAATTTCTGACTTCGTAATTACCCTTCAAGAAAGATTTTGACTTTTAAAAAAACTGACGAATTTTAAATCCGCTTTTTATGTTTCCCTTATACATACCCTAAAAACATTCCGAAATTCCAAATGAAAAAAATATTTACACTTCTTTTACTAAGTTCATCTTTGTTAGGCTTTGCTGCTGAATCAATGGCGGCAACCAAATATGTTTCAATTGGAACTGGTGCAATCACCGGTGTTTATTACCCAGCTGGCGGCGCAATCTGCAGACTTCTAAATCGCGGTAGAAAAGAACACGGAATCAGATGTTCGGTTGAATCAACGGGCGGATCAGTTTCTAACCTTAACGCCATTCGCAATGGTGCGATTGATTTTGGCATCGTTCAATCTGACTGGCAATATGCAGCTTACAATGGAACTGGCTTCTTCGCCGATCAAAAACCTTTCAAAGAATTACGCTCAGTTTTCTCTCTTTATACCGAAACTTTTACAATCGCAGTTTTAGAAAAATCAGAAATTAAAAAATTAGACGACATCCTAGGAAAAAGAATCAACTTCGGCCCTCAAGGTTCTGGTATGTATGCTACAATGGAAGTTTTAATGGCTGCAAAAAATTGGACCAAACAAAACTTTTCAACAGTTACTTACTTGCAACCATCTGAACAACCAAAAGCTTTATGCGAAGGCAAAATCGACGTAATGGTTTATGCTTCAGGAAATCCGAATGGCGTTCTTCAAGAAGCAACTCAAGCTTGTAAAGTTAGAATCATCGCAATCGATCGCGAAACTATCGATAAATTAGTTTCAATGAATGCCTTCTACGTAAAAGCAATTATCCCCGGCGGAATGTATGCTGGCAACCCAGGAAATATCGAAACTTTCGGTGTTAAAGCAAGTTTAGTAACTTCAGAAAAAGCCAACCTAGACGTTGTTTATAATGTTACCAAAGCCGCTTTTGAAAATTTTGATAACTTCAAAACTTTACACCCTGTTTTTTCTTCACTTAAAAAAGAAGAAATGGTCAAAGAAGGAAATTCAGCCCCGATTCATCTAGGCGCTATGAGATATTTCAAAGAAGCTAAATTGATCAAAGAATAACTTTCTTTTGAACTTATTTTTAAAAAGCGCTTGGTGCAAATGCATCAGGCGCTTTTTTTGATTTTAATAAAAAATAACCATGAAAAATCATCTTTCGAAATTGCTAATTTTAACTATTACAACTCTTTCAATTTCTTCCTGTTCTTATCGCCCAATTCTTGATCATAATGACAAATATAATGCCGTTGGTGAAGAAAAAGCAGATGTTGATATTAAGATATGTAAAAAAGAAGCTGCTGATTATCTCGACAAATATAAAGCTGAACGCGTTGCTAAAGAAGCTGGCCGCAAAGCTATTATTGGAAGTGTAATCGGAACCGCAGCTGGTTTAATTTGGGGCGGCGGAATTAGATCAGTTTTAGGTGGAGCTGCAATCGGAGCTGGAGCAGGTGGTGCAATTGGCGGGCTTTCAGAAGTCGGTAAAGGACAAGTTAATCCTGATGAAATCAAACAACGCTATATGACAAATTGTCTGACTGGAAAAGGTTATTCTGTTATTGGTTGGATTTAATTTTGTCGAACTTTTCGCAATTCTAAATTTTTTGAAACGCACGTATATCTATACCAAAACATAAATTTATACTCCCATCCAACAAAGGATTTTTGAGGAAAAATTGCGACAAAGAATAAAAACTGTATCAAGTGATACAGTGTTATTCTTCGAGTAAATTTTTACCAAAAAGACGAAGTTGGATGGGAGTATAAAT
>CANKYC010000051.1 GCA_947487845.1 Rickettsiales bacterium | reverse complement strand
GATTTTAAGTAAAATCCGATTTTGTTTCAACTGACACCCCGCCCTTCGGGCACCCCTCTGGAAGAGGGGAATTGTTCCAATTGTCCTTAATAAAGCTTTTTAAGCCGTACATCACGCCATCTAAATTCTTTTTTACGTCGATATCTGGAATTCTAAAAATTTTTAGACCAAGTGATTTTAGATAATTTTCTCGCTCCTTGTCATATTCAATTTTTAAATCATGAGAAGATCCGTCTATTTCAACTACTAAACCCAAGGATTTTACAAAAAAATCTACAATATAATTTCCGATGATTTTTTGTCGGTCGAAATCTAGTTCAATAAATTTTTTATTTCTAACTTGTTGCCAAAATAAAACCTCCGATAAGTTGCCAGCTTTTCTTAATTCTCTTGCTCGTTGTTTTAGTTTTATGTTGGTTGGTAGGGTTTTGGGGCCTTTGTAGGCTACCCCGTCAGGCTTCGCCTGCCACCCCTTCGAGGAAGGGGAATTGGGATCGTTGGGTTTTGTGTGCAAATCCCTCAAAGAAGGGGAATTATTTATTTCGTTTTTCATAAATCTTCAATTCTAAATTCGCTGTAGCCTTCATAAAAATAGCTGATGTCGATGCCTTTCATGAATAGTTCGCGATCATCAATTTTATTGGTTAGGGCGGTTTTTAGAAGTTGTTTTATTTCCACATCTTTCACCACGCTTCGCTCCATTGCGGAAAGGTAATCTTCTTTATCAACGGCGTTCCAATCAATTACCTGTTTTAACTCTTTTTTTAGAATCAGATCTAGCCAAATTCTGGTGGCGCGGCCATTGCCTTCGCGGAAAGGATGGGCGATGTTCATTTCGACATATTTTTCGATAATTTTTTCAAAATTGTTTTGTGGCATGGCGTCAATGTTTTCAAGAGATTGTGGCAAATACATCAGTGGCGCAAAACGAAAATTACCTTTAGCGATATTCACATCGCGTAATTTTCCAGCAAAGTCGTAAATGTCGCCAAATAAAAAAGCGTGAATTTGCGCCAGACCTTTGAAAGTGCCAACTTCAACGCGGTTAATTTCTCCACTTTCAAAAAGTTTTTTGGCTTTTTGTTTGCTTATTTTTTCTTCCGCTTTGTTTAGTTCAAGCTGGTTGGTGATGTTTAATTTATTGGCTAAAACCATTTTCTGCCTGTTTTTAAATTATTTTTCATAAGCTCTTAAACCTGATATTTCGCGACCAACGCTTAGTTTGTGAAGCAATGGCGATAAGTCTTTTACTAAATCTAATTCTTTTTGCGTGCGCGCTTTCCAGCCAAGATTTAATGGCGCTAATAAATCGCTTAATTGATCGCCGTCAAAGATCATGCGGCGAAGAATAAAATCGACAAAGGCTTGAAGATTTTGCGCGTTAAGTCCGTGTTTTTCGGCAATTTTGGCTAATTCTTTGGCGTTATTTTCGGCTTTAAATTTGGCGTAACCATCGCGAATTTCTTTTTCGCTTAAGCCTTCGCCTTGTTTTAGGGTGTAAATGTAGGAGGTTATTTCTTCGCGCTCATCCATAAATTTGGCATCTGACAAAATAAGGCCAATCAATTGCTCGCGGCTCATGCTTCTTTTGCTGGGTTTTTGCGCCGAATATTTGGCGATTAATTGCATGATGTAATCGTAATCAACTATTGCGGAAGCGAATAGCACGAATTCAAAATCAAGCTGCGCAACTTCTATAACAGCGTTTTTGCTTTCTTGTTTTTTTCTAAATTGTTGCGCCAGTTCAATATAAACGCCCTTGAAACCTTGAAGTTGTTCTTTGGGAATTGTTGCTTCAATGATTTGTTTTTGTTCAAGGCTTAAATCTGTATATTGATCGAGCCCAGTTTTTAGGCACTGAACTTCTTTGAAATGATTGATGAAAGAAGCGCGCGCGGCGTCGCCTTTTAAGTTGGGAACTTCTTCTGGTTTGTTTTCAAGACCTTGCGATTTCATAAAATCATCAAGTTTTTTGACTGCCAAATTTAGCTTCTCAATTACAACTGGCGCTTTTTCTACCAACCAAATTTCGCCAGATTTTTCACCTTCAACGCCCGAAAACATTCCGATTGCTTCATCATTTGCATCTTTATTTTCAAAAGCTGGCGGAGAAAAAACGCAGGCAATATTTAGCGGCTGAAAATCTGGGTTTTCAGAAAATTTTTCGGCTTGAATGGTTTTGAAAAGTCGGAAATATTCAATTGCATCATTGATTGAAGCGGTTGCCAAAATTGCGTTAAACTTGCGCTGATTGGTTGCGCTATCATGCTTTTCAAGAATTGCTTCGATAATTGCTTTTTTCGCCAAAGGTTCTCCCGCCGCAGGAGCGTTTGCGCCTTGGGTTTCGTAATAATCGATGTGAAATTTTAAAACATTCTGGTCTTCAATTGCGTTGGTGATTGTGTAGGCGTGGAGCTGTTTTTGAAAAATATCTTCTGTTGTAACTAGATAACCTTCATCTCCTTTAGCTCTTTTGACGGTTGAGTTTTCGGGAAAAATTGGCGTTCCCGTAAAACCAAAAAGCTGCGAATTAGGAAAAAATTCTTTAATTGCTTCGTGATTATCGCCAAATTGCGAGCGATGACATTCGTCAAAAATGATTGCCATTCTCTTATTACTTAAAGGCTCGAGACGCTTTGCGTAGGTTTCTTTGCCGTATTTTAGTTTTGCTTTGTTTCTTTTGCTGTTTTCATTTAGCGCCAGCCCAAGTTTTTGAATTGTGGTAACAATTACTTTGTCGGCATAATCATCAGAAAGCAGGCGCTGAACTAAGTTTTCAGTGTTTGTATTTGCTTCAACGCAACCTTCTTGAAAGCGATTAAATTCTTCGCGGGTTTGACGGTCTAAGTCTTTGCGATCAACCACAAACAAACATTTTTCAATGTTGGAATTATCTTTTAGCAAAGTTGCAGCTTTAAATGAGGTAAGAGTTTTTCCGCTGCCAGTTGTATGCCAAATATAGCCGTTTCCCGTGCCTTGATGAATGCAATCGACAATCGCTTTAACGGCGTAAATTTGATAAGGGCGCATCATCAAAAGTTTTTGTTCTAAGGCGACCAAAACCATGTAGCGACTAATCATTTGACCCAAAGTGCATTTGGCCAAAAACTTTTCAGCAAAGCTATCTAAGTGAGTAATTTTCTTATTTTTTTCGTCGGCAAATTGATAAATGGGCAAGAATTTTTCATCGGCGTCAAAGCTAAAATGACGTTTATTATTATTGGCAAAATAGTAAGTGTTGTTGCGGTTGCTGACGATGAATAATTGAATGAAGCACATTAAAGTTCTGCCATATCCATTTCCCAAATCATTCTTGTAATCTACAATTTGCTGCATGGCGCGGCGCGGCGTGATTGTTAGGGTTTTCAATTCAATTTGAACGCAAGGCACGCCATTAATTAGCAAAATCACATCGTAACGGTGGTGGCTATTATCGGTGTTGATTCGCAGTTGGTTAATAACTTCAAAAGTGTTTTTGCACCAATCTTTGGTATTTACTAAAGTGTAATTTAGAGGAGTTCCGTCATCGCGATCAAAACCATTAACTTCGCGCAAAGTTTTTGCCGCCAAAAAAACATCGGGCGTGATGATTTTATCAAGCACACGCGAAAACTCGCCATCGGTAAGTTTAACGCGATTTAGTTCTTCAAATTTTGCTCTAAAATTAAGTTCGAGAGAGGCTTTGTCTCTAATATCATCGCGATAAACATATTTGAGTTCCGAAAGTTTGTTTATCAGATCTAGTTCGATTATTTGTTCCGTCATTTATTAAAATTGGCATAAGAATTGGAATTCGCAAAACCCCCCAACCCCCCTTAACAGGGGGGCTTTAATCCGAGTTCGATCTAAAGCCCCTTTTAACAGGGGGGCTTTAATCCGAGTTCGATCTAAAGCCCCCCTGTTAAGGGGGGTTGGGGGGTTTTGCGATGCTAAAATAAAATGAGATTTTTTTAAAAAATCCCACCTTTCAAAGTTAGTAAAATAGCAAAACAAACTGTTTGAGTTTGAAGTAACTTTGGCACATATCGAAGTCCAAAGGACTTTGATATGGCATCGAGATTGTCAATTTAAGCCAAGGAAACAAAATCCTTAATCACAGTTTTTGTTCCGCTTTTTTCAAAGGCAATTTCTAATTTATTGCCGTCCACATTCGTCACTTTTCCATAACCAAATTTCTGGTGAAAAACTCTTTTTCCCGACATTCCATCATCAATTTTTGCTTTGGAATAAGTGGTTGAAATTTTCGCCACCGGCGCTGCATATTTTTGTTGATTAGGCGCGATAAATCTGGTTGGAGACGCGGTTTCACTTCTTTTATTATAAAGATAATTTGAACCGTAAGAAACTTCTTCAAACTCAATTTCCAATTGCGGCAATTCTTTCAAAAAGCGCGATGGCATTTGCATTTGGTAATCACCAAAAACATAACGCGTTTTTGCCGAAGATAAAACCAACTGTTTTTTAGCGCGCGTAATCGCAACATACATCAAGCGCCGCTCTTCTTCTAAACCATTTCTTTCATCAATTGATTTGCCACTTGGAAATAAACCATCTTCCAAACCCGGAACGAAAACCAAATCAAATTCCAAACCTTTAGCCGCATGAACCGTCATCACAGTTACGGCTTCAATCAAGCTTTTATCTTCGCGCGCTTCGATCAATGAAACATATTCCAAAAACTCAACCATGCTCGAAAAATCAGCAAGGCTGCTGATAAATTCTTCAATATTTTCCAAACGACCTTGCGATTCTAAAGTGTTTTCCGCTTTCCACATCGCGATATAGCCGCTTTCGGTGAGAATTGATTTAGCTAATTCAGAAAGATTTTCGCCGCCAATTCGACCATTAATTTTTATGATTTGGTCAATCAAAATTTTCAACGAATCGCGCGCTTTTCCTTTTAGCGAATTTTCATCAATTGATTTTTTCACCGCCGCAAAAAACGAACTTCCTTCTTGTTTCGATTTCTCGTAAAGCGCCGAAATTGCTGCGTCGCCAGCTCCTCTTTTGGGCACATTAATAATTCTGCTTAAAGCCAAATCATCGTCGGGATTGGCGCAAATTCTTAAATAAGCAATCGCGTCACGAATTTCCAAACGTTCGTAAAATTTCATGCCGCCAATAACTTTGTAAGGCAAAGAACTGTGGATAAAAGCTTCTTCAAAAGAGCGAGTTTGATAGCCTGCGCGCACTAAAATCGCTATTTCTGATGGCTTGAATTTTTGCATCGCGATGAAATTTTTTATCATTGCGGCAATTGTGCTCGATTCTGATCTGTCGTCTAAGAATGATAAAACTTTAACTTTTTCACCAGCGCCAGCATCTGTCCACAATGTTTTACCGTGGCGTTCTTTATTGTTGGAAATTACAGAATCTGCCGCTTTTAAAATGCGTGAAGTTGAGCGATAATTTTGTTCGAGGCGAATTACTTTGGCGTCGATAAAATCTTTTTCAAAACGCAAAATATTGGCAATGTTCGCGCCGCGCCAGCTGTAAATTGATTGATCGTCGTCGCCAACGCAGCAAATATTTTTATGAACCGCCGCCAATTTCAAAAGCCATTGATATTGGGCGTTGTTGGTATCTTGATATTCATCAACCAAAATATAACGAAACTTGTCTTGATAATAAGCCAGAACTTCTGGCGCAGAATTAAAAAGCTCGAGATTTAATGTTAATAAATCGCCAAAATCAGCCGCGTTCATGGCTTTAAGGCGCGCTTGGTAAATTGTATAAACTTCTTTTAATTTCGGCAGTGAAACTTCAAAACCTACAGATTCAAGGGCTGATGGCGATACAACTTTATCTTTCAAGCGCGAGATTTTGTTTAAATAGGCTTTGGGCGCAAATTGCTTGGTGTCGATATTAAAATCGCCGAGAATTTGTTTAAGCAAACGAGTTTGATCATCATCATCGATAATTGTAAAATCACTGCGCAAGCCTACAACTTCAGGATGGCGACGTAAAATTTTAGCCGCAACTGAGTGAAAAGTTCCGACCCATAAATTATGAACCTGATCGCCAATTGTTTCGCCAATACGCTTTTTCATTTCCGCCGCAGCCTTGTTGGTAAAGGTTACGCAAAGGATTTGTAAAGGTGATGCTAAATATGAATTTACAATATTTATTACGCGTGAAGTCAAAACTTTAGTTTTGCCAGTTCCAGCGCCCGCAAGCACTAAAACCGGACCATCGGTGTGTTGAACGGCTTCAAGTTGTGGAGAATTTAAGTTTTGAAAGGACATTTATTCGATTGTTTTTAGTTTTAGATTTTAGATTTTGGTTTTTAGATTTTAGATTTTAGTTTTTAGATTTTAGATTTTAGATTTTAGATTTTGGTTTTTAGATTTTAGTTTTTAGATCAAACATCAAAGTCACCCTGAGCTTGTCGAAGGGTGATTCAAGCCCGAGACCCTAAATCACCCTTCGACAAGCTCAGGGTGACTTCGAGAAACTCAAGGGTGACTTTGAGAAACTCAAGGGTGACGGTGAGAAACTCAAGGGTAACTTCGACAAGCTCGGGGTGATTTCGACAAGCTCGGGGTAACTTCGAGAAACTCAAGGGTAACTTCGAGAAACTCAAGGGTGACTTCGATAAGTTTTATTAGGAATTGTTAGCTAATATTTCTCCGGATGAAATTCCTGCGTCGGTCTGGCGTTTGATTTGACGAAAATTCCCAGTTTTATAATTTGATTCATCTGCTCTTTTGAAACAGCAATTGGAGTTTTCATCACATACCATTTCACGCCTTCTTTGCATGGCGGCGTGGTGAATGAACCGTCGTAAAAAAATATTTTATCTTTTTCTTTAACGATTTTTGACAAATCCAATTTCCCTTCTTTCTCTTTGTTTTGCAGCAATTTTATTATGTTATTAACTTCCAAATTTTCTTTACCAATTTCCATAAAAACCGCCAAAGCCAACCATTGTTCATCTTCGCTTTTATGATAAATTTGCATTTCCATTGAAGACGCTTCGCCATTTACTAAATGCTCGCTTGGATGATGAAATTCAATCTTGCGTAAAAAATATTTTTTTTTGCCGCGCAACACTAAATTTTTACTGTCATATATTATTTGCATCACGTGATTTACGCGCTGCTTTTCTACATCCGAATTATTGTAAGAAAATTTTAACTCATTTTCGACAAATTGAGACGTAACATTAATTGGTGATTGGTTATAGCCGATTTTACAAAACTTGAATTCTTCTTTCAAATCTCCCCAATTTTCCGAAGCCGCGCGCCCTTCATAATTCCAACTTCCAACGCAAGAAGAAACAAAAAGTAATACCGAAAATAAAAGAAATTTTTTCATAAATTTGTAGATTATTTGGAAAAAAACCGACTTGTCATTTTTTGATGGTAGCTAAATAAAACTCTGAATTAAGTTTACGGCATATATTGGTTAAAAATCACTTTTAAATTTCTGTTTCCATTCTTCAATTTCACGCAATGCGCGCTTTGAATAAGCGGTTTTGCGATCAGTTTTTTTGGTTTTTTCAGTTAATGGTTCGAACAATCCAAAATTAACATTCATCGGCTGAAAATCACTTTTGCTTTCATGTCCAATTGTTATGTGATTTAACAAGGCACCAATTGCGGTTTTATTTGTTGGCTTGGAAATATTTTTGCCAAAAATTTCGGCACTTAAAAATATTCCCGACAAAAGTCCCATTGCTGCTGATTCAACATATCCTTCAACTCCCGTAACTTGTCCGGCAAACATGATATTTGGCGATTTTTTAAAATGTAAATATTCATCCAAAAGTTTCGGCGAGTTTAAAAATGTATTACGGTGAATGCCGCCAAAGCGCGCAAATTCTGCATTTTCAAGGCCGGGAATTTTTTTGAAAATTCTTTGCTGATCGCCATATTTCATTTTGGTTTGAAAACCAACGATGTTGTAAAGCGTGCCAATTTTATTATCTTGGCGCAATTGAATCACCGCGTGCGGCTTTCCCGGACGATTTTTGAAAAATTTTTCATCCACATTTTCTGATGGCGCAATATGTGGATTGGTTAATCCTACTGGCTTCATCGGTCCAAAACGCAAAGTTTCAGCGCCGCGCTCCGCCATAACTTCAATTGGCAAACAACCATCAAAATAGGGCGTGTTTTTTTCCCATTCTTTGAAATCGGTTTTTTCGGCGTTTAAAAGATCATTTACAAATTCTTCATATTGATCTTTGGAAAGCGGACAATTTACGTAATCAGCGCCATCTCCTTTGTCATAACGCGATTGAAACCAAGCTTTGGAAAAGTCGATTGAGTCTTTATAAACAATCGGCGCGAT
>CANKYC010000050.1 GCA_947487845.1 Rickettsiales bacterium | reverse complement strand
AAAAAAAATTTTCCAAACTAAAACTTAAACAAAAAAAATGGCTAATACCAAATCAGCTCAGAAAGCACTTCGCGGCAGCGCAGCAAAGAAAGAAGTTAACAACTCGAGAAGAAACAGAATCAGAACTTTTGTTAGAAAAGTTGATGATGCGGTTAAAGCGGGTGATGAACCCAAAGCTCGTGAAGCCTTTAAAGTGCTAGAGCCAGAAATTATGCGCGGTGTTACTAAAAAAGTTTATAAATTAAACACTGCTGCAAGAAAATTGAGCAGAATCGCTTCAGCAATTCGTAAAATAAACGCAAAATAATTTGAAAATTATTTCATCTTTTCGTTCCTCATTGAGCCGCACCAATATTGACTTCATGAAAGTGCATAAACTGGCATTATTAATGTCGGTTATTTGCATTATTGGGTCGCTGGCTTTGGTGCTGGTTAAGGGATTAAATTTCGGAATTGATTTTGCTGGTGGTATTTTAATCGAAGCCAGAATGGCTGAAAATGTTGATGTGGCAAAGGTTCGCGAACTCATCACTTCGCAAATTAAAGATGTTCAAATTCAAAATGTAGATCAAAAAGATTTACTTATCCGCGTTGCCAAAACTGATGAAGAGCAATCAGTTATCGTTAAAAAAATTCAGGAAATTTTAAATCAAAATTTTGCGAATGTTGAATATCGTAAAATTGATTATGTTGGCCCACAAGTTGGCGCAGAATTAATTGGGAAAGGTTTCTTGGCGCTGATTATGTCTTTTGCTTTCATCATGATTTATATTTGGATCAGATTTGATTGGCAATTTGGTATTGGCGGCATTTTTGCCTTAATTCATGACGCAGTTTTAACTTTGGGTTTTTACTCTTTAAGTGGCTTAGAATTTAATCTTACTTCAATTGCCGCAATCCTTACGGTTATTGGCTATTCCATCAATGACTCGGTGGTGATTTACGATCGCATCCGCGAAAATTTGCGCCGTTATAAAAAAATGAATTTGGCCGATCTGATTAATTCCAGCACCAATTCAACTTTGAGCAGAACGGTTTTAACTTCCGGCGTAACTTTATTTTCTCTGTTAGCTTTGATGCTATTTGGCGGCGAAGCTTTATATAGTTTCAGCACCGCAACTTTTGTTGGGATTGTGATTGGAACTTATTCTTCAATTTATATTTCGGCTCCAATTTTGATTTATCTCGATCCACGCAAAAAAGAAGAAAAGAAAAAGTAATATTCGCAGTAAAATATTAATAGAAAAAGCCTGCAAGAAGCCTCATTATTTTGTAGATCCTGAAGCAAGTTCCAAGATGACGCTGTTGGAAAATTTGCCATTAAAACTAAATCACTAATTTCGTAATCATAAGTTCTTAGAGCCTGTCCTAAGTCTTTTTTAACCTCAAAGTTCGCCCTATTTTTGCTTATTTTTTAGTAAAATTACTCGCAATATATCCTGATATTGGTCGTAATTTTACTAAAAAAGCGCTAAAAACATGTCAAAATTTGAGGTTAAAAAAGACTTAGAACGGGCTCTTAAGGGATAATCACCAAAAATAATCTTAAACTCATCAGCTTTTCTAGTTGAATTTAACCGCTCTCTTCTTAAGTTCTGACGGCTAAATTTCGCCAACAAATCAATTTAAAATTATGCAATTTGAAGTCGCAAAACAGGTTCTGCTAAAAGCTATTGCCAATGTTAATGGCGCTGTTGAGAAGAAAAATACTATTCCGGTTTTACAAAATATCAAAATCGAAGCCAAAGATGACAAAGTCGTTTTACTGGCAACTGATATGGATATTTTGGTGACTTCTTCTTTTGAATCAGACATGAAAACCAGCGGTTCCACAACCGTTCCAGCGCAAATGTTTTTTGATATTGTCAGAAAAATTCCTGATGGTTCAAGCGTGATGATTTCGCAAGATAGTCCAACAATTATGCAGATTAAATCTGGTAAATCAAAATATAGCCTGCCTTGTATTGATGCGTCGGAATTTCCAAATTTATCGGAAGGTGAATTAAGCGCAGAAATCGAAGTTGAGGCAGAAAAATTTGCTAAAATGATCGATAAAACGCGTTTCGCAATTTCAAACGATGAAACTCGCTATTATTTAAATGGCTTGTTTTTACAGGCTTTGCAAAAAGATTCTGGTTTTGAGTTGCGAACCATTGCAACTGACGGTCACAGACTTGCTTTGTCATTTTTAGTTTCTGATTTAAAAGCGCCATTTGGTGTGATTTTGCCAAAAAAATCGGTGGCTGAAATCAGAAGAATTATTGATGGTTCTAAAAAAGTTAAAATCGCGGTTTCGCGCGTCAAAATTAAAATCACAACTGATCAAACAACAATCGTTTCAAAATTAATCGACGGTGAATTTCCTGATTACGACAAAGTTTTGCCCAAAAATAACACGCAAATTGCTGTGATTAATCGCCGCAATTTTTTTGATTGTGTTGACCGCGTTTCGACGGTTGCAACTGATAAACACAGATCGATTAAACTTATCATTGAAAATGGCAAAATGAGTTTACAGGTGAATACCAATGACGGTTCTTTTGCTTATGAAGAATTGGATGTGAATTATTCCGGCGAGCGCATTGAAACTGGTTTTAATTCGCGTTATTTATTGGATATTATCGGTCAAATTGACAAAGAAGAATTATTAATGCGATTCAAAGATGGCGCTTCTCCGGCTTTGATTGAAGCGAAAGATATGTCGTCGGTATTTGTGATTATGCCGGTTCGGATTTAATTTTTTAAACGGCATAAGTCTAAACTAGATCCTGAAACAAGTTCAGGATGACAGAGTTTTTTTAGAATTCATAATTCCAACATCGTCATCCCGAACTTGTTTCGGGATCTGGTTTGATAATTCACCAAGCGACAACTTTCCATAACATGCTCAAAATAGAAAAGTTAGTCCTCACAAATTTTCGAAATTTCCTTTCTAAAAAAATTGAATTCTCCTCGCAATTAGTGCTTTTGGCTGGCCCAAATGGCAGTGGAAAAACCAATATTCTTGAGGCTTTAACTTTACTTGGGCGCAGCTCTTCAATGCGTGGCGCTGATTTTGATGAAATGATTTTTGATGATACTGTCAATAAAAATAAACAGCCTCAATTTGGTCTTTTCGCTGAAATTTTTGGTCATGAATTTATTGAAAAAATTGGAATCTCTTTTAACGCCGAGCAAAAGAAAAAACTTTTTGAGATTAATGGCGAACCAATCAGTCCTAAGCGCCAAAGCGATATCAGAAATTATTTAATAAATTTTATTTGGCTAACTCCGCAACTAGAACAGCTTTTTATTTTAGGTAAAAGTGAACGCCGCGATTATATGGATAAAATCGTTTCCGACCTTGATTCTGAACATGTTTCTCGCATCAATAATTACCAAAAATTACTCAAAGAAAGATTGCTGATTTTGCAAAAATATGGCACTCAAAAAAGTAGTGCCAAATGGCTTGACGCAATCGAAAACCAAATTGTTGAATTGGGTATGGCAATAGCATCGGCGCGCATTGAAGCCATTGAATTTTTTAATAAAGCGATTGCATCTTTTTCATCAAATTTTCCCAAACCGGAATTATTAGTGAATGGTGATATTGAACAAACTGTTATGAAGCAAAGTGCGGTGCAAATCGAAGAAAATTACAAAAATAAATTAGAAGAAAATCGCGCGACAGACTTGGTGAATTTTAAAACAAATTTTGGTGTTCACAGAAGTGATTTTGATGCGCTATTTCGCGAAAAAAATGCCTCCGCAACGCGCTCTTCAACCGGAGAGCAAAAATCAATCATGATTGGAATTACGCTAGCGCGCGCCAAAATTTCAGCTAATTATAAAAACCATCCGACAGTTTTAATTTTTGACGAAGTAGTTTCTCATTTAGATGAGGGAAGGAAGAAAGATTTATTTGAGGAAATTGCTGCGACTTCTTTGCAGTCTTTTTTTAGTGCGACTAGTTCGGATTTAATTCCAGAAAAATACGTAACCAATAATTTAATGCAGATTGTAGAATTAAATAACCTCTGAAAAACTGTTTTTCTTGATATTTTTTAATCATTTAAATTGTCCTTTATCCCTTCGGGATACGAAAACGCGATACGAGTCGCCCCCCGCTTTGCGGGGATCCCCATCCCGCATGTCAATGGGACATACGGGTTTAAATTTGATTTTAACTTGAGCAAGAAATTGAAATCTTATTTGCCCAAGCTGGAGGAAGTGCTGCGTAATCTTCGTTTTCTGGTTGTTCTTCGTAAGGTTTGGTAAAAATTTCCTGTAATTTTTTTACTTCTAAAAAATCATTTTCGTAAGTGGCTTTTTCTATCGCGGTTTGTAACAAATGATTGCGGAGAATGAATTTTGGATTTGGCAAATTGATGAAATTCGGTTTTAATTTTTGGTAGTTAAAGTGCCAAGTTGTGGCGGCTTCGCGCCATGAATCATCGTTAGATATTTTAAATATAACATCAAGTTTTGCGATATTTCTGAAGAAAAAACTGTAATCAATTTTGTATTTTTCAAGCAAGGTTAAAGTTTGATAAATTAATTTTTTAATTTCGGTATCGACCTTTGAAAATCCAAGCTTCGCAGCCATTAAATCATGATATTCATCGAGGAAAATTTTTTCATAGTTACTTAGAATTTCTTTTTGTTCTTCCATCGAAATCAGGCTCGAAAGTGTTACTGCAAAAGCATGTAAATTCCACATCCCGATATAAGGCTGATTAGCGAAAGAGTAGCGTCCTTCGTGGTCCGAACTATTACAGATGTGATGCGGATTATATTCGTTTAAAAAACCGAAAGGCCCGTAATCGAAAGTAATTCCTAAAATCGACATATTATCGGTGTTTAAAACTCCGTGGCAAAATCCTAAAGCTTGCCATTTGGCGATAAGCTTGGCCGTTGATTCAACAACGTTTTGTAGAAAAAGTGGATATTTATTTTTTTCATTTTTCAGCTCTGAAAAATTTTGTTCTATAACATAATCGGCGAGAGTTTTTATTTTATCATTTTGCTGGCGATAAAAAAATACTTCAAAGCTGCCAAAGCGCACGTGGCTTGGCGCCATGCGAATTATTTGTGCTGCGGGTTCCATGCCATTTCGATAAGCTTTTTCTTCGGATGCAATTAAACAAAGTGCGCGCGAGGTTGGAATTCCCAGATGAAACATGCTTTCAGAAATTAAAAATTCCCGAATTGAAGAGCGTAAAACCGCTTTGCCGTCGCCCATTCTTGAATAAGGAGTAAGACCCGCACCTTTTAAAACCAAATCCCAATTTTCATTTTTTTTATTTTTTATTTGAGTCAGTAAAATTGCGCGACCATCGCCGAGTTGCGAAACGAAATGGCCAAATTGATGACCGGCGTAAAGCATGGCGAGGTTTGTGGAATTTTGGTTAGAAGTTTTTGCGGTAATAAAATCAAGAAAATCGTGGTTTTTAAATTCTAATTTATTGAGGTCGATTAATTCGCAAGCGCTTGCGCTGTAAGTTGCGACGAATGAATTTTTTAGAGCTTGAGGTGTTGTTTTTGAGAAGAAATCAGTTCCAAGTTTTTCAAAATGATTTTCAAAATTTAGGTCGGAGAATTTCATTTTTACTTTGGTATAAAATTAAACCGCCACCATTCCTTGCGCAGTTTTTACAACTTCATATTCACGTGGTTTGAAAAGTTGATAATGCCACCATTCTTTAGAATAAAAATCAAAACCAGCTGCGCTCATTAAGCCCAGTAAAATCAAGCGATTGCGCTGCGCTTCGATGGAAATTTCATCACAATTATGAAAAGCCAATTTTGAAAATTCATCAAAATCAGTTCCCATATTAAGTTCATTCCCATCTAAATCGGTCAATGTTAAATCAATCGCAACACCGCGGCAATGCGGAATTACGCCGCCAGTTGGATTGGAAATAAAACCGCCTTTTGGATCGGCGGATGGAAATTTATCAAACATATATTTTTGAACTTCAAGGGGCCGAAATCCGTCAAAAATTTTTAATTTTAAACCCAGATTTTTTGCTGATTTTATCGCCCTTTCAAAATGCGGAATTACGGCTTCGTGCAAGTAACAGAAAGGCGAGGCGTAAAGTTTGTGGCCGCAAACATTATTGGAAGTTGCGTAGCGTAAATCTAAAATTACATCGAATTTTTTTTCAGTGATTTCAATTAAATTTTGCATTTTAAAAAGGTTTTAAAATTACGAGAGCTACGATGAAAATCATCAAAACAGTTGGGACTTCATTGATTAAGCGATAGAATTTTTGGCTATGTTTATTCTCGCCTTTGGCAAAATTCTTGCGGCAGCGCGATAAAAATCCGTGATAGCCAGCAAGGATTAAAACCAATGTCAGCTTGATGTGAAGCCATATAAATTCAAAACCAATTTGGGAAGCGAGATAAAAACCAAAAATAAAAACCAACAGCATTGAAGGCAACATTATGTAGCGCAGAAGGCGTTTTTCCATAGTTTGGAAAATTTTGTCAGTTTCAGATCCCGCTACAACTTGGGCGTGATAAACAAAGATTCTTGGTAAATATAAAAGTCCGGCAAGCCATGAAATTACTGCGAGAATATGTAAGATTTTAACTATGTCGTAAAATTCGATGTCTTCCATTTTGGTTAAGAAAAAAAAGTTGATATTTGGACTTCAAAAAATATTGTCGCGCCTGAACTTTTCCGCACCTTAGTAAAACTTTCAATTAAAAATCATGAAACTTTTGGCCTGCAACAGCAATCGAATTTTGTCGCAAGAAATTGCGAATTATCTTGGTTTAAAGCTAATTGACGCCGAAGTTAAAAATTTTGCTGACATGGAAGTTTTTGTCGAGATCAAAGAAAATGTGCGCGGCGAAGATATTTTTGTGCTGCAATCAACTTCTTATCCCGCCAATGATAACATCATGGAATTATTGATTGCAATCGATGCGCTGCGTCGCGCTTCGGCAAAAAGAATCACCGCGGTAATTCCCTATTTTGGTTACGCCAGACAAGATCGCAAAGCAGCGCCACGCACGCCAATTTCGGCAAAACTTGTGGCAAATTTAATTACCTCGGCCGGCGCGGATCGTGTTTTGACGGTGGATTTACACGCTGGACAAATTCAGGGATTTTTTGATATTCCCTTGGACAATCTTTACGCCGCGCCAGTTTTTGTGCGTGACATCAAAAAAAATTTTGATCTAAAAGATTTGGTAGTTGTTTCGCCAGACGTTGGCGGCCTTGTTCGCGCCCGAGCAATTGCCAGCAAAATTGGATCAGATTTGGCGATTGTTGATAAGCGTCGCCCGCAAGCGGGAGTCAGTGAAGTTATGAATATAATTGGTGAAGTTGAAGGAAAAAACTGCATCATCGTTGACGATATGGTCGATTCAGGCGGAACCTTGTGCAACGCCGCTGAAGCCCTAATTAAAAAAGGAGCAATTTCAGTTTCTGCTTACATTACTCATGGAGTTTTGTCGGGAAAAGCTGGCGAAAAAATTGCCAATTCCAAATTAAAAAATTTGGTTATTACCAATTCAATCGAGCCTTCGGAAATCACGAAAGCGACTAAAAATATTAAAATTATTAACATTGCCGATCTTATTGGAGAGGCGATTAGAAACATTTCCTTAGAGAAATCTGTTTCAACTTTGTTTGATTAGAAATAATGAAAAAAATTATAGAATTATTAAAAGGTCAAGCAGTTGCAACTGCTCTGGCGTTGGTTCTAATGGTTATCGCCATTTTGGCTTCCGACGTTCTTTATCGTCCAAAAGAAATTACTAAAAGAGGTTTTGAAATTGTGCTTTCTGCCGATGGAAAACCGGTAGTAAAAAAAGAAGAAAAGCCAGTTGATTTAGCAACTATGATGAAAACTGCTGATATTGATCGCGGGATGAAAATTTTCAAAAAATGTGCAACTTGTCATTCTATTGGCAAAGGCGAAGCAGCAAAAGTTGGCCCAAATTTATATGGCGTTGTCAGTAGAAAAAGAGGCTCTTTTGCAGGATTTTCTTATTCTGAAGCGATGAAAGCAAAAGGCGGAAATTGGGACTCTGAATCAATTAATTCTTTTATTACAAAGCCAAAAGAATATTTACCGGGAACCAAAATGGCTTTTGCTGGTTTAAAAAAACCACAAGATCGCGCCGATGTAGTGCTTTATTTGCAGGGACAAAAATAATGAGGTTATTAAATTTCTTTGTGAATCATTGGCATAATTATTAAACAAAACGAAAACAATGTTCATAAAAAATAAACCCTCCGCCTTCACCCTAATCGAACTTTCCGCCGTCATCGTAATCATCGGCATTTTAATCGCCGGCGTTATGACCGCCAATGGCTTGGTAAAAAAATCTAAAATCGCTGCC
>CANKYC010000049.1 GCA_947487845.1 Rickettsiales bacterium | reverse complement strand
ATCTCTTGATAGCCATAACTTTGTCTTTTTGGTAAAAATTTGCTCAGAAAATGACGCTGTATCACTTGATACAGCTTACATTTCCAGTCGCAATTTTTCCTCAAAAATACTTCGTTAGCGCTATCAAGAGATAGTTAATTTGGTATAGGGCTTCGATCTTAGAATCACCATTCGACAAACTTAGGGTGAAATCGAGTTTTTTTGTGAATCAAGGTATAATTACCCGAAAATTCTACAAAATTTCAGCAATAATTTTTTTCACCTGTTTAATTGTAAAAGCTTTAGTCAGAGAATTATTAATCACAAAATCAGCGTGTTTTTCTCTTTTTAAATTATCGATTTGTTTAGATTTTATTTTCTCAAATTTGTGAATTAAATTTTCTTTTTCATGTAGAAAATTTTCGGGATCAGTTTTTTTAGCGCGCTTTAAAAAACGTTTTTTTTGTACTTCCTCCGACACAATAATTGCCACCACTTTATCACATTTATAGCTTTGCGTTTCTAGCAACAGCGGAATATTTAAAACGACTAATCTCTTTTTTTCCTTCACAGCTTTTTGCAAAAATATCTGATATTCTTCACGAACTTTAACGTGAATAATTTTTTCCAGAATTTTTAATTTTTGCGGATCCGAAAAAACAATTTGTCCTAAAAGTTTACGACTGATTTTTTCACCAATAACACTTTCAGGGAAATTTTTTTTGACTTCTTTAATGGCTTCAGCGTGTGATTCCAAAAGCTCGTGAACTTCTTTATCAGCGTCAAAAATCGCCGCACCGTTTTTTTGAAAAACTTCTGCAACAAAGTTTTTCCCTGAAGCAATTCCTCCGGTGAGGCCGATTATTTTCATTTTTTATTTCAATTCTTCGGGAATTTCGACTTGGCAAAATTTTAATTTTTCGCGCAAATCATTTTTTAATTTTTCTAAATCTTCTGGCGATTTGCCTTCGCATCTTGCCACTAAAACTGATTGGGTATTTGAAGCACGAATCAGCCACCAACCCTCTTTAGAATTGGCTCGAATGCCGTCGGTATCTTCAAATTTAACGCCGCTTTTTTGCAAATTATTTTTTAATTCATCAACAATTTGAAATTTTCTTTCTTCCAAACATTCAATGCGAATTTCTGGCGTTGAAAAAGTTTGCGGCAATGATTTTCTTAAATAAGAAAGCGAATGCGTTGATTCTTCAACAATGTTGATAATACGAATTGCGGCGTAAAGCGCATCGTCAAAACCATAATATTTATCAGCAAAAAAAATGTGGCCGCTCATTTCGCCAGCAAGCACCGCTTTGGTTTCTTTCATTTTGGCTTTAACCAAAGAATGTCCAGTTTTCCACATTATCGCTTTACCGCCAGCTTTGGTGATTTCATCGAACAAAACATTGCTGGCTTTAACGTCAGCTATAATTGTCGCACCTTGCTTGGTTTTTAAAATTTTGCGAGCGTAGAAAACCATTAATTGATCGCCCCAGATAATTTCGCCTTCATTATCAACCACGCCAATACGGTCGCCATCGCCGTCAAAAGCAATTCCCAAATCGCAACCTTCATCGAGAACAACTTTGATTAAATCTTCTAAATTTTTTGGAACTGTCGGATCGGGATGATGATTTGGAAAATCGCCGTCAATATCGGCAAAAAGCAAAATATGCTGCGCGTCAATTCTTTTGCTAAGTTCGGTCATAATTTCGCCAGCCGCGCCATTGCCAGCATCCCAAGCAATTTTTAATTTTTTCTTTGGCTTAATTGAGTCAACTTCATCAAGCAAATGGCTTTCGCTTTTTGTCAAAATGCAATCAGCTAAAATTCTTTCAACGTAATCATCTTTTATATCGCATTTTTCCAAAGTGCCTTTGCCATCAACAAAATCAGCGTTTTGGGCAAGATCAGCAAGACCTAAAATATCGTCACCAAAAAATGGACGCTCCCGCAACATCATTTTAAAACCATTATGATCTTTGGGATTATGAGAACCAGTTACCATAATTCCGGCGTCACAATTCAAATGAAAAACCGAGAAATAAAGCATCGGCGTTGGCCCCATTCCAACGTCAAAAACTTCTAAACCTGATTCAACAAGTGCTTTGATTAATTGCTCTTTTAAGGCTGGCGAACTCACGCGACCATCACAGGCGATTGAAATTTTTTTCTTATTATTTTTGGTGAGAAAACTAGCAAAAGATTTACCGACAAAAAATGCATCTTTGTCAAAAAGCGTTTTGTCATAAAGACCGCGAATATCGTAGGCACGCAGGATTGAGTTGTGGAATTTATGATTGGTCATTTTTGAATTTGATCAAAATTTATTATTAATTTTTCCAACCTCTGGGCTTGACGCTGAGGCGAATTTTTTTACTTCCATTCGGCCCGCCAAAAATGCGGCGCGACCTGCTTCAATTGCAAGTTTCATGGCATGCGCCATCAAAATTGGGTTTTTGGCTTTGGCGATTGCGGTATTCATCAAAACGCCATCGCAGCCAATTTCCATAGCAATTGCCGCGTCGCTTGCGGTTCCAACGCCAGCATCAACCAAAACCGGAACTTTTGATTGTTCGACAATAAATTCGATATTTAAACGATTTTGAATTCCCAAGCCTGAACCAATTGGCGCCGCCAAAGGCATGATTGCGCAGCAACCGATATCTTCTAATTCTTTGGCAACAATTGGATCATCAGAAGTATAAACCATGACGTCAAAACCTTCTTTGATTAATAATTCTGCGGCTTTGATGGTTTCTACAACTTTTGGATAAAGGGTTTTTTCATCAGCTAAAACTTCCAGTTTCACTAAATTCCAACCTCCGGCGGCGCGCGCTAAACGCAAGGTGCGAACGGCATCATCGGCGGTGAAACATCCGGCGGTATTTGGTAAATAAGTGAATTTTTTTGGATCAAGAAAATCTTGCAACATTGGTTCGCCTTTCTTTTCAATATTAACGCGGCGAACTGCAACGGTAACAATTTCAGCGCCGGAAGCATTAATTGCGGCGGCAGTTTCGTGAAAATCTTTGTATTTTCCGGTGCCGACCAAAAGACGGGAAGTGAATTGGCGGCCGGCGATGGTGAAAAAATCGTTGGTCATTTTAGTTAAAACTTATGCGGGAATACTGAAATTAAAAATAAAACTAAAGGCGCTACAAACATCATTCCGTCAAGCCGGTCAAGAACTCCGCCATGTCCGGGAATTATATTTCCTGAATCTTTTACGCCAAAAATTCTTTTGATTTTTGATTCAAACAAATCACTCGCCTGTTCAAGCAAAGCAATAAAAAGACTGATAAAAATAAAAAAGAAAATTCCACCCTGAAACATGAATGAACTCATGAAACCAATTAACATGCTAGCAATTACGCCGCCCGCCAAACCAGACCAAGTTTTATTGGGGCTGATGCTTGGTGCTAATTTTGGCCCGCCAAAACTTCTGCCGGCAAAAAATGCGAAAATATCAGTCGCCCAAATTACAGCAAACATCCACAGCAAAACATCGGCATCGTAAAGGCGAATTTTGATTACGGCGTAAATTGGAATTAGAATGTAGAAAAATCCGATGATGCGCCATTTTTTTTGATCTTTGGCGGTTTTAACAATATCGAGCCATTCAATTGTCATTAAAATTGCCAAAGCAATTGCGATAAAAATGAAAACGCTTTTTGAAAAAAAGATCGCATAAACCGCGAGCGGAACCAGAATTATAGAACTTACAACGCGCTGTTTGGTATTATCTTTTGGATCGAGAAAATGAACGTAAGAAATTAATTTATTGAACAAACCAACAAGGGAAAAATAAATTTTTTCGCAGGCATTTTGCACATTATTAACCAAATTTTTGGTTTTATCTTTTTCCATAACGCCTCTCTCTTTTGTTAAATTCTGAAATTGCCTGCATCAATTCACTTTTATTGAAATCAGGCCAGTAAGTTTTAGTAAAATAAAATTCGGCGTAAGCAAGTTGCCAAAGCAGAAAATTACTTAATCTTAAATCGCCGGCGGTTCTAATTAGAAGGTCGGGATCGGGAATTTTTGGATTGTAAAGATTTTGCGAAAAAATTTCGGCATTAATTTCATCGACGCTAATTTTGCCTTGACTAACATCAAGCGCTATCTTTTTGGCAGCATCGACAATTTCTTGTCTCGAACCGTAACTAAAAGCGACATTTAAAGTTAAGGCTTGGTGATTTTTGGTTTGGTTCTGAATAGCGGCGATTTTTTCTTTTGTGGAAGTGGGAAGTTTTTCTAAATTTCCTGAGATTATAATTTTGACATCTTTTTCAATGAGCGGCTTGGTTTCTTTTTCTAAATATTCATCCAATAACTTCATTAGATAAATAACTTCATCTTGAGGGCGATCCCAATTTTCAGAAGAAAATGCATAAATTGTGAGATTTTTTACACCGATTTCAATACAACTTTCGGCAATTTTTTTAACATTTTCCGAACCACTTTTGTGACCCAAAGCCAAAGGCAGTTTTTTTGCTTTAGCCCATCTGGCGTTACCATCCATAATAATGGCGATGTGAGCTGGAATCTTTAAATCAAAGACTTCTTCAATGTTTTTTTTGCGGAAAAAAAGCATTAAATCTTCATTAATTCTTTTTCTTTTGCCGTAATTACATCGTCAATTTTTTTGATAAATTCGTCAGTAATTTTTTGCACAATTTCATTGAAAGAATGAATTTGATCTTTCGATGCAGCTAATTCTTTTTCTTTTTTCTTAAAATCATCAAGAGCGTCGCGACGTACGTTGCGCACTGCAACTTTTTTATCTTCACCATATTTTTTAGCCAATTTCACCATTTCTTTACGACGCTCTTCGCTTAATTTTGGAATCATGATGCGAATTGTCATGCCATCAACCAATGGGTTAAAACCGAGATTGGAATTGATGATTGCTTTTTCAACAGCGCGTAAATTTTCGCGATCCCAAACCTGAATTGATAATGTAGTTGCTTCGGGAACTGAAACGCTGGCAACTTGCGAAAGCGGCATGAAGCTGCCGTAAACTTCAACTTTAACTGGGTCTAAAAGATTAGGAGTGGCGCGACCAGTTGAAATGCTGTCCATGTCGCGTTTTAGCGAGTTCATGGTGTCTTCCATTTTCTTGCGGGTTTTGTCGGTTAGTTCGTTAATCATAAATATTTAATTAATTACAGTAAATTTTCCTCTACCCTGTACTACTTCTTGTAAAGCATTTTCGCCTTTGATTGAAAAAACTACAATTGGAAGTTTGTTGTCTTTAGCCAGAGTAATCGCGGTTTGATCCATAACTTTCAGATCTTGTTTTAACACATCAATATATTTTAATTTTTCGTAGCGTGTGGCAGTTTTATCAAGTTTTGGATCTGCGGTATAAACGCCATCAACTTGCGTGCCTTTTAAAATGCCGTCGCATCCCATTTCAACGGCGCGCAAAACTGCGGCAGTATCAGTTGTGAAAAAGGGATTTCCTGTTCCGGCGGAAAAAATTACAATACGGTTTCTTTCTAAGTGACGAGCCGCACGACGTTTGATGTAAGGTTCGCAAACGCTGTTCATTGGAATTGCCGAAAGCATGCGAGTTTCAATATTTTTTTTCTCCAATGCACTTTGCAACGCCAAACCATTAATACAGGTTGCGAGCATTCCCATATAATCGGCGGTTACGCGCTCAATTCCAGCTGCGGCTTGTGAGATGCCACGGAAAATATTTCCACCGCCAACAACAACGCAGATTTTGCAACCTAATTTATGTGCTGAAATTATTTGATTACAGATTTTTTCAATTGCGTCAACATCGTGTCCAAAAGCCTTATCACCCATCATCGCTTCGCCAGATACTTTAAAAAGGATTCTTTTAAATTTTAGATCGGTTTTGTTGGGCATAGGAATATAAAACTGGGGATAATTACTACTACTTATGGCGCATTTTAAGCTTACAAAGCCTTAAAATGCGCCACGAAAATTATTTAGTCATTGACGCAACTTCGGCGGCAAAGTCATTTTCTTTTTTCTCGATACCTTCACCAAGAATGAAAAGTTTGAAACCAGTAATTTTGGTTTCACCATTTTCTTTGGCAAAATTATTAACTACATCTTTGATTTTTAATTTGTCATCCATTACGAAAAGTTGTTCCAAAAGAACCACTTCTTCATAATATTTTCTGATACGACCTTCAATCATTTTGTCGATGATGCTTTCAGGTTTACCAGAAGCGCGAGCTTGATCCTTTAAGATTTCAGTTTCGCGATTCAACTTTTCAGCATCAACCAAAGAAACATCCAAAGCGTCAGGTTTCGCAGCAGCAATATGCATGGCGATTTGCTTGCCAATTTCTTCCAATTTTTCTTTTGGAGCGGCAGATTCAAAAGCAACCAAAACTGCAATTTTACCAATATTTGGAGCAATTGCATTGTGAACATAGCTAATGATTGCGCCGTTAGAAACAGACAATCCGTCAACTCTTCTAACATTGATATTTTCGCCGATAACACCGATTTGGTTTTTAACTTCCTCATCAACCGAGTGAGAAGTGCCAGTGAATTGAGCAGCTTTTAATTTTTCGATTTCGTTATTTGCTAAAGCAAGTTTAGTAACTGTGGCAGTGAAATCTTGGAATTTTTGGTTACGAGCAACAAAATCAGTTTCAGAGTTAACTTCAACGATTGCGGCAATATTTCCTTCAACATAAACGGCAACGGCGCCTTCAGAGGTTACACGACCGCTTTTTTTAACTGCGGAAGAAAGACCTTTTTTTCTCAGCCAATCAACTGATTTTTCAAAATCATCAGCATTTGCAGCCAAAGCTTTGTTACAATCTGAGATACCGCAACCAGTGGCTTCGCGGAGTTTTTTAATGAGAGATAGATCTGCCATATTTTTGGGGGAATTAAGGTTTAATATTAGAGTTGGAAGCGCGTTATAGATTCTTAAAACAAGCTCAAGATGACGGAGTTTTTATTTTAGTTCGAGTGCAAATTTTACCTCATCGTCATTCTGAATTTGTTTCAGAATCTATAACCGCTCAAAAGATCGAGTTATTACTTTTTGCCAACTGGTTTTTTTCCTGCTGGCTTTTTAGAAGCGTCTGTTTTTGCAGCGGCTGGTTTTTTAACTTCAGATTTTCCTTCTTTTTCTTCAGTTTTTTTGACGATTTCTTTTTTCTTAAAATCTTTAGTATGATCTTTTCTGCTGTGATCTTTTTTCTCAGCAGTTGAATTTTTCAAATCACGGATATTTGCTGGCAATTCATCACCTTCAAATTTGCTAATATCAACACCAGAAATTGCCATGTTTTCTTTGATTCCAGCGATTGCAGCATCAGAAATTAAACGGCAATAAAGTTTGATTGATTTTGCAGAGTCATCATTTCCCGGAATTGGAAAAGTGATTCCATCTGGATTACAGTTAGAATCCAAAATTGCCATGATAGGAATGTTCAATTTTTTAGCTTCGGCAATTGCCAAAGATTCTTTGTGGGTATCGATAATGAAAACTAAGTCAGGATATCCGCCCATGTTTTTGATACCACCAAGAGCTTGTTCTAATTTTTCTTTTTGTCTTTGAAGAACTAATTTCTCTTTTTTGTTGTAGCCGATTTCGCTTGGATCAGCCAATTGTTCTTCGATTTTTTTCAAAGCTTTGATTGATTGAGAAACGGTTTTCCAGTTAGTAAGCATGCCGCCTAACCATCTGAAGTTTACGTAATATTGACCACATCTTTTTGCAGCTTCAGCAACTGGCTCGATGGCTTGCTTTTTAGTTGCAACAAACAAGATACGACCGTTGTTTTTAGTAATTTCTTTAACTGTTTTAAGGGAGTTGTGTAAAAGATTCGCAGTTTTGTTCAAATCAATGATGCTGATTCCGTTGCGATTAGTGTGAATATAGCGCGTCATTTTTGGATTACGGCGCATAGTTTTGTGACCGAAGTGAACGCCAGCTTCTAAAAGTTGACGAATAGTGAATTGCGGAAGTTCTGTTTTAGACATAATTTTAAATTTATTTGGTTATTTACCAAATAGCGGCAAACATAGTTACGACCTTTGTTATCAAAGGTCGGCAAGATGCACCAAAGCGCTACTATTTGTGAGATTAAATGAGAACATTTTACGAAGAACTCGTGAAAGTTGGACGGTTTTTTAAATGCTGAAGAAAAAAATGCAACTTTTAAAAAGCCATCGCAATTAAAATCAAAATTGCCAGCACCAAACTCATGTAAACTATAGTTACAAAGCAGCGATTTTTTAAAGAAAATTTTCCTACTTTTTCTGCAGGTTTTTGCGTGGTTTTTTCGCCAACAATTTTTTCTCCTTCGATAATTTCTTCTTTTTTCAAAAATTTTTTCAAAACCACACCTTCAATGATGTAAACCCAGAAAATATAAACTATAATCGGAGTAAAAGCTGGCCAGATTTTTAATAAAAGTTTTAGCATTTTATTTTATATATTTAAGATTTGCCCTAATTTCTAAAATTCCAAACCAAAGCTGATTGAAACTGAATGTCATGCTTGTAAAGGTTACCTAATTCGCTGACAGATTAACTAACAATTTTTTAAAAATTGTTCTGGGGTTAATCCTTTTAAAGATTGGTGTGGTCGCATTTGATTGTAGTAAAAAAGATATTTGGTTAACTCATCTCTGAAGTGATCTATAGAAT
>CANKYC010000048.1 GCA_947487845.1 Rickettsiales bacterium | reverse complement strand
AATTTATACTCCCATCCAACAAAGGATTTTTGAGGAAAAATTGCGACAAAGAATAAAAACTGTATCAAGTGATACAGTGTTATTCTTCGAGTAAATTTTTACCAAAAAGACGAAGTTGGATGGGAGTATAAATTTATGTTTTGGTATATTTTTACTTATTTTTTACGCGATACAAGTTGCGCCCCGCTTTGAAGAGCGCCCTAATATCAAAGCCAAACTTCGCCCGAGTTTTAAGAGCCTGTCCTAAGTAGTTTTGATATGTAAAGAAGTCCTCATAATTTTACTAAGAGCGCGCTAAAATATGTCAAAATATGAAATTAAAAAAGATCTTAGATAGGTTCAAAAATAAAGAGAACTTAAGAAGCTGTCCACTATCTTTTTCGTTATATTTTTTATTTTTTTTCGCGACACGAGTTGCGCCCGCTTTGCGGACAAAACCAATCTCAAAGCCAAACTTCGCTCGAAGTTCGAGGTCGCTTTGGTATATACCAAAATCTTAAATTAAAAAGATTTTAGTCGGTTTTTAAGCTTAAATTGAAAGCTTTATTTGATTTTTTTTGAAGCAAAAATTTATTAATTTTTTGGATTTAAAATTTGAAAAAGTCGATCTTTAATTTTTTTATTTTCTGCTGCCAAATATCGAATTTTAAAAAAGTTAATCCAAGACATAATTAGCCAAATCGTTGCAAAAACTTCGATAAAAGTACAAATTACAGAAATACCAAAACAAGGAGTAATACCTTGCATCATATACAATAAAAAAGTAACGCAGAACCAACAAAATAAACACGCCAAAGAAAGTGTAATCTTAATAAGCCAAACTAAAATTTTTTTTGGTTTTTGTTGCTGTTTTGGTTCTTTGGAAATTTTTTCTGAAACAAGAATTTGTTCATTTTTTGGGTTTAAAATCTGGAAAAACCGATCTTTAATTTCTTTATTTTCTGCGGTTAAATATCGAATTTTAAAAAAATTGATCCAAGTCAAAATCGCCGAGATCGGCGGAAAAATTCCAATAAAAATTAAGATATAAAAACTGCTATATTCGCTAGAAATTGATTGAACATCAATCAAATGTTTAACTATAAAAAAGCTCGCCAAACCAATAATCGCAACGCCAACAAACCTAAACAAAAATAGGTTAAAACTATTTTTAAAATTTATTTTTGGCTTTTGTATTTGGTTTGGTTCTGTGGAAATTTTTTCTGAAACAAAAATTTGCTCATTTTTTGGGTTTAAAATCTGGAAAAGCTGATCTTTAATTTTTTTATTTTCTGTTGCCAAATATCGAATTTTAAAAAAGTTAATCCACGCTCTAATCAGCGAAACAAAAATAGGCGTCACCGCAACAATGATAATAGTCAGAATGTCTTTCATGTTTTAAAAATTAATTTTATCGCCATTAAAAAAAGCATAATCGCGTTAAGCAAAATCAATGCCTTGGCAATAAATTTAAATTCTGGAATTTTCGTAAAAACATTACCGCCTAAAGCTGTTAAAAACAGCGACGGAAATGTGCTGATGCCAAAAAATGACATCCCAATTGCGGCTAAAAAAGGATTGGTGATTGCAGCTGCAACCAAAAAAGCGGCATATAAAAGACCACATGGAATGAAGCCTAAAATCACACCGAGAATATAGCCTTTGAAGCCTTGCGGATTCTGAAATAAAATGGAGGTTTTTTTGGCAAGAAAATGAGGCGCTTTTTCTAGAATTTTTGATTTAAAGGGCAAACTAATTTTCTTGCGAATTTTCTTGAAAATGACGCTTGAGATGAGTTTGTTATTTAAGAAAAGATTTAGGAAAATTATGGAAGCGCCAAATAAAAACAAAGCCGAAAAAATCTTAAAGCTGATAAAATCCTGAATATTGCTGGTTAAAAATGAGCAGAAAAATCCGATGATCGAATAAGTTGTAATGCGTCCCAAGTGATAAGGTAGTAGCGCTAAATTTTTTAATCTTTGAAAAGCGGTGAAATTTTGTAGCGAAGTTTTTTTCAGGCGATTGCCGACCTGAGTTAAAACGAAAGGTCCGCACATTCCAATGCAATGAGTAAAACCGCCAAAAAATCCGAGGCTGATTAATGAAAATATTAAAGTGTAATCATTCATAGTGTTTGGTTAAATTCAAACTTCATTTGAATTTATTTTAGGTGATTATCCCTTAAGGCACAATAGATGTCACCCTGAGCTTGTCGAAGGGTGATTCAGGTTTCGATCTTAGAATCACCCTTCGACAAACTCAGGGTGACATCGAGTTTTTTTGTGAATCAAGGTATAATTACCTTATTTTAGTTGAATTGCTATTTGCATTATAAAGCCGCGCATTCCCAATAAATTTATTCATATAGTTTTTGTCTTCGTCAATTGGTAATTGCAAAATTGTGCTTCGTTTCTAAATTGCTTGGTCTTCGTTAGAACTTTTCTCTCAATTAAAAAATCATTTTTATGAAAATTAATTTTGCCAAATTGGCAGATTTTTCTGCTGTTAAAAATTCTGTTGCTGTTTTGGTTTTAACTGAAGAACAAACCAAAAAATCAAATTTAAAACCAGTTAAATTTGCTCAAGATAATTTTGAATTTACGGGTAAAAACAATCAGATTTCAATAGTTACTTTAGACGATAAAATCGTTGTTGTTGTAGGAGCTGGAGCTGAAGATAAACTCGATGAAAAAAATTTCCAAAAAATCGGATCGCGAATTGCGGCATTTTTAAACGGCTCAAAAATTAAAGATGGAACGGTGTTTTTTGACACCAAAAAATCAGCGGAAGATTTAACTAAAATGGCATTTGGCGCCATTTTGCAAAATTATCGCTTCAACAAATATTTCGAAAATAAAAAGAAGGAAAAAGAGTTAAAAATTGAATCTTTAACCTTCGCCGTTACGGATGTTTCTAAGGCTAAAAAAGAATTTTTAGAATTAGAAATTTTAGCAAATAATATTTATTTCGTTCGCGATTTAGTTTCGGAGCCATCAAATATTTTAAATCCAGAAAGCTATGCAAAAATTTGCAAAACTTTAGAAAAAGATGGTTTAGAAATTGAGGTTATAGGCGAAGCAGCGATGAAAAAATTGGGCATGGGTTCGCTTCTCTGCGTTGGTCAAGGCAGCGCGCGTGAATCGCAATTGGTGGTTATAAAATGGAATGGCGGCAATGCAAAAGACAAGCCTTTGGCCTTTGTTGGTAAAGGTGTAACTTTTGATACTGGCGGTATTTCAATCAAGCCAGCGGCTAATATGGAAGATATGAAAACTGACATGGCGGGTTCTGCGGTTGTAGTTGGATTGCTTCGAAATTTGGCGCAAAGAAAAGCCAAAGTTAACGTTGTTGGCGTTATCGGATTAGTTGAAAATATGCCTTCAGGAACTGCGGTAAAACCGGGCGATGTTGTTAAATCAATGTCGGGTCAAACAATTGAAGTAATAAATACTGACGCGGAGGGAAGATTGGTTTTGGCGGACGCTCTTCATTACGCCAACTCAAAATTCAAACCAAAATTTATGGTGAATTTAGCGACTTTAACTGGCGCAATTATTGTAGCTTTGGCTGATGTTTATGCGGGATTATTTTCTAATGATGATGAACTTGCCAAACAAATTGAAGATTGCGGATTAACTACAGGCGAGCGCGCTTGGAGACTTCCTTTGGGCGAAGAATATGACGAAATGATTAACTCCGATATTGCAGACATGAAAAATGTCGGCAGCGGCAGAGGAGCTGGTAGCACTACGGCAGCGCAGTTTTTAAAGCGTTTTGTTGGTGAAACCAAATGGGCGCATTTGGATATTGCGGGCGTGGCTTGGAAAGGAAAGGGCGATGCTTTGGCGGTTAAAGGCGCAACTGGTTACGGAGTGCGTTTGCTGGATCGATTGGTTAAAATTCATGAGAAAAAATAATTAATAAAGTTTGGTTGGAAGGTCATAAATAACAAAAAATATAATGAAAAAACTTTTAGTTCGCGGTGGAAAAAAACTTGATGGTTCGGTGCAAATCGCTGGCGCCAAAAACGCCGCATTACCATTGATGGTTGCTTCAATTCTCACTGATGAAAAACTTACTTTAACCAATGTTCCTCATGTTTCCGACATTGCAACAATGGCCAATCTTTTAGTTAATTTGGGAATTGAAGTGCAGCTTGATGGCATGGATAAGGATTTTGGCAATCAAGGTCGCGCGGTAATTTTTGATGCTAAAAATATCTCAAACCCCGTTGCTCCCTACGAACTTGTGCGCAAAATGCGCGCTTCGATTTTTATTTTGGGCCCACTTTTGGCGCGTCTTGGCAAAGCTAAAGTTTCTCTTCCGGGCGGCTGCGCAATTGGAACTCGCCCAGTAGATTTGCATTTGAAAGCTATGGAAAAACTTGGCGCTAAAATTGAATTAACCGGCGGTTACGTTGATGCTTCGGTTGACGGGCGTTTGAAAGGCGCAGAAATTAATTTTGAAAAAGTTTCGGTCGGTGCAACTGAAAATACTTTAATGGCGGCAACTCTTGCTGAAGGCGAAACCATAATTAATAATGCGGCTTGCGAGCCTGAAATTATTGATCTGGCAAAATGTTTGACTGCGATGGGCGCTAAAATTCAAGGAGCGGGAACTCCGCAAATCAGAATTCAAGGCGTTGATAAACTTCACGCCGCGCGTCACAGAATTATTGCCGATCGTATTGAAGCTGGAACTTACGCAGTTGCGGCTGGAATCACGCAAGGACGCTTAATTTTACAAGGCGTTGAAATGTGGATTCTTGGCGGATTTAGAGAGGAGTTGGAAAAAGCGGGATTAAAATTAGTGCAAATAAGTCCTTATGAAGTTGAAGTTACGAGGGTTTCGGATGTGATTCATCCAGTCAGTATTTCAACTCACCCATTTCCCGGTTTTGCAACCGATATGCAAGCTCAATTCATGTCGCTGATGGCGGTTGCTGATGGCGCTTCAACAATTGAAGAAACTATTTTTGAAAACCGTTTCATGCATGTTATGGAATTGGTGAGAATGGGCGCTAATATTGAATCTCACGGTAATTTAGCCGTTGTAAAAGGTGTAAAAAAATTAACCGGTGCCGAAGTTATGGCAACCGATCTGCGCGCTTCAGTTTCACTGGTTTTGGCTGGTTTAGTTGCTGATGGCGAAACTGTAATTAACAGACTTTATCACCTTGAAAGAGGTTATGAAAGATTAGCTGAAAAGCTGATCGCCTGTGGTGCGGACATTAAAATTCTTTATTAAAATTCCTTAAAAATGCTTTCTTTTATCGCAAAAAAAATCTTTGGTTCGGTTAATGAGCGTATCGTAAAATCTCTCGCTGTCGATGTGGCTAAAATCAATGCTTTAGAACCACAAATCTCTGCGCTTTCAGATGAACAATTAAAAGAAAAAACCACAGAATTTAAAGAACGTTTAGCAAAAGGCGCAACTGTTGATTCGCTTTTACATGAAGCTTTCGCCGTTGTTCGCGAAGCTGGAAAACGCGTTTTAAACATGCGCCATTTCGATGTACAATTAATTGGCGGCATGATTTTACACCAAGGAAAAATCGCCGAAATGCGCACGGGTGAGGGAAAAACTTTGGTTGCAACTTTGCCTTGTTATCTAAATGCCTTAAGCGGCAAAGGTGTTCACGTTGTAACCACAAATGATTATTTGGCGAAACGTGACTCAGAATGGATGGGAAAAATTCACCAATTTTTAGGTCTAACCGTTGGCTGCTTAACCAATGAATTAAATGATGATGATCGCCGCAAAGCTTATGCTTGCGATATTACTTACGCCACCAACAACGAATTAGGTTTTGATTACCTGCGCGACAATATGAAATTCGCTGCCGAAAACATGGTTCAGCGCAGCAAACATTATGCGATTGTTGATGAAGTTGATTCAATTTTAGTTGATGAAGCGCGAACTCCTTTAATCATTTCCGGCTCAACTGATGATAATTCCAAACTCTATGAAGAGATTAACCGCCTGATTCCGCGCCTTACCGACAAGGATTTTCAAATGGAAGAAAAAGATCGCGGCGTTTTTTTAACCGAAACGGGAATTGAGAATTTAGAAAAAATGTTAAAAGAAGCTGGAACTATTGAAAAAGATTCTTCGCTTTACGATCCATCGCATATTTCTTTTGTGCATCACATCAATCAGGCACTGAAAGCGCATAAGATTTTCAAAAGCGAAATTGATTATATTGTTAAAGACGGATCAATCGTGATTATCGATGAATTCACAGGAAGAATGCAGGAAGGGAGACGCTTCTCCGATGGTTTGCATCAAGCATTGGAAGCAAAAGAAGGTGTAAAAGTTAGAAATGAAAATCAAACTTTGGCTTCAATCACATTCCAAAATTATTTCCGCCTCTACCAAAAATTGGCGGGCATGACCGGAACTGCTTCAACTGAAGCAATTGAGTTTGAAGAAATTTACAATTTGCGCGTGGTTGAAATTCCAACTAATCGCGTGATTTCAAGAATTGATGAAGATGACGAAATTTATAAAAACGAAAAAGGCAAATATGACGCAATTGTAAAAGCCATCAAAGAAGCCCACGCCAAGCAGCAGCCGATTTTAGTTGGTACAATTAGCATTGAAAAATCGGAATATCTCTCAAAATTATTGCGCGCTGAAAAATTGCCACACAGCGTTTTGAACGCTAAATATCATGAACAAGAAGCCGAAATCATTTCGCAAGCTGGCGTTCCGGGTGCAATTACAATCGCAACCAACATGGCGGGGCGCGGAACCGACATCATGCTCGGTGGCAATCCAGAATTGATGATTGAAAAATTAGTTGATGATGCCGATTCACAAAAAGCGGCAGAAATCAAAGCAAAAGTTGAAGCCGATAAAAAAATCGCGGTTGCGGTTGGCGGGCTTTACGTTCTGGCAACTGAAAGACATGAAAGTCGCAGAATTGACAATCAATTGCGCGGTCGCTCTGGTCGTCAGGGCGATCCGGGAAGATCAAAATTTTATTTGTCGCTGGAAGATGATTTAATGCGCATTTTTGGTTCGGAAAAATTGCAATCAGTTTTATCGAGATTTGGCTTGAAAGATGATGAAGCAATTGTTCATCCGTGGATTACCAAAACCCTTGCCGGCGCGCAGCATAAGGTTGAAATGAGAAATTATGAAATCAGAAAAAACCTTTTGAAATATGACGATGTTGTAAATCAACAACGAAAAGTAATCTTTGCGCTGCGTCATGAAACTATTGGCGTGAGTGATATTTCAGAAAAATTGAAAAAATTCAAAAGCCAAATCAATCAAGAATTAGTAGAAGATTGCATTCCAAAAAATTCATATAGCGAACAATGGGAAATTGATCTTTTAGAAAAAGAAATTTTCAGAATTTACGGCGCGAAGTTTGATTTAAAAGCTCAAGCTGCGATTGAAGGCGCGACCGAAAGAGAAATTTTAAATTATATTGAAGGTCACACAGCTGAAATTTTTGTTGAAAAAGAAAGACTTTATGGCGCGGAAATTGTGAAAAAAATTGAGAAGCAAATTTTCTTGTTAACTTTGGATTCAGAATGGAAAGATCATTTGCTTTCGCTCGATAAATTGCGTCACGGAATTAATCTTCGCGCCTACGCGCAGAAGGATCCATTGATTGAATATAAGCGCGATGCTTTCAATTTATTTGAAGAAATGATGCTTAGAATCGAAGAACAAGTTTTAAGTAGAATTGCTCACGTTCAAATCAATGTTGATCGCGATGAGGGCGAGATAAATTTAATTGCCCAAGCGCCAAAACAAAGAATGTTTGAAACCAGAAATGACCCAGCTTTTGTGCAAAGCGAGCCGAAAGTGCTGCAAACTAAAACGCCATTAAAGTCGAATGTAAATCCGCAAGATCGCGATCCAAGAAATCCAGAAAGCTGGGGAAATGTTGGTCGCAACGAATCTTGCCCATGCGGAAGCGGCAAGAAATTCAAACAATGTCATGGTTAATAATTTAGTTTTTAAAATTGTGAAACAAGGCAGCGCTTATAGCGAAGACGCCGCTGTGCTTTGTGAAGATGTTTTTGGTAGAAAGCCCAAATTTAAAGATGATCAAATTATCATTGTCGGATTTTTAGATAATAAAATCTGCGCAACTGCGACGCTTATTCATGAAGAAAATCTTTATAAAATGATGCATGTTGTTGTGGTTCTGGAAATGCAAAATAAAGGCATTGGTTCGATGTTGTTAAAATTCTGTGAAGATTATGTTTTGGAAAATGATGTAGTTGCAATTTACTGCCACGCTAATGATTACGCTGGTCGAAGCGCGGTAAATTTTTTTTTAAAAAATCAATATTTTTGTCGCGGCGAAAGATTTGAAGAAAATGGCAAAGAAAGCCAAATTATGGTAAAGTTGTTGGTGGCATAATTAAAAAAATGGGGGGCTATTTCTCAAAAATTTTCAAACTAACTCATAGTCATGCTGAGCTTGTCGAAGCATGATTTTAGAGTTCCAAGCCTGAATCATGCTTCGACAAACTCAGCATGACTATGTCGTTTTTTGCTAGTTTCTAATCTGCTCAATTAGAGAAGTTTTTGGAAAGTCTTGAGAATAAAAGAAGAAAACTGATTTTTAGCCCCCCATTTTTTTAATTATACCAAAACATAAATTTATACTCCCATCCAACAAAGGATTTTTGAGGAAAAATTGCGACAAAGAATAAAAACTGTATCAAGTGATACAGTGTTATTCTTCGAGTAAATTTTTACCAAAAAGACGAAGTTGGATGGGAGTATAAAT
>CANKYC010000047.1 GCA_947487845.1 Rickettsiales bacterium | reverse complement strand
GAAAAAAATGAGCAAATCGGATGAATCAGATTTGTCGCGTATTAATTTGGAAGATTCCGCGGAAGTGATTTTGAAGAAAGTAAAAAAAGCGAAAACTGATTCGCTTGCGACAATTGCTTTCGATGAAAATCGTCCGGAAATTTATAATTTGTTGAATATATTTGCAGCGGCTTCAAACAAGTCTCCAGAAGATTTAGCCAAAGAATATGAAACCGCAGGAAATGGCAAATTTAAAACTGATTTGGCGGAAAGTTTAATTGAAAAACTGCGTCCGATTCAGGAAAATTTAGTGCGATTTAAACAAGATCAAAACTACATAAAAAAAGTTTTGGAAAATGGCAAAAATCAAGCGCAGGAAATTGCGGCGAAAACCAGAGATGAAGTTTTTTCGATTGTTGGTTTGAAATAAGTTTAAATAAAATAAGTATGTACGAAATCCCTACAAATTTAGAAGAAGAAATTCTTCGTTTAAAAAAAGAACAAAACGCCGTGATTTTGGCGCATTATTATCAAGATTCGGAAATTCAGGATATCGCAGATTTTGTTGGCGATTCTCTTGATTTGTCGCGCAAAGCCGCCGCAACCAATGCGGATGAAATTGTTTTTTGTGGCGTAAAATTCATGGCGGAAGTGGCGAAAATTTTGTCACCGCAAAAAAAAGTTTTAATTCCTGATTTAAAAGCGGGATGCAGTTTGGAGGATTCTTGCCAGCCAATTCCTTTCGCGGAATTTAAGAAAAAATATCCCCACGCAATTGTGGTGACTTACATCAATTGTTCCGCTGATATCAAGGCTTTGTCGGATATTATTGTTACTTCGACCAATGCCAAAAAAATCATCGAGCAAATTCCAGCGAATCAAGAAATTATTTTTGCGCCAGATCAGCATTTAGGACGTTATTTGATTAAAGAAACCGGACGCAAAATGATTTTGTGGAATGGAAGTTGTATGGTTCATGAAAGATTTAGCGAAAAAGAATTGGTGAAATTAATTACCAATCATCCAAATGCCAAAGTAATTGCTCATCCTGAATGCCCGCAAACACTGCTTTCATACGCCAATCATATTGGTTCAACTTCATCGCTTTTGAAATATACAAAAGATCATCAAAGTGAAGAATTTATTGTTTTGACCGAGCCGATGATTATTCACCAGATGAAACAAAATAACCCAAGTGGAAAGTTTTACGATTGCCCGTTTGTCGATAAAGCAGGATGTACATTGTGCAACACTTGTCCATACATGCAGTTAAATACTTTGGAGAAGCTTTATTTGGTGATGAAATATGGCAATGAATCAAAGTTTGGTGGTGAATTGCAAATGGATGAAGAGTTGAGGGTGAGGGCGGAGAAACCTTTGCGCAAAATGCTTGAGATGTCTTAAGGCGACATAAACGGGCTAATTGAGATTCAGCCAGTTTGTTTTGCCAGTTTGTTTTGCCAGTTTGCTTTGCCAGTTTGCTTTGCCAGTTTGCTTTGATATATGATTCAACATCGCAAAACCCCCCAACCCCCCTTAACAGGGGGGCTTTAATCCGAGTTCGGTCTAACCCCCCTTAACAGGGGGGGCTTTAATCCGAGTTCGGTCTAAGCCCCCTGTCAAGGGGGTTGGGGGGTTTTACTGTGTTATAAAATTTAAAAAACTTATTTACTCCTCTCCAATCACCTCAAAATTTATCATATCATCGCAAATAGCTTTCAAGCTTTCTATATAGCCGCGAATCTTGATATCAGCTTCTTTCTGGCATTCGAAAATATATTTTTGCCGCAATTTTGTTAGTTCAAATTTAGTATAAAGTCTGGATTTGGAATTAATTTTTTTCGCTTCTTCTTTTTTTAAATCCTTCACATTTTTGTCATTTTTAACTTCAGTTCCAAACTTTGAATCATCAATTCCCAGAGCCGCAAAACTATAATTATTATAAAAATCTGAATTATTTTTCGTGCGCTCAATATCTTTATTTTTTTGGTCATTTACCTGCAAATATTCATCAGGAAATTCGATATAAGAACGACGTTGGCAAATTGTTTTTTCTTCCGATTCTTTTTTAAATCTCTTTTTTTCAATCTCACCAAAACACTTGCGCGCGCGCTCTTGTGCGATGGTACAATTTTTATAATTTACGTTATTTAAATTATATTTTACACAAGTTGGATATTGCACTTTTGCAGCATTTAAGAGTTGAGTTTCTTCATCAATTCTTTGATCAACCACAAAACCAATATCGTAAGAACTATTTGGATAATCCAAGTAATCAACATTGCCGTAAGGCGGTACCAATTGTTGTTCGTCAATTAAAGCGCGGCGACAGGAAAAATAATCATCAATTTTTGCCTTATCTTCAGTTGCAATAATATAGCCTAATTTCAAACATTGCTCATGTTGGCGTCGATCCATTTTTTTATTCTCACGACTTAAAATCGATTCTGGCGTGTCAGCAAGTTTTAGAGAAATTTTGGCAATTAAATCGCTAATATTGAGATTATGTTTTGCATCTTCCGACAATCTGCTATCTGTTAAAATCCGGTATTTAGCAAGCGACAAGCGGCAGCGCCAGTAAAGACCGCTTTTTAAATCGGTGTTTTTATTAAAATCAATTTTCAATGATGAACAAAAAGCGTGATCTTGTTTTTCCAATGCTTGAATTTCAGGCAAAGTTGACAGAATAAATGGATCGGCTTTTGGCGCTTGGCTGCAATTATTTGTTATGCAAAAAAACGCGGTGAAAATGATTGTGTAGATTTTTTTTTGCATGAAAATTTTTAGAAATTTAGGATCTCTTAAAATTTATAAAAAAATTAACTCTAGTTTCAATATGCATCTTTTAGTTGGTCTCGGAAATATTGGTCGCGAATATGAATCAACCCGCCATAATTTCGGTTTTATGTTAATGGATCAAATCCTCGATGATTATGGTTTCCAAGTGCAATCGAAAAAATTTAAAAGCGAAGTTTTTTATGGCGAAATTGATGGTAGAAAAATTTTGGCGCTAAAGCCGCAAACTTTTATGAATCGTTCCGGCTTTTCAGTTGCGGAAGCGGCGAATTTTTATAAAATTGAAACCAAAAATATTTTAGTTTTTCACGATGATCTTGATTTGTCGCTTGGCAAAGTAAAAGTAAAAGTTGGCGGCGGACATGCTGGTCATAATGGTTTAAGATCGATTGATGAAATGGTTGGGAAAAATTATATGCGCTTGCGTTTGGGAATTGGGCGACCAGAAAATGCCGAATATAATATGGCGGATTATGTTTTGGGCAAATTCAGCGCCGCAGAAATTGAACAGGTAAATAAAGTTAATGAAAAAGCTTCTGATTTGCTGGAAGAATTATTGGAGGGAAAAGCTGATGTTTTTTTGAACAAGTTTCATATTATTAGATAAAATAACCTATTTTACCTTTTGTTTAGAGCTTTCTATTTTAGTGATTGGCGAAAATAAATGTTAAAAAGTGCAAAATTAAAAAACAAAAAACATTCAATATGACAAAAGAAATGGAAGTAACAGATTCTACCCCCGAAATGAAAGAAGAAACGAAAGTAACAGATTCTATCCTCGGAGATGATACTGGCGAAACAAAGGAAGATAATAAAGAAGAAGAAACCAAAGAATCTTCTCAATCATCTACGGAAGAAAACAAAAATCTTACCGCTCCTGACAATACTGTGCTAAAATTAATTCTAGGATCTTTCGCCACGGTTCTTGCCGCATCCACGCCAGCAGTTATTAAGGTTTGGACTACTCAAGCAAAGAAGTTCGAAGAAGGGTTGTACGTGAATTTAAACAACAATAGTAGTGAACCACTGAACAAAAATACTTTTATTGTAGCTCATAATGTTGGAACTAATGAAGGAGATACAATTTCTGGATTTGAGAATCAGCAGATGCCGACAAAAAGTCTGTTGGATTTAACATCGTCACTTAATGGCGGTGTCGCATGTGTGCATTATCCAATTATTTCAGATCGAGATAGTTCTAGTTGGCATGTTAACCATGGAGGCGTTAGCGACAAAATTTCATCGCCTCTGCAAGTAAAATCGGAATTAGATAAAATCAAAAAATGGTTAGACGAAAATCAAAATTCAATAGTGTTTACTCGATTTAGCAACCAAGAAGGTGCGATTGGGGGCAATCCTTGGGCAACAGAAGATCAAAAGCAAAGTTTTTCACAGATGATAGAGAACGTATTTGGGGAAAAATTATTCACCAGAAATGATTTAAATAATTATCATGCAGAACATACTGGCATGCCCTCACAAAAGTGGTTATTGGATAATAATTATTCCATTATCGCCGTTACTGAAAAAATGGGTGGCAATTTATTAACTATTCCCGCGGTAAATATAGAGCATAACCAAGACTACAATCCCGGCGAACCCATAAATCCAGAATATATACAGCAAACAGGCGAAGACAGGGCTCCATTACTTCATTTTGTCGGCAGTTATTTTGAAAAAATTGGTTTCATTCAAACCGGTTCAATTGATGAAAAGCTCCATAGTGGATTTAAAGGTATGATCGGCATGGATTTTCTGGCGGAAAACGATCCTAGACTTGTTGAACCAAGCATGCGTGATAAACTAACGTGGGAACAAAACATGTCTATGTTTGAAGGCATACTTCCATTTAATAGAGGAGCTCCCTCAATTATGGCGTTCTATTTTGGTCTTATTTTAAATGAAGCTCCCGCAATATTCGCAATTTCCAATGCAATTCACAAAGCTTCTTTAAATAACCAATATATTAAAAATCTGGATACCAATATAGAATCTTTGATAAATAACATCGATGCAGCAGATCTGGAGTTATTTAAAAAAAATAACGAATTGAAAAATTGCAATAATTGCAATAAAAATAACGAATTGAAAAATCGCAATAATGATGAGGATTTAATCAAAGATTATTGTAGGCATCAGATGCTTGAAAAAATAACGCGCGATACTTTGATTGCTGGCCTTTCAACTACTACAGCTTTAGGTGGATCCATTACTTCCTTGTCAAAAATGTTCCCCAAAGATTCATCCCTGATAGGCATAATTGGTGTTACTATATTGGTTTTAGGGTTAGTTGGAACATCCTATGGTGTCATAGCTAATAGAAATCAACTATGGAGCAAATTAGATGGGGTTTTAGAGGACAAGAAAGATTTAATACAAAATAAACTTACTTCATTGTCACCCGATATAGAACAAGGTTTGTCGCCAAAATTATCAGAAAATCTTACCATTGAACAAGGTTTGCAGGCAAAGCAAGATGCTGCTATGTTAGCTTCGATATCTGACATAATATACACCATGAGTCTTGTTTCAAAATTTGGAGCCATGGGAAAATATTCCTCTTCTTTAGCAAATAATATTTCTGGAGGATTTGGCGCAGCCGCTGCAGCCGCTTCAAGCATAATGAGTTTTAAAAAAAGCTTTAAAGATACAAAAGATGCTTATGAAAACTTACCAAAATATATAGAAAATTTGCTTGTTGCTAAAACAGATATCCACAAGAAATCTTACTTCTCCGGAGATTCTAAATTAGATAATTATGTTAAAAGTAATTTTGAACTACGTGATAAGAAGGCGGTGCGAGATTATTTAAATGGATTAGAAGGTGGCGAGTTTAAAAAGGTCATTCGCCAATGCTTTAATCATTATCTAAAAGAAGATATTGAGGCATATTTAAAAAAACAAACAAAAAAGCTTGATGATGAAGGTATAAAATCTTATATTAAGGAAAGAGCTACTACTGATGCTTTTAGAAATAACTTTTATTCCTCTTTAATTGGTGTTGCAAAGCTTTCCGGAGCTTTTTTAGGAGCTTCATCTGTGGCTCCTATTTCTGCTCGTCCCGCCATTCTTTTAACCGCTGCTGGTGTTGGTGTGGCAGGATTATTAGGAGCTTATGCAAATGCTAAATATAATGAGTTTGGATTTTCTCGGGAAATCGGCAAATTGTTTGATTCGAACGAAGACAATAAATATAAAAAATTGTTTGATTGGAACGAAGACAATAAATATAAAAAAATCTCCGCAGAGGATATGAAAAGCCTTGTGGCAGAAGTTAAAGAAATTGTAACGAAAGAAAAAAACAACAGCGTATCAGATGATATAAATAGCCGCCCTCCAAGTTCTACAAAAGCTATGGGTTTGGAACAATTAGACAAAGCGTCGGAAGAAAAAGAGGTCTAAATATAGCAAAGTTAAATGGCGGTTTTTTGGTGAATGGAACAAAGCAGATTATTTAACAGTTGAAGAATAGCCACCAAACATTCCCATGTTTACAAAACCATTTAAAATTAAATCAGTCTTTTGAAATGAGTGTTAGTATTTAGAAATCCTTTTGTATGTAATGCGATTCACTAGCTTCTTTTAACGATATTTTACCAATGACATCTTTCAAAAATCTTCATTTAAATCCAAAAATTCTGGCCGCTCTTGAAGTAAAAGGTTACACAATTCCAACTCCCATACAACTCCAAGCCATTCCGCCAGTTTTAGATGGCAAAGATATTTTAGGAATTGCCCAAACTGGAACCGGAAAAACGGCAGCATTTTCACTTCCCATTCTTCATAATTTAGCCAAAAGCGGAACTTCGGTAAAAAGTGGTTGCGTACGCGCTTTAATTTTAAGTCCAACTCGTGAATTGGCTTCGCAAATCGCTGAAAATGTCGAAGCTTATAGCGGAGATCTGAACTTAAAAACGGCGTTAGTTTATGGCGGCGTTCCTGATCGTCCACAAATCGCAGCTTTGCAACGAGGCGTTGATATTTTAATTGCAACTCCGGGACGTTTGCTTGATTTAACAAATCAAGGTCATATTCGTTTTATGCAAGTTGAAGTTTTGGTTTTAGATGAGGCGGATCGCATGCTCGATATGGGTTTTATCAATGATATCAAAAAAGTTATCGCCAAAATTACCCAAAAAAAACAAACTCTTTTCTTTTCGGCAACAATGCCAGCAGCGATTACCGATTTAGCAAAATCGATTTTGCATGAGCCGATCAGAATTGAAATTACACCACAATCCACCACGGTTGAGCGCATCGACCAGAAAATTTATTTTGTGGAAAGACGCGACAAATTGTCGCTGCTGCGCCATATTTTAAAACAAAAAGATGCTACCAGCGTAATCGTGTTTTCGCGCACCAAACATGGTGCCGACGACGTTGTTGATTATCTGGAAAGAAACTCCGTTTTGGTTGCGGCAATTCACGGCGATAAATCTCAAGAAGCGCGCGAAAAGGCTTTGATAAATTTCCGTGAAGGAAAAATCAGAGTTTTGGTGGCAACTGATATTGCGGCGCGAGGCATTGATATTCCTGCAATCAGCCATGTGATAAATTATGACATTCCGTCCGATCCGGAAAGTTATGTTCACAGAATTGGTCGTACAGCGCGCGCCGGAAGGCAAGGAATTGCGATTTCATTTTGTGATCCGCATGATGACACGCTTTTATTAGCGGTGGAAAAAGCGATTAACTACAAAATCCCAGTTGATGATTCGCATCCTTTTTTTGGGAAAACAAAACCAGCGCATCAGGAAAAAAGAGCAGAAAAAACTAATTCAAATCAAAAATATAAGGAAAAAAATAATATGGAAAAAAGAGATAATAAAAAACAGCCACAGCGCAGAGAAAATCAGCATACAAAGCCAAAGAAAAAAAGTGGTATTTTTAGTTTTATAACTGATTTATTTAAGCCAAAAAAAGCAGTTGCAAAACCGCAACATGTAAAAAAAGAAGAGCCAAAACACAAAGAAAAATCACAACATAAACCACATTCTAAACCTCATCACAAACCTCATGTTCAAAATCAAAAACCGGCAAGAGACGAAAAAAGAGAAGAAAAACCCGAAAAATCTAATAGAGAAAGACCAATAAGAACTGGAGAAAAACCAGTTATTACGACCGTTGGTAGAAAAATTTCTTCGGGAAAAAAAGAGTAGTTTTGTTTCAAAGCTACTTGAAACTCGACCATTTTACTTTGGGGCAATGATTTAAAATTTGCAAAACCCCCCAACCCCCCTTAACAGGGGGGCTTTGAGATTGAACTCGGATAAAGCCCCTTGTTAAGGGGGGCTTTGAGATTGAACTCGGATAAAGCCCCCCTGTTAAGGGGGGTTTTGAGATTGAGCTCGGATAAAGCCCCCCTGTTAAGGGGGGTTGGGGGGTTTTGCGATGTTAAAATAAGCGTATAACGAAATTTCTTAGATTTTGTTCTCGAGAAAAAAACCTTTGCTCGATGACCTATAAAACAACTCTGGCGCCGCTTACGCCGACAAAGGCTATTGCGATAAAAACGCCAAACAGGCCGCACTCATAAAAAATTTTAAATTCGGATTATCGAAATCAATCACAATTCCAGTGCTTTCATTAATCGCTGCGATGATATTTTTTTCATTAACTTCGTCTTTAATTTTGGTGATTATCCTTTAAGACACAATAGATGTCACCCTGAGCTTGTCGAAGGGTGATTTAAGGCTTCGATCTTAGAATCACCCTTCGACAAACTCAGGGTGACATCGAGTTTTTTTGTGAATCAAGGGATAATTACCTAAAATGAGTCAAAATAAATTCTTAGTCGAAGGGTGATTTAAGGCTTTGATCTTAGAATCACCCTTCGAGAAACTCAGGGTGACATCGAGTTTTTTTGTGAATCAAGGTATAATTACCTAAAATGAGTCAAAATAAATTCTTATAGGATATTTGATTCTTACTAATTAAAACCAAAATCTCCCCAATTTAACCAAAACTTTCCGCCAAAAGTGCAACAAGTTTTTCAACAACTAACTTTTCCCCGCGAGCTTAATTTTCTCTTTTTAAGCATC
>CANKYC010000046.1 GCA_947487845.1 Rickettsiales bacterium | reverse complement strand
CAATTTCGCGCTGCATCACGCGCAATGCCACAAGCCGATAAAGCGCGCCAGTATTGAGATAAGGCAGGTTAAAATGCGCCGCAATTTTTTTCGCCAAAGTTCCCTTTCCCGAAGCGCTGGGGCCATCAATTGCGATTACTAAATTTTTTTTCATGATTTTTTGGTTTTCTTAATTTCGTCTTCAAGTTTTGAAACAACTTTAGAGAGAAGGCTATTATCTTTTTTGTCATGCTTGATAAGTTCTGATAGAAAATTTTCAGCGTATTTTGGATCAATTATTTGAAAATCGATCTGATTCATAGTATCCAATAAATTATCCAAACTACAAGTTAGGGCTTCGCCACAATTCTCTAACTTTAAACAAATTTTAAGCGCCTGACCCAAAAGAATGAATTTAAGATTGTTGTTTGATTGTGATGATGCTTGATAAAGAAGGGAATACCATTGAGAAAGTTTTATATCTTTTTTCAAACTGACCGCAATCTCATCTACCTTTCGCTCGAAATTCTTTTTTTCTTGCTCGAAGGCAGAATGGAAATTTTTTAATTCTTGCGAGAACTTTTTTTCATTGCGCTTTTCAGATTCTTTTAATGAATTTTCATAATGATTTTTTAGATCATTTATGCGTTTTTCAGATTCTTTAGATCTTTTGTTAAGATATTGAAAAATCAGCCATGGCGAAATAACTCCTACGAATAAAAAAGTAGTGGCACCAATCCAGCTAATATACATCAGTAGTATATCAAAAGACTTCTCATAAAAAGCCGTCACTTGCTCAAAAGATTTCGAGTAAAAACCATCAACTTTTTCAAGAATTTCGAGTGAAAGATCTGTAGGATTTTTTGGCATATTTGTTTGAAATTATTTTTTCTTAAAAAACCTTAATTTGCGTAAACCCTTGTATTTATTAGCCTTGGATCATTCCGAGGAATTGCTCGTAATGATCGAAACCTTATAAATAAAGGTCTAAACAAACTCATAGTCATGCTTCAGCTTGTCGAAGCATGATTTCATGGCACGGGCTTGAATCATGCTTCGACAAGCTCAGCATGACTATTTAACTTGTTTTTAAAACAATCTATTGCGGATGCAGCGATTTACTCGCTGCGTAGCAATTCAACTTCTCCCTAAAATTTTCGACAGAAAATTTTAATTTAGCATCTCCCCCATTTTTTTGGTTTTCAAAATCTCGCGCGCGCGCGCGTATTTATCATCGTGCCAGAAAATTAAACAGCCGTTGCAGCCTTTGCCGCAGCAGCCGTCAACGCCGATTCTGGGCGTTCTTGGTGAAATTTTCTCATCGCCAACTTCGAGCGCGGCGAAATATTTTTTGCGTTTATTTTCATATTTTTCTGCGCGCACGTCGCCCGCTTCAAGTTGGTGCGAAAGTTGGCGCGATTCTACTTTTAGTTTTTCGCTTTCGATATTGCTTTTTTCCTTACGCACCAAAGTCATTGGCACTAAAAGTTCTTGCAATTTTTCTTGGCTAAATAAATGAAAATCAGCGGCGGGAATTTTGAAAAGCGGCCTTTGTCCAGCGTGAAGTTTATCTGACACTTCGTGATCGATATATTCGCCGGCGGCATTTTGTTTGATTTTTTTAAATTCGTAAATACGAAGTAAAATTGGCTCGCGTTGATAAGGCGATAAAAATTCTAAAACATCGCCCGCATCCATACGGTTCTTGCCTTCAACTATTATATTATCGCCATCCCAATCAATAATTTTGGCGGTAAATTCGTAAAAAGAAGTTGATCCCGTGCTTTCATAATCATGCGCCAAATTAGTCAAACGACCATCGTGAAAAGCCAAAGTGTAGCCGCGATTGGCGATGGAATTAATTTCATCCATATAATCATCAGCATTCCAAGTTTTTGGATTTTCCATATAATCATCAATCGCCGCGCGATAAACGCGGGCAACGGAGCCTGCGTAAAATTCGGTTTTGTTGCGACCTTCAACTTTGAAAGAATCAAGCCCCATTTTGATATATTCGTCCAACTTGGGCAATAAACACAAATCTTTAGAATTTAAAATGTAAGAGCCGTGAACATCTTCTTCAAAAGGCAGAAGCTGGCCCGGGCGAATTTCTTCTTCTAAGAAAAAATCGAACATTTCTTTGTTTTCTTCGTTAATTTCAATTTCGTGTTCGCTGTTATCTTTGAGTTTTATTTTTAGTTTGTAGCCCCATCTGCAACTATGGGCGCAACTTCCTTGATTGGCTCCGCGTTCGGCCAAAAAGTTTGAAAGCAAGCATCGTCCCGAATAAGTCATGCACAAAGATCCGTGAATAAAAGTTTCAATTTTGATATTCGGACATTTTTCGCGAATCACCGCCAACTCTTCAAAACTGACTTCGCGCGCCATTACAACTAAACTAGCACCTTGTTTTTGCCAAAAATCAACCGTCAACCATGAACAAACATTGGCTTGAGTTGAAATATGCAATTCCAATTCCGGAGCGCGTTCTTTGACGAATTGAAAAACTCCGGGATCAGAAACAATAAGCCCGTCGGGTTTAACTTTTTTTACGGTATCAATAAATTCGGGAAGTTTTTCGATGTCTTTATTATGCGAAAAAAGATTCAGAGTTAAATAAACTTTTTTGCCGCGCGCATGAGCAAATTCAATTCCTTCCACAACATCTTCCAAAGTGAAGCCCGATTTTACACGCAGCGACATATCGGGCGTGCCGCAATAAACGGCATCGGCACCATATAAAATGGCAGTTTTTAGGCGATCGAGAGTTCCGGCGGGAAGAAGTAATTCTGGTTTTTTCATGAAATTTAAATTTAAGGGTGAAAAAAAATTCTTGGCTTTCTTTAATTATTAGACACTGATAGCTAATTATTTTTATTCCAGATTTTGGCATATTTTGAGCGCTTTTTTGGTAAAATTTCGAAAAATATCTGGATATATTTTGAGAAATTTTACCAAAAAATAAGCCGAAATAGGACGAAATATGGAATAAAAATAATTAGCTAACAGTGTCTAGCTAAGTTTTATTGGATTAGCCCGAGCATATTTAAAAAACTTCTTAAAAAAATATGGAAAGAGAGCAAGAGTTGGTAAAATTGAAAAGCTCAGAAAGCTTGCTAGTTCTGGATGGAATCATCACTCGAACCAATCTTTTAAGTAAAACCATCCCTCTTAATAATGACACAAAACTTCAAGAAGACTTACCCCTACCCCTAAGTGCTGAGGCTGATAGAGAAGAGATTATAAGATTCAAAATCTCTACCCTTTCAAAAATAATAAATTTTTGCTCACTGCTAAATGAAAGATCCGCGAAACACCCGGAAGAACTTCACCAAACCAAGGAAGAACTTCACCAAACCAAGGAAGAACTTCACCAAATTAAGAAAGAAATAATCAACTTAATTACTCGTGATCCAGATATCTGTCGCGTTGAAAATTATAGCGCGTCAATACTACCAAGCGAGTTAGCAACGGGAGTATTGTCGCACCAAGAAAAATTGCGGTCACTAAATGAAAATTCTTTACTCTGGAACATCTTTGCATCCGTACCAAGCAATTACAATGCTGACATCATTAACGCCACAATCACAAACTGCATCGATCTCAAAAATCGCCCTGATTTAGTTTTAGTAATGATCGACCAAAGAACGATTTCTTCCGACCCGAACATGCTGGAAACATTCAATTTATTGGCACAAAGAAATCTACCTCAGCCTTCAGATCAACAGATGGAGGCGCTGTTAACTGATTCTAGATTTAACTCTGGATCAAACGCTAGCAAGCTCGCTAGAAGTTTTCTTTCTGAGCGCGATGAAAATTTGCTGATAAAATATATTCTCAAATATCAATATGATGGCAAAAATCGCCAAATCAAAGCGCGCGTTTCAAAAGAACAAACAGAGTTGAAATCTTTTTTAATAAACGGAATAAACCCTAATGATAACAGCTTTGAAAAGCACGTTAGATGTGCGATTGAACTCAATGATGACAATCTTCTGAAGCAAATTTTGAAAAAAAATACTTCTTCAAAAAATCTTGCGCAAATCGAAGATCACGCTGAAATTTTACGCCTTGCAGCTGAAAACAAACTTACCAAAACTTTTGAAATATTAATTGAAGCAGGATTCGATCCTCTGAAGCATAAAGCTGAAGGCATCAATCCCTTTGCTTTTGCCTGCCAAACTCAAAGCAAAATACCGTTAGAAATTTATTTAGATGTCATCACAAAAAAATTTGGCAAAGAAAAAGCGATCGCAGTAATTAATGAAGTTGATGATTCTAAAAAAACGCCACTGACCTACGCAATCGAAGGAAGAGCCTATATCGATGCCATAAATTTCTTACTTGATAATGGCGCCGACGTCAAAAAAAATTATTGGGATAACTTAAGAGTGACTGCTCAAAATAAACATGCTGGAGCGTTCGAAATTCTACTTAAAAGAGGAGAACCGACGCAGATTGATATTGATGGCATTGCTGAATTCGTAATAAAAAAGGAAGACTACGTAATCGACAGCGTTCTTTTGGAATATGCGAAGGATAAACACAGCGAAATCGCGCAAATGTTAAAAGATCAGATCAGCGCAAAAATCGTAAGTTCACAGCCAGAAGATCTAATTGAAATTTGCAAGGTTAGTGGTGGCAAGACTTTAGAATACTACATCCGAGATATGCAACAAGTTCGCCCTAATTACATACTCTCTTCACACGTTAATGATTTAGATCAGAATAAAAAAACTCCGCTTTATTACGCCATTAATAATAATGCTTACAACCGAACAGTATCCTTGCTATTGGATAACGGCGCCAATTTAAACATAATTGGGTATGAAGGTGAAAATTTGGATATTCCAATAAATGCGCTATCTTTAGCAATTAAGAATAAAGAATCTTCAACTTTGGAGATTTTATTAGCTTCGCGAAATTCGTCACCTGATGCGATAGGTAAAGCTTGCGAAGAGTTGATCAGACCCGAAAATAATAACTCACTATTAACCAAAGCTTTCATTGAAGGCTTAACCGTTGATCAGCTAACTCAACTTTCCCCCGATTCGCGACAAGTCTTTTTAGAGAGAAGTTTGGAATCAGATCTTATTACTAATGCCGAAAAAATATTAGCTTCCAATAATGGAGATCTTAATTCCAGCCTTGATCGCATACTCTTGAAAGCGATTAAAGAAAGTAACGTTAAATTAGTTGTTCAGTTAGTTGATGGTCTTAAAATAAAAAATGAATTTACTAAGCGTTCCCCCTCAACATCAAAAACAACATCCACGTCTTCACTGGAAGATTTAGAGGTCGACAATTCTAAAGATTCAGCTCCGTTAATTGGTGATACAAAAAGGGCATACAGCTCAATTACAGCCCCAAGCACCTCTATCAGCAGCAGCAGTTCACCAAATAGATTAACCAATCCGATCGATGTAAAATATTTAGACGCAGCCCTCAAGGCGGCCAAAAAATATTCCAATTTCTCACAAGACCAACTCGACTCTAAGGTGGTTTTAAAAACCCTACTAAATAGCGACTTCAAATCGTCTTTGAGTGACAAAGATTTAAAATCTCAATTAAGAATACTTGGTATTGACGACTCTAAATGTTGCCCCACCAGCTGCGCAATAATGTAAAAATAAGCCCAGATCCGTCATTAGAGCCTGTCCTAAGTCTTTTTTAACCTCAAATTTCGCCCTATTTTTGCTTATTTTTTAGTAAAATTACTCGCAATATATCCTGATATTGGTCGTAATTTTACTAAAAAAGTGCTAAAAACATGTCAAAATTTGAGGTTAAAAAAGACTTAGGACAGGCTCTTAGAAAAATTCCCGCACAATTATATGAAAAGCAAAAAGCCATTCTGAATCACGGATGTTGGAAATGAGAAATGGTTTAGAAAAATCTTGCGAGGATTTTAGAGAAAAGTTTGACGCTATTCAAAAGCAAAAAATTGACGCACTTGATCTTGATAAACCAAGGCCTTCGAATGCGCGCCATCCCTTTTTTAATTACCATTCTTGGAGTATCGGAATTTTACTACTTTCTTTAAATATAAAATATGAGTCGAAACCTATTATCTGCTATACAAACAGCCACAAGTTTTATATAAAAAATTTTTAGCATTGGTAAAATTCGATCTGATTTTATATTAATTAATTCTCTAAAATTAATAACCGATGTCATCTAAATTAGGCCTTCCTAAAAATAATTTAAAAAATTTTAAACATGACTCTCCAACCATTTCACCTCGCAGTTCCAGTTAATGACTTAGAAAAAGCCCGTCAATTTTATGGCGAATTTTTGGGTTTGGAAGAAGGTCGATCCAATGAATCATGGATTGACTGGAATTTTTTTGGCCATCAATTCGTAACTCATTTAAAAAAAGGCGAAGGCAATATTCCAGCGGCGACTAATCATGTTGACGGGCACGGCGTTCCGGTGCCACATTTTGGCGTGGTGCTTGAATGGAATGACTGGCAACAATTTGCCGAGAAACTAAAAGAGAATAATATCAAATTTGTGATTGAGCCTTATATTAGGTTTAAAGGCGAAGTTGGCGAACAGGCAACAATGTTTTTTTTAGATCCAAGCGGCAATTCTTTAGAGTTTAAAGCGTTTAAAGATGTGTCGCGTTTATTTGCTAAATAGTAACATTGTATGTACTTCGTATTAGTACATACAAATTATTTCCCCCTCACATCATCCCAACTTTGACGTTTGCCATTTGCGCCTTTTGACCATTTATAACATCCGCCGCCACTCTGACTAAGTCCGCCATCGCAGCTATCGGCTTCATAACATTTGCGTTTGTCATATTTTGCACCCAAAAATTCTTTCACCGAAACCCATTTAGAATCGCCAGAAAAGTTTTCCATCCAATAACATTGCGGCGCTTCTTTGCCAAATGGCCAATAAGCGCAAGCAGTTCCAGAAAAAAGAAATGTGATAATGAAAATAGATTTTATTTTTTTCATGAGCTTGAATTTTATTTTAAAAATCTTTGTAAAAGTAATTTTTAAATTTAGTTTAAGAATTCTTACGCGAACAATACTCAGCTCAATTTTCTTCAAACCTTAAAATTTAGATTTTATGAAAAAACTCTTTTTAATCGCGTCACTTCTGACTGCAATTTCTTGCACCCACCAAAACCAAAAAGTTACTTTTGATCTTTCATTTAAAGGCGAATCTTCAAACATCGGAAGAGGCATTGGCATTGATGTGGCGGTTTTTGACGATAGAACAGATAAAGAATTTTTAGGCAGAAAAAGATTTGGCGATGAAAAAATCGTAATCACTTCTGATCAAGATTTAGTGTCATTATTGCAGAAAAAAATCGGCAGCAATTTACTTCAAAAAGGCTTTTCAAAAGGAAAAGACAAATCAGTTGAAGTTAGGATTGAAACCCTTGAATACATGGCGAAACGCAATTTCTTCATTGGAACTTCTAGCGGTAAAGCCAGCTTTAAAGTTATTGCTATCAACAATAAAACTAAGGAAAAATTCAGCAAAAATTTTGCTTTAGCAGTTAATGGAAAACATTTTATCGCTCCTCTTGAATCAACTGATTCAAATATCCTAAACGCATTGGTTCAAGAAATTGTCGATGATATTTTGAAAGACGAGTCATTCTTGAATAACTTATCACAATAACGATTTAGAGATTCTGTAAAGCTTAGGACGAGATTATAATCTCGTCCTAACGGCGCGAGAGAACCTAACTCAACGCAAAAAAAAATCTCCCCCGAAAAAAATTCGAAGGAGATTTTAAAATCAAACTAACAGTTAAATTTAGTTTTGCGCGTTAACGCTTGCAGCTTCGGGGCCTTTTTTACCTTGAACGATTTCGAAAGTCACTTTTTGACCTTCGCGCAAAGTTTTACGACCGCCGCCAGCCATGTTGATAGCGCTGTGGTGTACGAATACATCCTTTCCGCCTTCTTGTTCGATAAAGCCGAAGCCTTTTTCATCGTTGAACCATTTAACTGTACCTGTTACTTGACCTGACATTTGTATTACTCCTAGATATTAAAAAAGATATTGGGTTTTTGGTGGTGAGACGACTATAGAAGCAGGAATCTCATTAGACAAAAGATTTTTTCGATAAAAAAATAAATTTAAGAAATTTTCTTATTTTAAGATTTTTTGAGAAAGTTTGAGTATGATATATTCATTTCAAATTCAGTTTTCTTTAAGGGCGATTTTTCTTACGCAGAAAATTTTCCCCGATAATAAATCAGCGGATTCTTGTCACTCATTTTAGAATAATCCATAACCTCAGCAATAATGATATGATGATCTCCGGCCTTGATTACACGCTGCTTCTTACATTCAAAAAAACCTAGCGAGTTTTGAAAAATTGGATTGCCGAATTTTCCCAAAATATATGGTTCAACAGTCCATTTTTTAGAATTTTTTGGTGTCGCAAAAGCTTTGGCCAATTCCTGTTGTTCCTGACTTAAAATATTTAGCGAGAAATAGCGGTTCTTTTTAAAAAGCGGCAGGTTGGAAGACTTGTTATCGATCGAAAACAGCACCAATGGCGGTTCCAGCGATACTGAAGAAAATGAATTTATGGTCATGCCGAAAAATTCATCAGCAAAGATTTTCTTTAATTTTTGTAAAAAATTTTTTCCAAAAGTCGTTTCACACAAAAATTTATTGCTGAAGATTTTTTCGGAAAAAATCTTGCTCTCAAAAAACTTTTCAGTTGAAAAAGTTTCCGCAAGAAAATTCTTACGTCGCGCGCAGGCAATAATCACGCCGGTTGAGAATAATCCAAGACAATCGCGTAATTTTCTGTGATGATCCATTTTAAAATTTAATTATTCTCCAAGAGGGATGATGATTTATTTCAATAACTTACTTTTACCCCTAATTATCCGCAAAAGATCATCTTTAATAATTATACCAAAACACAAATCTCTTGATAG
>CANKYC010000045.1 GCA_947487845.1 Rickettsiales bacterium | reverse complement strand
ATAGTTGGGTCGAAAAAATTGAAGAAATTCTAAATAAAATAGAAAGCAACGAAACTACTACCGAAACTAAAGAAATGTTAAAGGAATTATTATCTGACGTTATTAATAGCAGCGATCCTATGGAATTGCAGAAATCAAAAGCCGTTCCTAACTTCGATCAAAAACAATCAGAAACCGTTTCTAACCTTGATCAAAGCCAGTCAGAAGAATCCATATTAAATTTTTTAAAAAAAAATAAAACCACACCTAGAATCAATTCTTTAAAAGAAAGAATTGATTCAATTTTTACCGATCATAGTTCGGAAGTTGACCAAAAAGTTAATAAAGAATTAGAGAATTCAATTAAAGGATATATCGAAAAGAAAGAAGTTAAAAATTTAAAGGATATTTTTGATTATTTATGTAATAATCAAGAACTTGTTGCTGCAAACAATTTAGATATAAATTGGAAAAATATTTTTGAAAGTGCAGTTCAAAAATATGATCCTAAAATACTTGCCTCTTGCATTGATGGAAGAATCAAATTTGAAGAAGTATATCTTTATATCAAAGAAGCAGAACTCAAGGTTGAAAAGCTGGAAGAGCTGGAAGATTTTATTTCTAAAAAAACAGATTTTTATGATAAACTTATTGAACGACCTACTAATAATACTCAACCTACTAAATATGAAGAGTTTGATAGTTTAGATGGTAAAACAAAAGTCTTAGAGAGATCAGATGTAATTGATCAATATGAATTATTATCTCAAATTGAAAAATTACATGGCGAGGGAGTTGTTAAAAATTTACTAAGTTATTTAGATTCAACTAAAGAAACTCCAAATGCAAGCTTAAGCCCCGCTAGAACCAAAACCGAGAAAAGCAAGACAAATCAAATTTCAAATAAATTATTCTTCAAACGAGGTTAAAGACTTAACCGGAAAATGATTCCTCTCCGGTTTGGCTTCCGCTATATTCTTTTTCTTACGTCTTCTTCTTCTGTCTCTTTTAACTTTTCTCACCTTCGTTGAATCCATCACCAGACGATGTTTGATATGTGCATCAATAATTGATTCGAACTCTTTCATGTGATCTTTGAAAAAGTGATCTGCGCTGTGAACTGATTGGTAAATAATTTCTGCGCCTTCCCTTGCTGATAATTTTTCTGCTAATTTTGCCGAATCTGCTTCTTTGGTGATTTCATCTTTTCCGCCTTGAACAATCAAACCAGCTGAAGTGCAAGGAACAATAAAGTTAAAATCATATTTCGTTGCAGGTGGCGCAACCAAAATATAATTTTCTAGCTCTGGTCTTCTCATTACAGCTTGAAGTGCGATCCAAGCACCAAATGAAAAGCCTGCGATCCAATATTCTGTGGCTTCCATATTTTGGTCGTGAAGCCAGTTCATAACGGCTGTGGCATCTAAAAGTTCGCCAGCGCCATTATCAAATTTACCTTGCGATTTCCCAACGCCACGAAAATTAATTCGCAAAGCTGAAAAGCCGTTATTTACGAATGCTTTGTAAAGATTGTAAGTAACTTTGTTGTTCATGGTTCCGCCATAAAGCGGATGCGGATGTAAAACTAAAACTACAGGTGCTTTAGGATTGGGATTTTGATGATAGCGACCCTCGATTCTTCCAGCTGGGCCATTGATGATTACTTCAGGCATTTTCGAATTAACAATTAACAGTTACCGGCTAATGATTTTTAACCAGCTCTTCTTCATTAATTTGACTGAAAAATCTTGCTCAACTTTAAGTAAAGCAAGATTTCAAAATCAAACGACTCTAAAAATTTAAAGCCGAATAGATTAGTTAATTTCGTCCCATTGCATTGGTTTATTTTCAGCGTTTAAAACTAGCTGAGGCGTGCCGGCATATTTTGCAGCCATGTATTTGCCGTGTCCGGCGTGAACTCCATAATAGTAAGCTGGCTCGATTTCTTTGCCGTTAAATTTTTTCTTTTCAGCAGCTTTTACCCGGTTTTTCGGGTTATTCTTAGTACCCATGATTTTTTTAAAATTTAGTTGGAGATTTTTTTCAAGAGCGCGCAAAATAAAAACTACCGCACGAAAATCAAGGTTTTTTCTTAAAAACTTTTAGGCTTAACAAAAAATCATAGTAAATACAAAATAATCCAAACCAATGCCAAACTTCAACAGATTAAAAGACTGCGTCGTAACTAATAAAAATGTAATCGTCCGCGTTGACATCAATGTGCCATTAAATGATGGAAATATAGAAGATGACACGCGCATCAAAGCAGTAATTCCAACCTTAAAATATCTCGCTGAAAACAAAGCCAAAGTAATTGTAATTTCGCATTTTGGTCGTCCGGAAGGAAAAGTTGAGCCTTCAATGTCAATTGAACAATTAGTTGGGCGCGTTCAGGAATTACTTGGTTCAATTAAAGTAAATTTTGTTGATGATTGCATCGGCGACAAAGTAAAAAAAGCGGTTGAAGCCACAAATTATGGCGAAGTAATTATGCTTGAAAACCTGCGTTTCTACAAACAAGAAACCAAAAATGATCCCGAATTTTCGCGCCAACTTGCTTCTTTAGGAAACCTTTATGTCAATGATGCATTTTCTTGTTCGCACCGCGCCCATGCTTCAATCACCGGCATTCCGTCGATTTTAAAATCTTGCGCCGGATTTTTGATGGAAGCGGAACTTGATGGACTAACTAATCATTTAGAAAATGCCAAAAAACCTATGATGGCAGTAGTTGGAGGCGCGAAGGTTTCAACCAAACTTGATTTACTAAATTCACTTTCAATCAAAGCCCAAACCATTGTGGTTGGAGGCGGCATGGCGAATACTTTCCTTTATGCTTTGGGAAAAAATATCGGAAAATCTTTGTGTGAAAAAGATTTGAAAGACACGACTTTGGAAATTATCGAAAGTGCAAAAAAAAATGACTGTAAAATATTTTTGCCAATTGACGTTGTAGTTACCAAAAAACTTGAACAAAACGGCAAATGTCAAATTGTTTCCGTTGATGATGTAAAAGATGATGACATCATTGTTGATATCGGCCCTATCTCAATTGCCAAACTTACACAAGAATTACAAAATCACAAAACTTTAGTCTGGAACGGCCCGCTTGGCGCTTTTGAATTTAAACCTTTCAACATCGGAACCGAAAGCTTCGCCCGCATTGTCGCAGCTTTAACTCACGATAAAAAATTGGTTTCAGTTTCGGGTGGTGGCGATTCAGTTTCAGCTTTAAATTCTACCGGTTTGATTGATGAGTTTACTTATATTTCAACCGCTGGTGGCGCATTTTTAGAATGGTTGGAGGGAAAAGATTTACCTGGTGTTGGAGCGCTTGCTGTTTAAGAAATTATCGGATTTACGTCAAATCCATTCAACACCACAAATGGGTTATGAATTTTCACATCTTTTAAAAAACGATCGACCTGCATTTGGCAAGAAGAGCCGCTAACCATAATCACATTAGTTTGATCTTGCGCTAGTTTGGAAATTATCTGCCGCCAGTTACTTTCAAAAATTATTTTAGAGTCAGAAAAATTTTCTACCTCAGTTCCAAAACTACCACTCATACCGCAACAGCCAGATTTGATGATGTTTAAATCAATGGCAAATTTTTTAAAAATAGAGCTCCAAGTTTCGGTGATTTTCGTAATATTGGTTTGCTCAGAGCAATGTAAAATCAGGTGATATTTTTTTTCTGTGCTAACATCTTTTTTAAAATCAATTCGCTCTTCCAATTGGCCTAAAAATTCCGGCAAATATAAAACATCAATTTTTTTATCATTAAAACGGCAATATTCATCGCGATAAGAAAGCGCAATACTTGGATCAATGCTTATCAGCTGACCTTGTAAACTATTTAGATAATCCAAATTCTTGGCAACAACTTTGCGAAAACGGTTTAAAAAACCTTTAGCATGAAGCGCTTTGCCATTTTCAAAAACTTTGGTTAATTCAACATTAAAGCCCAATTTATTCAGCAATTCGTAGGCATTTTGCAATTCATTGCTGCAAAAATAATTAACGTAAGCTTCGCGCAATAAATAAATTTTATCTTTTGATTCAGATTTAGAGCCATCAATTCGCACAGCTTTTCCAATCGCCAAAACATCAGTCACGCCAAAAATTCTACGCGCTAAAGATTTAGCAATTTTATTTTGAGTTAAAAAATTAACGACCTGAGGAAATTTTCCAAAAACCAATAATAAAGATTCGATATTTCCAATTAAATAATCCTGCGCTTTGCGAAAATTTTTGGTAAAATAAAGCGATAAAAAATAAGCTTTGGCATCAGGAATACTAACTTTAATTGGGCATTGCGTGTTACAAGCTTTACAGCCTAAACATTTCTTAAAAGATTCAAAAATTTCGCTTTCAAGATTTTTTTTAAAAATATTTAAAAATTTCTGCGGCAAATTTTTAAAAGAATCAACAACATCAACTTTTATTGAAGGCAATTTTTGATTACGGCGCACCCATTCTTTAAACAGCATCGCCCTGCCCTTTGGCGAAAAGCGGCGATCTTTTGTTGCCTTATATGAAGGACACATCGCGGTTGCGGCGTCTAAATTAAAACATAAAGCATTGCCGTTGCAGCTGAGAATATTTTCAAATTCATCGTGAATTTCTGGCGCTATATTTTCATCAAACTGACCTCGGGTTGGAACTTGGTCAATTGCAGGTAAATTGTGATTTACAGCCGCGATTTTTCCGCAATTTAATTGATTGAATGGATCAAAATATTTTTTGATTTCTTTAAAAATTTTTTCAACTTCAGCGCCTAAAAATTTTTCATTATATTCACTTCTAAAACCTTTACCATGCTCGCCCCAAATGATGCCGCGATGTTGCAAAAGTAACTCGCAAACTTCGTCAGAAATTTTTCTAATCAAATTACGATCTTGCTCTTGGCGCATATTTAGCGCTGGTCGCACATGCAAACATCCAGCATCGACGTGACCGAACATTCCGTAAACCACGCCATATTTTTTTAGAATATTACGGAAACCGGCAATGTAATTTGCCAATTCTTGCGGCGGCACAATTGTATCTTCAACAAATGGAATTGGTCTTCTTTTGCCTTTCATGGCGCCAAGCAAGCCAACGCCTTGTTTGCGCAAGTTCCAAATATTGGCGATTTCAGTTTTATTTTCGATTAGAAAAAAATTTTCAAAAAGATAATTTCCTTGTTCAAGCTTCTGTTTTAAAGAGTCGGCGTGATTTTCAAATTCTTGCAAATCATCATAAGAAAATTCTAAAATATTAATTGAAGCGTCATTTCCATCGCCAATCAAATGGGCAACATCTTGCCAAATAATGTCGTTTCGCGCTAAACGAATTACATTTTCATCAATAGTTTCAATCGCCGCCGGCTTGAGAGCAATAACATTTTGGGCATCATTTAACGCGGCATCAAAATTTTTATAACGCAACAAAACTACACGTTTTTTGAGCGGTAGTTTTTTGAGCTTTAACGTAATTTTACTAACTAAAGCCAAAGTGCCTTCCGAACCGCTGATTAAATAGTTTAAATCAACATCACCATCAAAATAAGACTTCTCGATATTATAGCCCGTAGCCGTGCGCGCCAAGTGTTTTGAAGAATAAATATTTTGCGCTTTGGCTAAAATTGCAGCCAGATTTTTATCATTATTTTTCTTACTCGAAATTACATCGTCATTACCAAGTAAGTGCAATGTCAAATCTTCAATATTATCTGATGTTCTACCGTGAACACACGAACCCTTACCGCAAGCATCAGTATTAACCATGCCACCAATTGTAGCGCGGTTGCTCGGTGAAATATTTGGCGGAAAATAAAGATTAAATTTTTCTAGTTCTTTGTTTAACACATCCAAAATCAAACCCGGTTCAACTTCGGCGCGCAGGTTTTTTTCATCAATTGCGATGATTTTATTCATGTAGCGCGAATAATCGACAATGAATCCATAATTGATTGATTGGCCGTTAGTACTAGTTCCGCCGCCTCGAGCTGTTATTTTTATTTGACGATATTTTTCCAGACGCAGAAATTTAAAAATCAGCGCTACATCATTTTGATTTTTAGGAAAAATCACGCCGTCAGGCTTTAATTCGTAAATACTATTGTCGGTTGCGTAAGTAATAGCAACCGACTCATCAGTTGCAATATCGCCGCTAAAACCACTATTTTTAAGGTCAAAAAGAAAATTATTTAGGCGCATAAAAACTTGATCAAATCACCAACATTATAGAAAAAATTTGGCGCTTCTTTGATAACAGCTTCTCTTGCCGCATGTTCTCCAAAACCGCAGAAAATTATGTTGGGATTGGCTTTGGAAACTTCCAAATCTGTGTAACCATCTCCTATCATGAAAATTTTATCGTAATATTTTTTGGTCAGAATTTGCGCCACAATTTTTGGTTTTCCACCATTTTGCGCCATAATATTTGATTGATCGAAACCAACTATTTTCAAGCCTTCATAAATAAAATTATTGGCAAAACAATTTTCTTTGGCGATGCCTAATTTCTCTGCAACCGGATCGATAATTTCCAGAAAACCACCAGAAATAATGTAAATATCAAATTCGGATTTTAACTGTTTTATGCCCGAAATAAAACCGTCGGTAATGTAATTACAAATTTCATTTTTTAGAGAATCGATGTCAGATTTTTCAAGTTTAATTTGGGCAAAGCGTAAACGCAGCGAATCCGCAAAGGTAAGATTTCCCGACATTGCCATATTGGTAATTTTTTCAACTTCTTGCTGATTTTCTTTCGCAGTTTTACCAATCAAAAAATCAAGCGTTTCGATTGAAACTAAAGTTGAATCAAAATCAAAAATGGCGCATTTAGTTGGCGCGTGCGGTTTCATAAGCATATTCAAACCAGTTACATAAATTTTTTATATCTTCAGATTCAACCGTCAAACCACACCAAACCCGAAATGATGGTGGCGCCGAATTGTAGCCTTTAATGTCGAAGGCAACTTTTTCTGCTTGTAAAATTGCAGCAACTTTATCGATAAATATTCTTTGCTGATCTTGCGCCAACTCTTTAAACCAGCTTTGCGAAATGGTAAAACAAACTGAAGTGCGCGATTGATATTTTTCTTCGGCGCATAAATTTTCAAAATTTTGAGAAGTTTTTAAAAAGTGAGAAATTGCTGAAAAATTTTTATTAACTCTTTCATACATCGTCTTGATGCCGCCATTTTGTTCAATCCAATTTAAAACATCTTGAGCGTCAAGAATACAAGACATTGACGGAGTGTTAATAACAGATCCTTCAAAAACATTGGCTTGAAATGCGCCCTTTTTTTTGAGCTGGTAAATTTTTGGCAGCGGCCAAGTTGGCGTGTATTTTTCAATACGTTCAACTGCGCGCGGGCTTAGGATTAAAACACCGTGCTGCGCTTCGCCGCCTAAAGATTTTTGCCAAGAATAAGTTGTGATATCGAGTTTGCTAAAATCAATTGGCATCGAAAAAGCGGCAGAAGTTGCGTCGCAAAAGGTCAGACCTTTTCTGTCATTAGGAATGAAATCTAAATCATTGATGCAAACGCCAGAAGTTGTGCCATTCAATGTAAATACAACGTCATTATCGAAATTAACTGCGGCAAGATCGGGAATTTTACCAAAATCAGCACTGAATTTGCGCACATCTGTTAAACGCAATTGTTCGGTAATTGCTTTATACCATTCAGCCCCGAAAGCTTCGAAATAAATTACATCAATTGGACGTTCCCCCAACATATTCCACATTGCGCATTCAAAAGCGCCGGTGTCGGAAGCGGCGATTATGGCGATTTTATAATCTTTGGGAACATCAAGAAATTTTAGGCTTAAAGCGTTAACTTCATTAATCAACTTTAGCGCCTCTTTTGAGCGATGCGACCTGCCCAAAAGATCAGTTTTATTTAAGAATTCAGCATTCCAACCCGGGCGCTTGGCGCAAGGGCCGCTGCTAAATTTATTTGATTGTGGTTTGGCGATTGGTTTAATCATGTTTTACAAAATTCTAACTGAAATTGTCCCTGAAATTGCTTTTAATGCTTGTTCTAAATTGCTAGGAATTGCTTTCGATTCAACGTCCAAAACCACATAACCAATGCTATTGTCGGTTGAGAGAATTTGTGACTGAATGTTTAAATCATATTTACTGATTTCCAAATTGATCGCTTGCAACATACCCGGCGTATTGACGTGAACATGAGTAATTCTGCTGCATGATTCTTTTGTTTTTTGCAGCGATAAGTTTGGATAATTAACCGACATCGCAGTTGAGCCAATTAAATGGTTTTGCGCCAATTTATTTGACACTTCAATGGCAATATTTTCCTGCGCTTCTTGCGTGCTGCCACCGATATGTGGAGTTAGCAAAACATTATCGAATTTTCTGAGAGGCGAAATAAATTCTTCATTATTGCTGGCTGGTTCACTTGGGAAAACGTCAATTGCGGCACCGGCAATATGTTTTGATTCCAAGGCTTCGGCCAAAGCATCAATATCAATCACATTGCCTCTTGAAGCATTGATTACAAAGGCACCCTTCTTCATTTTTGCCAAACTATCTTTGTTAATAATATTGTTGGTACTCTGATCTTGCGGCACATGCAATGTAATTACATCGGAATTTTTCAACAATTCATCTAAACTATTAACTTGGCGGTTTGAACCAAATGGCAATTTATTTTCGACATCGTGATAAATCACATTCATACCAATCGCATCAGCAATTACGCCAACTTGCGCGCCGATATTGCCATAACCGATAATTCCCAAAGTTTTATTTTTAATTTCGTTGCACCCTTGCGCATTCTTGCTCCACATGCCTTTATGCATTTCAACATTCACGATGTGCAATCTGCGGTAAAGCGAAATAATTTCGCCAATCACTAATTCAGCAACTGATCTGGTGTTGGAAAAAGGCGCGTTAAAAACTGGAATGCCTAATATTTTTGCGGCTTCAAGATCAACTTGATCGGTGCCAATACAAAAGCAACCAACACAAGAAAGATTGGTAAATTTTTGCAAAATTTCTTTGGTTAATTTGCTGCGCGATCTGATTCCTAGAACATTTGCAGAAAACACTTCTTGTGGCGCATCTTCAATACTGGTTTTAAGAATTTGCACATTATCAATGCCGAATTTTTTAAAGACGGCAAGAGATGCCTCGCTGATATTTTCGAGAAGAACTACTTTTGTCATGATTTTGGATCTGATTAGATTTTAAGGCGCTGTTGCGTAACTCAAATTTTTCTAAGAAATTTTTGTGATTCTAAATTTTTTGAAAGGTAAGCGTAACTAGATGTACGTGCGTTTCAAAAAATTTAGAATTGAGAAAAGTTCGACGAAAAAGTTGATTTACGCGACAGCGCCCTTAAGAAGAGCGCGGGAATTTAAAGCCACTAAGCTAAATAGCCACTGTTGATAAAAATTTTTTGAATACAGGTTTATTGATTTTTTGCTTAAGAAAAAGCAAATATT
>CANKYC010000044.1 GCA_947487845.1 Rickettsiales bacterium | reverse complement strand
ACCGGTGTTTCAATGTTAATTTTAACATACATATCGCCTCTTCGGCCGCCTGAATTAATCACACTCATTCCTTTCGATTTTAAACGAAATTGATCGCCATTTTGCGAACCTTCGGGAATTTTCAAACTTGCTTTTGCGCCGTCAATCGTTGGAATTTCAATCGCGCCGCCCAGCGCCGCTGTTGTGAATTTAAGCGGAATTTCAAAATGTACATCATCACCTTTTCGGTTAAAAAATTGGTGTTTGCGAATTGAGATATAAACATATAAATCGCCCGCCGGACCGCCGCGCGCGCCAGCTTCGCCTTCGCCAGTTAAACGAATTCTATTGCCTTCTTCAACGCCAGCGGGAATTTTTACGGCTAAAGTTTTGTCTTTATTTACGCGACCTTGACCATGACAAACTTTGCAGGGATTTTTAATAATTTGACCAGCTCCGGCGCAAGTTGTGCAAGCGCGTTCAACCACAAAAAATCCTTGTTGAGCGCGAATTTTTCCGCTACCTTTACAAGTTGGACAATCTGCTGGTTTTTCACCATTTTGGGCGCCAGTTCCTTTGCAAGCATCGCAGGCGCAAGGAATTGAAAAGGAAATTTTTTCGGTTACGCCGCGAAATGCTTCTTCTAAAGAAATTTCTAAATTATAACGAATGTCGCTGCCGCGCTGCGCCGCGCTTCTTTTTTTGGTTTGTCTGCCGCCGCCAAAATCGCCAAAAATATCGGAGAAATTGCTGAAAATATCGTTGAAATCAAAATCGCCCATTCCGGCTCCGCCGCCATTTCCACCGCGACTTCCGCCCCCACCTTGTGAAAATGCATCATGACCGAATTGATCGTAAGCAGATTTTTTTTGGTCATCTTTTAAAACTTCATAAGCTTCGGTTGCTTCCTTGAATTTAGCTTCCGCTTCTTTGTTGCCGGGATTGCGATCTGGATGAAATTGCATCGCTAATTTGCGGTAAGATTTTTTTATTTCATCAGCTGAAGCATTGCGCGAAACGCCAAGAATTTCGTAATAATCTCTTTTGCTCATTTTGGTAAAATTAGAGTTAATTTATTGTAATTACATAATTTAGATAAGTGCTTTTACAAGCCAGAATTTTTTAACCAATTTACCAGCTTTAAAAATGCATCAGCGCGGTGTGAAATTTGGTCTTTTTCTTCAGGATCAATTTCGCCAAAAGTTTGATTCATACCATTTTTTATAAAAATCGGATCATAGCCAAAGCCTTTATTTCCAAGGGCTGGGAAAGTTAAATTGCCGTCAACGCGACCTTCAAAAGAAATTTCAAAATTGGTTTTCGGATCAAAAAGAGCCAAATTGCAAATGAAATGCGCTGCGTAATTATTATTTTTTATGGCAGCAGAAATTTTTTCAAAAGCAAAATTAAAATCACTTTCGCCGCGCTCATTTTTGGCAAAGCGCGCTGAATAAATTCCGGGTTCGCCATTCATTGCATCAACGCATAATCCTGAATCATCGGCTAATGCCATTAAACCTGTTTTAGAGCCGTAATATCGCGCTTTAAGCAGGGAATTTTCGGCGAATGTTTTGCCAGTTTCTTCTGGTTCTTCAATATTAAATTGAAAAGTAGGAACGGCTTTAATGTTGATTTGATTTAAAAGAGATTCGATCTCAAAAAATTTACCTTTATTATTGGTGGCAATCAGCAACTGCTTGGGAATAGAAAACATGGGGAAAAGAAAAAAATAAAGCCCTCCGACTTTAAGCCGGAGGGCTCGTTTTCTTTAAGTCTTTTGGACTAGGAAAACTAATTATGCAGTAGTTTCTTCAGCTTTTGGAGCTTCAGCAGCGGCAGCAGCTTCTGCGGCCGCAGCAGCTTCTTTTTCTTTAGCAACGCGAGCTAAAGCTTTTTTCTTAAGACCTTCGCCTTTGTTTTTTGGCTTGAAGTTAGGAGCAAATTTTTCAGCACCTTTAACACCAAGGCTTAACAAAAATTTTGCAACTTTTTGGGTTGGTTGTGCACCAACTGAAAGCCAATGTTCGGCGCGCTCTTTATCTACGGTGATACGGTTTTCTTTTTCATCAGCTAGAAGTGGATTGTAAGTTCCAATTTTCTCTAAGAACTTAGAGTCTCTAGGTGAAGTAGCGTTAGTAACAAGAATGCGATAGTAAGGAAGTTTTTTTCTTCCACCGCGAGAAAGACGAATTTTTAACATTTGTTTTTTTGGTTTTAACTTAAATGACACTTAGCCGACTTTGAGGAGTGGCGCAAACTAGTAAGGTGGAATTTTTTTGCAACTAAATTTTCTATAAACAGGTTCTTATCTTTGAAGTCGGTTTGTAGTAGGTTTTTTTTCATCTGTTTCAATTTTTTCAAATAAAAAATGATCTAGGTGATCTTTGATTTTTTCTAAATTTGTGAACGAAAAAATTGACGACGGCTTTTCTCCGATATCGCCGCGTTTTTCTTCAGCAACTTTTTCGGCAGTATAATTATCAACCGCTGGTCTTAATCCACTTAAACCCATGTCAATCGCCGACATAATCGCGATTGGTTTAATATCGCTATTACTAAAAAAGGGAATTGAAGAAGCGATGCCAGCGCTTACCGCCATTGCAAAAGTATAGGCAGATTCCGCAATTTGCGCTTTTTGCGGCAACATTTGGTTTTTTGAATAGCAGGCGGCGAGTTTTGTCAATGTTGTAAAGGCCGTGATTACGGAGGTATTTGCTAGTTCATTTTCTTTGTTCATTGTAGTTATTAGTGCCACCGAAGCAATGGCGGCGGCAACGTTTAAAAATATACTTGCGTTGCTGCAATTTATTAAACTTTTTTCATTTTCTTGTTGCGGCGTTTCGTCCTCAGATTCTTTTTTATTTTTTATGTGTTCCTGAATTTTTAAATCCATCGCTGTGAATAAAGAAGATGAAGGCAAGCCAACTATCGAAAAAACTTGGATCGCAAGATTAGTCATTTCGATAATTTCTTGGCTTGGATTGAGAATTTGAGCAGCTACGGCAGCGGATTGTCCAATAGTTGCAGCGGGTAAAACGCAATATCCAAGACCGTTTCGGCAATATTCAAGAAGCTGAATTGGTTCGAAGCAAGAAGAAGAATTTTGAAGCAAGGTTTGTCTGCCTGATTCTACGTCGGAGGAACTTTTTGCTGGTGAATTTTCATCACTTTTTATGTTGCTATTGCGCGCTTTGCAAGATTCGAGAGAGCTTGAAATAACCTCATAAGCATTTGTAAGCATTGAGGCGCAGAACAAAAAAGTTGCGATAACATCTTTTTCACTATTGCCGTCAAATTTTTTTCGACGTTCATCAAGAAAAAATAATGGAGCAACGTAAGTTGCCACAGAAATTAAAGTTCGAGCAATTTGCCAATATTGATCTTTTAAGTTTTTCTCGGGAGCATTTTTCAATCCTTCATATTTAGAATTGATCATAAATTAAATTTTTAACTCAATGCTACATTTATTCAAAGTGCGCGATGATCTAGCAATTGGATTGGTTAAATAAAAATCAAAATCTTGGGTTTGCAGTTTTTGTTGTAAAAATTCACCTCTAATTTCTTCAGATTTTTGCCAAGATGTTTTAGAAATTTTTTCTAAGTTTTTAAAAATTGAAAACTCTGCAAACATTGATTTTCTAAGTTGAGCAAGATTTTTAAAGCCCAAATCAATTTCAAGTTTTGTGGCTAATTCTACAAAAATTTGCCAATCTTCTTTGGCTTTTCCTGGTGCAAAAGCAGCGTGAGATGTGCTTTGTGGTCGACCTTCAAGATTTACATAAATTGCATCTTTTTCGCTGTAAGCTGCGGCTGGTAAAATTACGTTTGCAACGTGCGCGCCTTTGTCGCCGTGAGATCCGATGTAAACCACGAAAGTATTTTTCAATTTATCGAAATCCAAATCATCATCAACTGAATGCAAAATCACCATTTTAATTTCAGAAGATTCAGCTTTTTTCATGATTTCTAAAACGCTTGAAGTGCTTGTAAATCCAAGTTCCAAGCCATTTAATAAGCCGGTAGATTTAGAAAGAAAATTAAATCCATTCCAGCCATCTTGAATCAGGTTAAATTTTTCAGCGATTTTTTTGGCGTAAGTCAAAATTAAATCACCATCTTTGTCACTAACCATATCGTGACCCAATATCAGCATTGGTTTTTCGGCTTTGTTTAAAATTTCACAAAAGTCAGATTTTCCATCAAGAATATCTTTTAAAACTGCAACTTCGTTACCTAAATATTGATGCGCGTAGGTTAAATCTGGGTTGCAACCGATTGTCGCAACTTGCAATTTTTTTGATAAAAATCTTTTTCTGATTCGGCTATTTAAAATTGGCGCGTCTTTTCTTGGATTGGCGCCGATCAACAAACAAACATCTGCTGATTCAATGCCGGCAATTGTTGTGTTGAAAAGATAAGAAGCGCGATCTTTGGCGTCGATTTTTTCATTTTTTAAACGGCAATCGAAATTGGAAATATTTAATTTTCCGAGCAATTTTTTAAGAGCAAAAATTTCTTCTGAAGCCGAAAGTTGACCAGTTAAAGCCGCGATTTCGCTGGCTTTAAGGCTTTTTATTTTATCAATAATTGTGCCATAAGCTGTGTCAAAATCTGCTTCAACTAGTTTGCCATTTTGGCTAACGTAAGGTTTGTCTAAACGCTGATATTTCAAGCCGTCATAGCAGAAACGGGTTTTGTCGGAAATCCATTCTTCGTTAATTTCTTCGTTCAAACGAGGCAAAATTCTCATAACTTCAACGCCGCGCGAATCAATACGGATATTGCTTCCAACCGCATCCATGATGTCGATTGATTCGACTTTTCTTAATTCCCAACTTCTGGCTTTAAAAGCGTAAGGCTTAGAAGTTAAAGCGCCAACTGGGCAAAGATCGATAATATTTCCTGATAATTCTGATTTTAAATTTTGTTCTAAATAAGTGGTAATTTCCATTCCTTCGCCACGATTTACAGCGCCTATTTCCACAGTTCCTGCCACATCTTCAATAAAGCGTATGCAGCGTGTACATTGAATGCAGCGTGTCATTTGGGTTTTAACCAAAGGACCCATATTTTTTTCTTTTACTGCACGTTTATGTTCGTGATATTCACTTTTTCCAGATCCATACTGATAAGCTTGATCTTGTAAATCACACTCGCCACCTTGATCGCAAATTGGGCAATCAAGTGGATGATTGGCTAGTAAAAATTCCATCACACCTTCGCGGGCTTTTTTCACCATTGGAGTGTCAGTATGAACTTTCATTCCCTCAGTAACCGGCATGGCGCAAGACGCCACAGGCTTTGGCGGCATGCCTTCAACTTCCACCAAACACATGCGGCAATTTCCGGCGATGGCTAATCTTTCGTGATAGCAAAAACGCGGAATTTCAACATCAGCAATTTCGCATGCTTGGATAATTGTAATTCCTTCAGGAACCGAAGTAGTTTTACCGTTAATTGTAACTGTAGGCATGAAAGTAAGATTTAATTCGAGGTTATTGCGCGCCCTAAAAAATAGTTGAATAGTTTGATTCGAGGCACTTCGTCATCGCGCATGCGTGACTTCCTCCTATTTAGAGGGATGGGGGAGATTATAAAATATTCTCACCAAAAAAATAGCGCACCCGACTTGCGTCAGATGCGCTAAAACTTTCTAAACTAAAAATTTTTCAAATCAAAATTTTTTTTCTATCAAAAAATACTAATTGTGAATTCAGAAATTTGCTCGCCTAAGTAGCAATTTAATATTCCCTAAATTCAAACTTGTTTGAATTTAATTTTAAAACGGAATTTCATCATCATTTTCTTCAATTGAAACGTCATTACGCTTTGAAGATGAGCCGGAAGAGTAAGAATCTGCGGATGGTTGACGATCTCTACTGTCTAGAATTTGCAAAGTTGAGTTGAAATTTTGTAAAGCAATTTCAGTTGTAAATTTTTCGATACCTTGGTTATCAGTCCATTTTCTGGTTTGAAGCGAACCTTCAATATAAAGTTTCGAACCTTTTTTAACGTAACTTTTAACGATACTTACCAAGCCTTGAGAAAAAATTACGACGCGGTGCCATTCAGTTTTATCTCTTTTTTCACCGGTAGCTTTGTCTTTCCAGTTTTCAGACGTAGCAAGGGAGAAGTTGGCGATTTCGCGACCGTCTTGTGTTGTGCGAATTTCAGGATCTTGACCAACGTTACCGACCAAAATCACTTTATTAATAGACATTGAATAACCTCTTAAAATTGTTGATGATAATTTTATTAAAAATGAATGATGTTTCTGTATGGGAAAAACTATAAGTGCGGAAATAATAAAAGCTATATACTCATGTGAACAGATTTCGGAAATTAAAAATACAAAACGAAGACTCAAGAGCAATTTTTGGTTTATCGAGCTTTTTTTATAAGTGATTTTTTTTGAGAAAATCTCTAGCTTGAAAAATTTCTTTCACCTACCTAAAAACTTTTAATCCGCACGACAAGTCAATTTTTCTAAACTCAATTTCGTATTTTATGAAAAAACTTTTTAATATTTTTACTTTTTTAACTTTATTTTTTTCTGTTATGAATCAAGCGTCAGCAGCACCAAAAGCCACTCAGGATTTGGAAAATATTCTTTATATCGATCTTAAATCGGGTCGCATTGTAATTGAGATGTTGCCAAAAATTGCTCCAAAACATGTCGAAAGAATTAAAGCTTTAACCCGTCAAAAATTTTACGATGGAATTGTGTTTCACCGCGTAATTGATGGCTTTATGGCGCAAACTGGCGATCCTACAGGAACTGGAATGGGCGGCAGCAAATTGCCTGATTTGAAAGCAGAATTTTCTGATGAACCTCATATTCGTGGTGCAGTTTCAATGGCTCGCGCCGCAAATCCTGATAGTGGAAATAGCCAATTTTTTATTGTAACCAAAGATTCAAGATTTTTGGATAATCAATATACGGTTTGGGGTCGCGTAATTAAGGGGATGGAACTGGTTGATAAACTTAAAAAAGGCGCTGGTCGCGATGGCAAAGTTCAGGATCCAGATGCGATGTTTAAAGTTCGAGTTGCAGCTGATGTTGAAAGATTGAAGTAATATAATAAATCAAATTCGACTTTGTCGAATTTGGTAAATTTCAAATTGCTGCGCAGCGACTAAATATCTGCATCCGCAATAATTTTTTCGTTCTTAAAAATCGACTTTTTTAATCAGTTTTTAAAATAAATCTTCACAAATATGGCTTACGAAAAAAATAATATTTTTGCCAAAATTATTCGCGGTGAAATTCCATCGCAAAAAATTTATGAAGATGAAAAAATTTTGGCTTTTAACGATATTTCCAAAGCCTCGCCAACTCATATTTTGGTAATTCCCAAAGGCGAATATTCTGATTTTCAGTCTTTTGTTTCGACCGCAAATCCTGAAGATATTTCTTACTTTTTTAAAAAGGTCGGCGAAATTGCCGCCTTAGTTGGAGTTGATAAAACAGGCTTTCGTTTAATTTCTAATATTGGTTCTGATTCACACCAAACTGTGCCACATTTTCATGTGCATATTCTGGCGGGAAAAAAATTAGGACCACTTCTTTCCACTGACAATTTGTTGAGGTAAAAATGGATAAAAAAATGCATGAAGCAACCCGCATCGTACATGCGGGACGTGATCCAAAAGAGCAAGGATGGATGGTTAATCCGCCGATTTATCAATCTTCAACAATCGTTTTTCCGACGTTGAAAGATTTAATCTACGCTGAACGCGGCTATTCCAACAATGATTTGGTTGAACCATATGAATTGAAATACGGTCGTTATGGAACTCAAACTAATTTTGCATTAGAAAAAGCCATTGCTGAAATTGATGGCGGTTACAATTCTTTCGTAACTTCTTCAGGCGCTGCGGCAATTAACACTGCGCTTGTAGCATTTTTAAAGCAGGGCGATCACATGCTTTTGGTGGATAATGTTTATTCGCCAACTCGTAGTTTTGCTGATAAATTTTTGAAAAAACTTGGAATTGAAACCACTTATTACGATCCAAAAATTGGTGAAGATATCAAAAAACTAATCAAGAAAAACACCAAAGTAATTTTCCTTGAAAGCCCCGGATCATTGAGTTTTGAGATTCAAGATGTTCCAGCAATTTGCAAAGTTGCCAAAAAAATGGGAGTTGTAACTATTGTTGACAATTCTTGGGCTAGCGGAATTTATTTCAAGCCGCTTGAACATGGTGTTGATGTGGTTGTAACCGCATTGACAAAATATATTAATGGTCATTCCGATACGATGATGGGTGCAATTACAGTTCAGGAAAAACATTTCCGCGTAATGTACGAAGCCTTTAGATATATGGCCGTAACCGCAGCTCCATTTTCTTCTTACATGGTTCAGCGCGGCATGAGAACTACAAAAATCCGCATGGATCATTGCTTTAAATCAGCGTTGGAGCTGGCGCAATGGCTCGAAGCAAGACCAGAAGTAGAAAAAGTTTTATATCCAGCTTTGGAATCAGATGAAAGTCATAAGCTTTGGAAGCGCGATTTTACAGGAGCAGCGGGATTATTCACCATCATTTTGGATCGCAAATATTCCAACGAATCATTGGCGCGTATGGTTGACAAACTTCATTATTACGCAATGGGATATTCTTGGGGCGGCTACGAATCACTGATTTTGCCAATTGATCCAAGCGGTGTTCGTTCAATTACGAAATGGGCTTATAGCAATAAAACCTGTTTGAGAATCAATGTTGGTTTAGAAGATATTCAAGACTTAAAAGATGATTTAGAGGCAGGATTTAAAAGGTTGCGCAAGTAATGCAAATTACTTTAGAACGCGCAACAAAACAAGATTTTGACCAAGTCTACGACATTCTCATGCACGAGGATGTTAATATTTTCATGAATTATCCGGTGCTAGAAAAAATTGAGTTTCAAGAAATTTGGCTCGATATTTTTCCGCGCTTAAATTTGTGGAAAAAAGATTTAGAAATTTTGGGACTGGCGGTAATTACCAAAGGCACTTATCGCATAAAACACATTGCTTATATTGATAAATTGGCAATCAACCAATCCTTGAGAAGCAAGGGTTTGGGAACAATTTTCTTCAGCGAAATAATTGATAGTTTGAAAAAAGAAGGCTTTATCAAAATCGAACTCGGCGTTGAAGTTGACAATATCCGCGCGATTTCTTTTTACAAAAAATTCGGGTTTGAAGTTGAGGGAATTAGAAAAAAATTATTGAATCGCGAAGGTGATTTTATCGATAATTATTTTATGGCGAAGATGTTGTAAATAAAGACTCCGAAACAAAACATTAGCTGGAATAGATTTGTAAATTCCACATATTCAGCCTAATTAAACACGACATGAACTTTAGGACGGGATTACAAATCACTACTGTCCGATTAAGAAATTATTAAAACCCCATCAACCCTTGTAATTCAAGGGCTAAACAGGGGTAAAAAGTTTTTTCGATCTAGAAAAGAATATCTTGATGTCATGCTGAGCCTGTCGAAGCATGATTCTTAAGCGCGGGCTTGAATCATGCTTCGAC
>CANKYC010000043.1 GCA_947487845.1 Rickettsiales bacterium | reverse complement strand
ATCTCTTGATAGCGCTAACTTCGTCTTTTTGGTAAAAATTTGCTCAGAAAATGACGCTGTATCACTTGATACAGCTTACATTTTCAGTCGCAATTTTTCCTCAAAAATACTTCGTTAGCGCTATCAAGAGATAGTTAATTTGGTATATGAGATTTTTTAATAATTTAATTTATTTTATTTAACTTTATTATTTCTATGACAGAAAATTTCCGCATTGAATCCGATTCTTTCGGTGAAATCAAAGTTCCAGCTGACGCTTATTACGCTGCGCAAACTCAACGCTCGGTTCAGAATTTTCCAATTTGCCAGAGCAACCCAGGCCATAAAATGCCAAAGGAAGTTGTGCGCGCGATGTTGCTAATTAAAAAAGCGGCGGCGCTTACTAATAAAGACTTGATGGCGCTTGATCCAACTTCTGATGAATTTAAAAAATTCTCTCCTGATTTGGCCGATAAAATTGTTGATGCGGTGGACACAATTCTGGCGCGTTTTGATTGGTTTTACGAAAATCATTTTCCATTAGTTGTTTGGCAAACCGGCTCTGGCACTCAAACCAACATGAATGTCAACGAAGTAATTGCTGGCGTGGCAAATGAAAAAATAACGAGCAAAAAAGGCGGAAAATCGCCAGTTCATCCCAACGATCACGTAAATTTGGGGCAAAGTTCAAACGACACTTTTCCCACCGCGATGCATGTTGCGACCGTACTTACAACCTACGAAAAATTACTTCCAACCCTTGTTAAATTTGCTAATGAATTAGGCAAAAAAGAAGCCGAATTTCACGACATCATTAAAATCGGCCGCACGCACACGCAAGACGCAACGCCCGTCACTTTGGGACAAGAATTTTCGGCTTATAAAAAGCAAATCGAAACCTCGGTTCGTTTTGTAATTGATGGAATCAGAGAAGTTTTTGGATTGGCGCAAGGCGGAACTGCGGTTGGAACGGGCTTAAATTGTCATCCAAAATTTGCCGTAGAATTTGCTGAAAAAATGGTTGAAGTCAGCGGTTTTAACTCAATTCAGAATAATCTTTTTGCAATTGATGAGCGCTTTAAAAGTTTTTACGACAAAGGATTTTTTACCCACCAAAACAAATTCATGTCGCTTGCTTGCAACGACGAACTCGTCAATTTTTCGGGCGCGTTAAATTCGCTTGCAACTTCGATTATGAAAATTGCCAATGATATTCGATTTTTGGCGTCGGGTCCGCGTTCTGGTTTGGGCGAAATTTCTTTGCCCGAAAATGAACCGGGTTCTTCAATCATGCCGGGAAAAGTAAATCCAACGCAATGCGAAGCTTTGACGATGATTGCTTGTCAAATCATGGGAAATCATGTGGCTGTAACGGTTGGCGGATCGAACGGACATTTTGAGCTAAATGTTTTTCGCCCAATGATTATTCGCAATGTTATTGAATCGATTAATCTTTTATCTGATGGAATTAATAGTTTTATCGATCAATGTTTGGTTGGAATTAAAGCTAATCGCGAACGCATCACGCAATTATTAGAACAATCTTTGATGTTGGTAACGGCGTTAAATCCTTATATCGGATATGATAATGCTGCTAAAATTGCCAAAAAAGCACATCTTGAAGGCACGACTCTAAAAGAAGCCGCGCTGGCTTCTGGCTTGGTTACATCAGGACAATTTGACCAATGGGTTAATCCAAAAAACATGATTTAATTTATAAACTCAAACCCGAATAGACCCCGTCGTGAAGACGGGGTGACACAAGTTTGGAAGTGCGCATAAAACATATTCGATGCTCCTGCGGGCCAATGTTCCTGCGAACAATCCAAAGCATTGTCACCTCGTCTTCACGACGGGGTCTATACCAAATTAACTATCTCTTGATAGCGCTAACGAAGTATTTTTGAGAAAAAATTGCGACTGAAAATGTAAGCTGTATCAAGTGATACAGCGTCATTTTATGAGCAAATTTTTACCAAAAAGACAAAGTTATGGCTATCAAGAGATAGTTAATTTGGTATATGCGGGTTTGAGACTTATTAGTATTTAAATATTTCCACCAATTTAAAAAAATTTAATGTCTCAAAATTTCGACATCACAATTATCGGCGGATCCTTCGCTGGCATGACTACTGCGCTTGCGCTAATTAATGCTGCGCCAAATCTAAAAATCGCTATTGTCGAAAAATTAGATATTTTAAGCCAAGATAGAAAACGCGATGGCCGCGCTTATGCAATCTCGGCAGCTTCATTAAAATTATTCAAAGAAATCGGAATTTATGATGAAGTTGCGCCCCATGGCGGAAAAATTTCTGATATAAAAATCACAGATTACAAATCATCTTTTATCCTCGATTTTATTGGGCGCGAGGTTGATGCGCCGCAAGGGCAACTCGGCATGATTATTGAAAATTATCACATTCACAATGCGCTACGCAATCAGGTTTTAAAGCGCGAAAATATCACAGTTTTTTCTCCCAATTCTTATGAAGAAATTAAATTTGGCGATGCGGTTGACGTAAAGCTTGATGATAAAAAAATTTTATATTCAAAATTATTACTCGCCTGCGATGGAAGATTCTCAAGGCTTCGCGAGCTTTATCAAATTAACACGACACAAAAAAAATATTTTCAAACAGCAATCGTTTTCAATATTGAACATGAAAAACCTCACGAAAATATTGCGCATGAAAAATTTCTTCCAGGTGGGCCGCTGGCAATTTTGCCGCTAAAAAACTCCAACCAATCTTCAATTGTTTGGATCGCGCCTGATCAACTAGCGCAAACAATTTTGAGCTTGGATGAAGAAAATTTTATCCAACAATTAACTAAAAAAATGGATAATTGTTTGGGAAAAATCCATTTAGTTTCTGATAAATTTTCTTATCCGCTAATTTTGGTTGAAGCGGAAAAATTTTATCATGAAAAAATGCTTTTGATCGGAGACGCCTCATGCGGCGTGCATCCAATCGCGGGTCAGGGTTTTAATTTAGCGATTTCGGGGATTAACATTCTTTGCGAATTAATAAAAAATAATCTGCTTTGTGGCTTTGATATTTCTAGCCAAAGTCTGATCGATAGTTACAATAAAAAAGCCAAATTCGAAGCTAAAAAAATGTTGGTTGCGACTGACATTTTAAATTCTTTGTTTGAAACTAAAAGTCTGCCAACAACCTTGGCACGGGACTTGGGACTTGGATTGGTAAATAAATTTCCCAAATTAAAAAACTTTTTTATTAAAAGTGCCGGCGGGTTTTAGAATAATTCTTATCCGGTATATTTTTTATTCTTCTCGTGATAAGTTTTTAGGATCTATTTGTGATTTAACCCATTGGCACTAAAGCCAATTTCTATAAAATTAATTCGTTACAAATGTTTCTTTATCGCATTTTTTCAGTTCTGCTTTTTCCGGTTATTGAGCTCTATCTCATCTGTCGCGTTATCAAGAAAAAAGAAGATAAATCGCGTTTGAGAGAGCGTTTTGGGCGCACCAAACAAATCCGTCCAGAAGGTGATATAATCTGGCTTCACGCCGTTAGTGTTGGCGAGGCAAATTCATCTTTGGTTTTAGTCGATGATTTGCTTGAAAAATTTCCGCAGGCGACAGTTCTTTTTACCACAACTACGCTTACTTCTGCTTCGATAATTGCCTCTAAAATTCCTAATTTTAATGGTCGCGTAATTCATCAATTTTTACCAATTGATTCTTATTACTGTGTGCAAAATTTCTTCGATTTTTGGCAACCAGAAGCAGCGATTTTTGTAGAATCTGAAATCTGGCCGAACCTTATTGACAGTGCTTATTGCCGTGGAATAGCAACATTTTTGGTTAATGCTAGAATGTCAGAAAAATCAGCAAAAAAATGGAGAATTGCTAAAAGATGTGGCTTTAAAATTTTTGATTCTTTTTCGACAATTTTTGCTCAAACTAATGACGATAAAAAACGTCTCGAGCAATTGACAAAACATGAAGTTTTATTTTGCGGAAATTTAAAATCTCAAGCGCGCAATCTTGATTTTAATGCTGCGGAACTTGAGAAAATAAAATCACAAATTGGTTCACGTAAATTCTGGCTTGCCACCAGTACTCACAAGGGCGAAGAAGAGGCGATATTATTTTCGCATAATGAATTGAAAAAAACTTTTCCCGATCTTCTTACTATTTTAGTTCCACGTCACCCGAACCGCGCCGATGAAATTAAATCATTAATTGGTGCAGCGAATATGGCGCAGCGCAGCCAAAAACAAAATATTGAAAATGCTACAGAATTCTATCTCGCCGACACTTTGGGCGAACTTGGTATTTTTTATCGATTAGCCAGTTTTTCCTTCATCGGCGGTTCTTTGTTAGAAATCGGCGGGCATAATCCTTTTGAAGCAATCAAGTTGGGATGCGTTGTGATTTCGGGTCGTAAAGTTTTTAACTTTAAAGAAATTTACGAAACTCTCGAAGCAGAAAAAACCTGCGTCATGATTGATTCAAAAGAGCAATTAGTGGCGCAAGTAAAGGAATTTTTACAAAATGAAAATGCCGTTAAAGATATGTCGCAGAAGGCTTTCAAGGTGATTGAAAATACGGATAATATTGCAGGAAAAATCACAAATAAAATCAGCGAGATGCTAATTAACAATTAAAACACCTTGCGCCGTTTTTTGATGGAAGTCGCCAAAGAACTTATATTCGCCTGATTTTAAAGGGCCGACTGGAATTGTGACTTTTTTTTCGCCACCCACAAGTTTTTCTTTTTTCAAATCGCCGCTTTCAAACTCTTCCAAAGTTTTATCGAGATTTTCCACCACCAATTTAAATTTTTGATTGGCGGGAACCTTGATTGAAGCGGGTTCAAATTTATGATCTTTAATTTGCACCAAAAATTCCAAATCTCCGGCAAATGCCGAAAAAGTGAACAAAGATGAAATTGCGATAAAAGTTCTTAAAAAGTTTTTCATAATTAATTTTTTCTAAAAAATTTACCCAAATCGCGCACATGCGCAATCATTTGGAAATTCATTTCGGGAAGAGATTTTTTTAACGCCGCAAAATTTTTATTCTTCTCATTGGCTTTTGGAATCAAACAGTTTTTAAAACCTAATTTCGCCGCTTCTTTCAATCTTCCTTCCAAATTGCCAACCATTCTAACTTCGCCGCTTAAACCAACTTCGCCAATCGCAATTGTCGAAGAAGGCAGCGCAATATCGCGCGCGGCTGAAATCAAAGCGCAGGCAACGGCTAAATCAGCGGCGGTTTCTTCGATTTTTAAGCCGCCGACAATGTTTAAATAAACTTCTTTGTCAAAAAGATTTTGCCCAAAACGGCTGTTTAAAACCGCGATTATCATGGCGAGGCGATTTGAATCCCAGCCAACAACAGCGCGCCTTGGAGTTGGTATGAAAGATGGTGAAACTAAAGCCTGAATTTCAACTAAAATCGGGCGCGTGCCTTCAACGCCAGCAAATACAATTGAGCCGCTGGTTTCGCGATCATAGGAAGTTAAAAAAAGTTCGCTCGGGTTTGAAACTTCGGATAATCCCACGTCATTCATCTCAAAAACGCCGATTTCATTGGCGGCGCCAAAGCGGTTTTTGATGGCGCGTAAAATCCGAAAATGCAAATCTTTTTCGCCTTCAAAATAAAGCACGGTGTCAACCATATGTTCCAAAACTTTTGGGCCGGCAATTTGTCCATCTTTGGTAACGTGACTCACAATTAATAAAGTGATATTATTTTTTTTGGCAAAAATTGTTAATTCCCCCGCAGCGGCGCGAACCTGTGAAACCGTGCCCGGCGCCGATGAAAGTTCGTCAATAAACATGGTTTGAATTGAATCAATAATTACAATTGTCGGCAGGTTTTTGGCATCAATTGAATTGATAATTTCAGCAACATTTGTAGTTGCGGCAAGTTGGATTGAATCTTGTTTCACGCCCATTCTTTGCGCGCGCAGGCGAATTTGATCGATTGATTCTTCGCCTGAAATATAAATTACTTGGTTTTTACCTGACGCTAAACTTTCGGCGGTTTGTAAAAGCAAAGTTGATTTTCCAATTCCCGGATCGCCGCCAATTAAAACAACCGAACCTTGAACCAAGCCGCCGCCAAGCACGCGATCAAGTTCGTTGATTGTGGTTTTAATGCGGGGAAAATCTTGCGCTTTGCCAGTTAATTGAACTAATTCAATTTTTTTGGAGTCGGAATTTTTAGATTTTTTATCGTCTAAAATGCGAGTGAAATGCGAGTTGCCGCCATCTTCAAACTCTTCAACCATGCTATTCCAAGCGTTGCAATCGGGACATTTTCCCGCCCATTTAAAATGAATTGCGCCGCAGGATTGACAAGAAAAAGCTGATTTTTTTTTGGTCATTTATTAGTGTGTTTTGGTGTTAAATATGATGCACAATGAAGTTCGAATGGGCCCCGTCGTGAAGACGGAGTGACACGCGGAAGACGGTCACACGCGGAAGACGGTCACATGCGGAAGAAGGGTGACATGCGTTGGAAAGATTTTCCTCCATTGTCACCCCGTCTTCACGACGGGGTCCACTCGAACTTCATCGTAGATTCTAAATCTTTTTTTGAAGTAAAAAATATGCAAAGCAAATTCGAATCAAAATTATCGTCTCTTAAAAAAATTTTAAAAGATCAAAAAATTGATTTTTTTATTTTACCAAATTCTGACGAATTTTTTTCGGAATATTTACCAGAAAATCAGAAGCGCATTCAATATTTAACAGGCTTTACCGGCTCAAATGCTATTTTAATTATTGGTGAAAAAAAATCTTTTTTCTTTACCGACGGTCGTTACACGCTACAAGCGCAAAATCAATTGAATTTAGATGAATTTGAAATTTTTAACATGGCCAAGAAATCAGTAATTTCGTGGCTGGAAGAGAATTTAAGTTTGACAAAAAAACTGGCGCTCGATCCAAAATTAATGAGTATAAATTTTGTAAAATCATGCGCCAAATTTGCGCCGATTTTTCTTGATCCAAATCCAGTTGATGAAATCTGGAAAGATCGCGGTTCGTTAAAAAATTCACCGATTTTCCCCTGCGACGTTAATTTGGTTGGCGCTGATTCGATGTCGAAACGTAATTACATTGTACAAAATCTGGAAGCTGATGCGGTGATAATTTCCAAGCCAGAAAATATTTGCTGGTTGTTAAATATCCGCGCTTCCGACGTAGAATATACGCCGCTTTTGCTGGCTTACGCAGTTTTATTCAAAAATGGCGAAGTTGAATTATATGCCGATGAAAAAAGAGTTTTGGATCGCAAAAATTCTGATTTGGAAAAAGTAAATTTTATTCAAGCTGATTGTTTTGATTTAAGATTGGCGGTTTTGCGTAAAAGTTTTAAAAAAATCCAAATTGATACCGCATCAACAAACTATTGGCTTTACGATGTTTTGCAAAAAAATAATTTTGAAATAATTGCCAAAACTGACGCAATTGAAATTGCCAAAGCTTGCAAAAATGAAATTGAAATAAATTCGATAATCAAAGCGCATGAAGTTGATGGTTTGGCAAAAACTAAATTTTTATGCTGGCTTGAAAAAAATTATGCTGAAATTGATGAAATAAAAGCGGCAGAAAAATTGTTGGAATTTAGAAAAGAAAGTGCTGATTTTTTATATCCAAGTTTTGCTTCAATATCGGGATTTGCCAGCAACGGCGCGGTTATTCATTATCATGCAACTCAAAAAACCAATAAAAAAATCAGTGGCGATTCGCTTTATTTAATTGATTCGGGTGGTCAATATTTGGGCGAGAATTTTTGCGGCACAACCGACGTAACGCGCACAGTTGCAATCGGAAAACCAACTGCCGAAATGATTGGAAATTTCACTCGCGTTTTGAAGGGTCACATTGCTTTGGCGCGAGTTAAATTTCCAGTTGGCACAACCGGCGCGCAGCTTGATGTTTTAGCGCGCTCACATCTTTGGCAAGCTGGTTTGGATTTCGATCATGGTACGGGACATGGCGTGGGAAATTTTTTATCAGTTCACGAAGGGCCGTGTGGAATCAGCAAGCGCGGGCATCAAGCGCTTTTACCGGGAATGGTTTTATCGAATGAACCGGGATTTTATAAAGAAGGAGAATATGGAATCAGGATTGAAAATTTGATGCTGGTGGAAAAATTTAATGAGAAATTTTTGCAGTTTAGAATTTTAACTTTAGTGCCGATTGATCCGAGTCTGATTGATTTTAAAATGATGACTTATCCAGAAAAGAAATGGCTAAAACAATATCACGAGATAATTTTTGCGGTTTTACAAGATAAGATGAATGTAGAAGAAAGAGAATGGCTCGAGGTTTTGGTGGGATTTTATAAGGTTAAGATGGATAATTTATAATCCTTTCCGCCAAAATTTTTGCCAAGTTTGCTTTGGAAATTTTGCCTAAATTTTCACTTTTATTTTTGCTTACCAAAAAAACTTTAGTTTGGTCAGAGTCAAAGATTTTTCCAGCTTCAACGTCGTTGGCGACAATCAAATCGCAATTTTTTTTGAGTAATTTTTCTTTAGCATATTTTTGCAGATTTTCACTTTCGGCAGCAAATCCAATTACTAAATTTGGGCGTTTTTTGGAAGTGCCGACAAATTCTAAAATATCAGGATTTTTTTCTAATTCCAAAATCAAATTTTTCTCGGCGGTTTTTTTAATTTTCTGATTAGAAAAATTCTTTACTTTAAAATCTGAAACTGCGGCGCAACCTATGAAAACATTGGTTTTTGGCAGGTTTTTTTTCACCTCAAAAAACATTTCTTCCGCAGTTTTTACGCGGATTATATTTTCTTGCGGCAGAAAAATTACCTCCCGAATATTGCCCGCAATAAGCGTTACATCAGCACCCATTTCATGGAGAATTTTGGCAATTTCAATTGCTTGTTTTCCCGAAGAATGATTTCCGATGAAACGCACGGGATCAATTGGCTCATAAGTTGCGCCGCCCGTGATAAGAATTTTTTTGCCTTTGAGTTGATTTTGATGTTCAAAAAAATCGCAAATTTTTTGGCAGATTTTTTCCGGCGCCGCCATTTTTCCAATGCCAAATTCGCCGCAAGCAAGAATATCGCTTTCGGGTTCAATCATTGAAATTCCTGCTTCCACAGCTTTTACAACATTTTTTTGCGTGCTTTTATTCGACCACATTTTTTCATTCATCGCCGGCGCGATAATAATTTTTTTATTCGCTGCCAAAACAACGCTTGATGCCAAATCATCAGCAAAACCATTGGCGATTTTGGCGATAAAATCCGCAGTTGCGGGCGCTACAACAATTAAATCCACTTGGCGCGAAAGGTTGATATGACCCATTTCCAGCTCATCGTCAATTGAAAAAAGTTCGTTGTAAGTTTTGTTGCCCGAAAGTGACGAAGCCAGAAGCGGCGCGATAAATTCGCAAGCAGCTTTGGTTAAAACGCAAGTAACGTCGAAAGATTTTTTGGCAAGCAGGCGAATTAAATCCATGGCTTTGTAGGCGGCAACTGAACCTGTGATTATTAGAAGAATTTTTTTCTTTTTCATTTTTATGATAGTGAACGAGTAATCATGTTTGAGTCTAATTTAAATGCGGCAACTGAAGTTATGGAAGGGTTTGGTTTTGCTATTTCATAAAATTGGGAACGTCCCAAACTCCGTGTCAAATTCCATTCTTAAGCTAAACTTAAATTTAACCTACCTGCAAAAAATATATCCAACTGCCCTATAATCAAACTCCAATTCGGAATTGGCATAACCCATTTTTTAGCAATATTTTTGATTGTTA
>CANKYC010000042.1 GCA_947487845.1 Rickettsiales bacterium | reverse complement strand
TCTCTTGATAGCGCTAACGAAGTATTTTTGAGGAAAAATTGCGACTGAAAATGTAAGCTGTATCAAGTGATACAGCGTCATTTTCTGAGCAAATTTTTACCAAAAAGACGAAGTTAGCGCTATCAAGAGATAGTTAATTTGGTATAGGTGCGGGAGTCGATATTGTTGGAAATAATGCAGTTACCTTCAGTTTCAATTATGGCTTTGAAGCCAAAGAAAATTACCAAGCTCATTTTGGAATGTTGAGGTTGAGATATGATTATTAGCAATAATCCGAGGTGCATTTTTTGGGTGTTGTAGATCGAGTAAAGCACGAAGCGCGTCGTCGAGATGCTTGCTTCGGAGTTAATAAAAACTCACATCAACTCAAAATTTCCCAACCAACAAATATCCGCGATAAGCTTCATTATCCATCGTGTTCATTGCGGCATATAATTTTTCAAGTGGCGCCCAATACCATTGGGTTTTATGAAGAGCAACATCAAGAACCAAAACGGAATCACTTTCTTCGTCATAAGCTGCGATTGGTGAAACATGGCCACGAGTTGCTAAGTTCAGAATTTTGCCATCAAAATTAACTACAACGAAACGCCTGTCTTCAATAAGGTATTTTTTCAAAGTCTGGCGAAAATTATCGATAGATTCTGAATCACTTTTTTTTACGTAAGTTATATTAACTTTTAAACCATAAGCTTCGGAAAGTATTCTTGAAAAATCGGCAATACTTAAGCCTGCATCGTAAACTTCTTTGTCATTAATAATTGTCGCAACCTCATATCTGATAACTTCGCGTTTTTTAATCTTGTCGGTTTTATTGTTGAGAAAGCCATTTTGAGAATAAAGATGAAATTCAATAATATTGTTGCCAGCAACTTCTGGTTTTTGTACTTCGCCATCTTTTTGGCTGGGAATATTGCCGTAATTTAGAGCATTTAAAAGAATTGTTCCGGTGGCGACGCTACAATAAAGAGGGTTTATTTGAGGTTCGAAGAAATTTACTAGTTGATAAAAATCCTTTTTGAAGCGACTGCGATCAAGTCTTTGTAAGCCTTTTGATGTATTCCAAATTTCAACTTGCGAATTTTCTTCATCAGCAAAAACTGCGGTTGAAAAACTAATTACTAAAAAAAAAGCTAATAAATTTTTAATCATAACGATAATGTCTGAAGCTTTAAAAATTGATGATAAATGCAATTCTGAAGTGATTTCTCTAATCGAAAATTTCTTGCGGTTTTTGGAAGCGGAGAGGAAATATTCCGTTAATACTGTAAATTCTTATCGGATTGATATTTTTTATTTCCTGAATTTTCTGCATAAAAGTAAAGAAAAAATAATAGACAAATTTGATTTAGAGAATTTGACGATTCATGATTTTAGAAGCTGGTTGCTGACAAGAATTAATAATCACAACAATGCTTCAAACGCTCGAGGTCTTTCTTCGCTTCGCTCGATGATGCTTTTCTGGAACCGAAATGATTTAATAAAAAATCAGGAAATTAAAAAAATCAAAACCCCAAAAGTTGCCAAGCCAGTTCCCAAAGCGGTTGATAAAATTGATATTGATAAAATTTTTGCCGAAATTTCTGCAATCCAAGAAAACAAGTGGCAAGCATTGCGCGACAAAGCGCTACTTACTCTGATTTATGGTTGCGGACTTCGTATTTCTGAAAGTTTGGCGGTGACAAAAAAAAGTTTGGAAAATTCGCAGACTTTAATTGTAAGCGGGAAGGGCAAAAAACAAAGAATGGTGCCGCTGCTGTCGATTGTGAAAAAGCGGATTGATGAATATTTAAAGCTGTGTCCTTTTGATATTTTATTTGATAGCCCAATTTTTGTGACTGTTAAAGGTAAACCTTATTCACGATTTGATTTTGCAAAATTGATTCAAAAAGTCAGACGTAATTTAGGCTTGAATGAAACAATCACGCCTCACGCATTTCGTCATTCTTTTGCGACACATTTACTTGAAAATGGTGGTGATTTAAGATCGATTCAAGAATTGTTAGGACATGAATCTTTAGCTACAACGCAAAGATATACCAAAATAGATAAGGCGAGGTTATTGAGTGTTTATGAACAGTTTTCGAAGAGATAAAAATGTGCTTTATTCGATGAAATAAAGAAAATTCTGCCAAAAAAAACTCCCGAAATAATTACTATTTCGGGAGTTTTTTTAATTAAAAATTTCGGTAAAATTTACTCAAATTTCACGTCAACTTTAGTGATTTTTTTGTTCAATCTAGCTAAAACTTCAGCTGAAATATCAAGATCATCTTTATAATAAAGAGCTTGAGCAGCTGGGATAATTACATCCAATTCTTTTTCTTTGGAAATATCGGCAATGATGTCTTTGATTCTGTCATTAACTTTTCCCATGCTGTCCATTGAAGCTTTTTTCAAAACATTTTGTTTTTTCTCAACAAAGCTTTTCAAATCTTCAACTTTCTTTTCAAATTCTTTTCCTTCTTTTTCAAAAGCTTCTTTAGAAAGAATATTTTTTTTGCCTTCGATTTTCTTTTGCTCAGATTCTAAAGCATTTTGTTTTTTGCTAACTTCTTTTTGATATTCATCTTGTTTTTTACTGACTTTTCCTTGAATGTCGCGCATTGCTGACGATTCTTTAACGATTTTTTCTACATCTAAAATACCAATTCCTCCGGCAGATGCGCTGAAGCTGATAAATGCAAAAAATGTAGAAAGAGCAACAAGCTTTTTGTTCATAAGGTTTCCTAAAAAAGATTAATTGATTGTATTAAAAAAGTGGTGTTTTCCGTTTTAAAAGAAAGTTTTAAAAGAAAGATTTGACCAAAAACTATTTGTGCAAATTTTACTTTCAACAGTAAGTTCTTCTTTATTTTTGGTAATTATACCTTGATTCACAAAAAAACTCAATGTCACCCTGAGCTTGTCGAAGGGTGATTTAAGGCTTCGATCTTAGAATCACCCTTCGACAAGCTCAGGGTGACATTGAGTTTTTTTGTGAATCAAGGTGTAATTACCAAAAGAAATTTACCAAAAGAAATTTACCAAAAGAAATTTACCAAAAGAAATTTACCAAAAGAAATTTACCAAAAGAAATTTACTAAAAGAAATTTACCAAAAGAAATGGTGATTATCCCTTAAGACACAATAGATGTCACCCTGAGCTTGTCGAAGGGTGATTTAAGGCTTCGATCTTACAATCACCCTTCGACAAACTCAGGGTGACATCGAGTTTTTTTGTGAATCAAGGTATAATTACCAAAACTTACCATTTAATTTGTAATAAAAATATTTATGAAAAACATTTTACCTTACCGCAATATTCTTCCAACCATTGATTCAACAGCATTTATTGCTCACACCGCAATAATTTCCGGTGCTACAACAATTGGTAAAAATTCCGGAATTTGGTATGGTTGTGTTTTGCGCGGTGACGTTACAAAAATCACTATTGGCGATAACACTAACATTCAAGATAACTGCATTCTTCATGGCACTCGTCCGCATCACGCTCAAAATAAAACCGGCGCTGAAGGTGCTCCGGTAATCATTGGAAACGGCGTTACAATCGGCCACAATGCCATAATTCACGCTTGCATAATTAGCGATAATTCTTTCGTCGGAATGGGTTCAATTGTTATGGATCAAGCGCATATTGAAGAATATGGGATGCTCGCGGCGGGAGGGGTTTTAACTCCGGGGAAAACAATAAAAAGCGGTCAAATCTGGGCCGGAAATCCAGCAAAATATTTTCGTGATATGACGCAAGCAGAAAAAGATTATATTAAAATTTCAGCCGATAATTACGCTGAATTGGCCAAAGAATATAAAGATGGAGTTAAATAGTGCTAAACAAACTATTAGCTTCAAAAATAGCCGCATTTTTTTGTTTAGCTTTTACTGGAACTCTGGTCTCAATTTTTATCGTTAATTATTGCGATTTTTTTTATGATTTTGGAATTATTGCCAAAGATCGTTTAATAGAAAATCCGTTATTGGCATTTTTTATGACGCCAATAATGTTTTGGATTTCAGCTTTTATTTGTCGCCAATTCGCTCAAAATGCAGCAGGAAACAGTCTTGATCACGTTAAATCCGCCCTCATAACTTTGGAAAAAGATCCCAATTCTTTTGAAAAAATTTCAACATTTTTAAATTTAAGAATTGTGATCGTAAATTGTATCAGTTCTTTAGTTTCAACTTATGGCGGCGGAGCCTTGGGGCAAGAAGCTCCAGCGGTTCATATGTCGGTCAGTATTTTTGCAGTTATTGCCAGTAAATTAAAATCAATAATTCCAGCAATCACTCTTGAAGCTTGGATTTATGCCGGAAGCGCAAGCGGCTTGGCAATTGCTTTCAATGCTCCAATCGCTGGTTTTATTTATGTGGTTGAAAAGTTACTAATCATGAAATCACGACAAAATTTTATCAGTAATATATGCTGGTCTGCAGCAGCTCTTTTTGTAGCGATTGTGATCTTGCGCAAAACCGATCCTCTTTTTGCAACTTATCCGATTGATTTTGAATTAAGTTTTCAATTGGTAATGGTGGCTTTGTTAGCAATCATTTGCGGAATGACGGCATTTTTATTAAAGAAAATTGCGATTTTATCTTATAAAAAATTTGCCGAGATCAAAAGTAATTTATGGCATTTAATTCCAATAATGACGGGCTTTGGGGTTTCTATAGTAAGTATTTATGCCGGAGTTTATTCGTTTAGCGGTGGCATAAAAACAGCGCAAGATATTCTCTCCAACTTAGAACCCGCAATCGGTAACAAAGAAGTTTTTGGCAGATTAGTTAATACGGTTTTAACCTTCGCCTCTGGCTCTGCTGGCGGATTAGTTGCGCCAGCAGTTGCAATTGGCGCCAACATTGGTTCTGCGGTGAGTTTAGTAGCTAATACTTTGGATGCTAAAATTTTTATTCTCGGTGGAATGGCTGCTTTTTTAAGTCCGATTTTATCAGTGCCATTTGCGGCTGCGATGGTGATTTTGGAAACAATGGATCAATCTTTAATGGCATTTCCTTTCCTCATTTTTTCTTCACTCACTTCTTTTGTAGTGTCAAAATTAACCGATAAATTTGTTGAATAATGTCATTTTTTAAAGCTTGGGAGATTAAGAGGATTTTAGCTTTTGCAATTGAAGCTGGTGAAATTGCGGCGCAGGCTTTTTTGAGTAAAAATTTTCTCACTGAAAGAAAAACTGATAATTCCCAAGTTACAACCGCCGATATTGCGGTAAGTAAATTTTTGCGTGAAAAATTGGGCGCAGAATTTCCGCAAATTCCAATTATTTGTGAAGAAGGTGATTTACGTCAAATTGATGACGATATTTTTTTTCTGATTGATCCGATTGATGGTACGTCCAGTTTTATTTCGGGAAGTGTAGAATTTGCGGTGAATATTGCTTTAGTGCAAAATAAAAAAGCAGTTTTCGGATTAATTTACGCTCCACTTTTTGAAAATGGTAAAATGATTTTTTGTGATGAAGAAGATCGAATTATTTTGTGGGATAAAAGTGAAAAAAAACAGATCCTAAAACAAGTTCAGGAAGACGGAGTTTTTTTGAAATCGGCCTTCCCAAATCGTCATCTTGAATTTATTTCAGAATCTAAAACGTTGCGCATCGTCACCAGCGCTCGTACCAAAGATTCAGATATTGAATTTTATATCTCTAAAACCCATCCAAATTTCACAGAAAATTTTAAGGTAGAAAAACTTTCTTCTGCTGTAAAATTTTTCCGTTTATTAGAAAAAGATGTCGATCTTTATTTGCATTTCCGCCCCTCAATGGAATGGGATACGGCCGCTGGTCAGGCGCTTGTTGAACTTATGGGTGGAAAAGTAAAAAATTTATTTTCTAATCAAAATGAAATCGTAATTGAGGGAAATTTAGAATATAAAAAACCAGATTTTTCCAATAAGGCCTTCGTTGCGTTCATTGATAATTTTTAATTTCAATTCCCATCATGGTTAAAAAATTTACAGCAACTTGTGATTTCGGTGGCCAAAAAGCGCCGGTAACTTTATATGTCGGAAATCCTGTGGCCGGAACTCATCCACTCAATTTTCAAAGTCGTTGGTTGTCCCAAAATCGTGGCGGCACAATTCCGCCGGAGATCATGGATTCTTTTGCAAAATTGGCAGAAATTTCTGAAAAAAACCGCGTGCCTTTTGAAGATCTTTGCGCCTATGTAATTGAAGAATTAAAATCGGGCGGAAAATTAAAAGATGATGCAAAACAAGGCGAGGCGCTGGCCAAGAAGAATAAAAAATAATAACCAATAATCGTAATTAATAAAAATAATGAAAAATCAACATATTGCCGTTCTTTTGGGGGGATGGAATTCTGAACGTGAAGTCTCTTTAAGATCTGGCGAAGCGGTTTATGAAGCGCTTATAAAACTTGGTTACAAAACTACCAAAATCGATTTTTCCCGCGAAATTTTTGAACAATTAAAGGCGGTAAAACCCGATATTATTTTCAACGCTCTTCACGGAACTTATGGCGAAGATGGTCGCATTCAAGGCGTTTGCGATATTTTAGAAATTCCTTACACTCACAGCGGAATTATCGCGTCGGCACTTTGTATGGACAAAATCATTACTCGCAAAATTTGCCAAACAGTTGGCGTGGAATCCCCGATTTATGAAATTCTCAAAAAAGGCGAAGATAAAGAAAATCAGGAAAAATTAGCAAAGGTTGGTAAACCCTTCGTAATCAAGCCTATATCCGAAGGATCAAGTGTTGGAGTTGAAGTTATTTTGGCTGATATGCCTTTTGATTTTTCTGCTTATGAATGGAAATATGGCGATGAAATTATTTTAGAAAAATATATTGCCGGACAAGAAATTCAAGTTGCGATCATGGATGGAAAAGCTCTCGGCGCAATCGAAGTTCGCCCACATGGCTTATTTTACGACTATAAATGTAAATATACCGCAGGTATGACCGATTACATTATGCCAGCTGAAGTTGACGCTGAAAAATATGCTGAAGTTTTAGAATTGGCCGAAAAAGCGCACCGCGTTGTTGGTTGTCGCGGCATCAGCAGAATTGATTTTATTTTAAATAATAAAAATGGTGGCGATAACCGCTTTTACTTGCTTGAAATCAATACTCATCCCGGTTTTACGGCAACTTCTTTAGTTCCGAAAATTGCTAAACATGTTGGAATTTCTTTTGAAGAAATTGTCGAATTTTTAGTTAAAACTGCGCGACTTGGATAATTAAATGGCAAAACAAGTCGGCGATAAAATCAGGAATTTTTTTCTCACCAATCAAATCACGCGTAAAATCAGAAGTTTTTTTCACCAAATTATTTTTCCAATTTTGTTCAAAGGCTTGATATTGCTGGTTGTTTTACTGGTTTTTTTATTTGCCATGTTCAAGTTTTTTAAACCAGTTTATTTAGAAAAAATTTACCAAAAATCTTCTTTTTATTTTTTTCATTATCTCAATCTCGATAATCACGAATTCAATCAGATCAATATTGAAGGCAATAAACACGTTCAAAAAGAAGAAATTTTAGCAATTGTAGAAAGTGTTAAAAAACAAATTACACTTGATAAAACTAGTGATTATCAACCTTTGATTCGTAGCTTGATTGATCGCATTAAGTCAGAATTGCCATGGGTAAATCAGGTTGTGATCACGCGCAGCATGCCCAATATTTTGAATATTTCGATTACTGAATATGAGCCTTTTGCAATCTGGCAAAATGAGGGAACAAAATATTTAACCGACAAAGAAGGAAATTTAATTCCTTATGAAGATCGGGAAGAATTTCAGCATATGGTTATTTTGTCGGGGAAGGGCGCTAATAATAACGCTAAATCACTTTTTAATATTTTTGCTTCTGATCCAAATTTGAGTGCAAATGTTTATTCAGCAACTTGGGTTTCAAGTCGTAGATGGGATATTCGTTTTGATAATGGTTTGTTAATTAAACTGCCGGAAAGCAATATTTCCGAGGCTTGGCAGCGTTTGATAAAAATTTATAATATGCCGGGATCAATTGTTGGTTTAAAAAATATTGATCTACGAATTTCTGATAAAACTTATTTAGAATATGATGATTCGGTGATTAAAGAGCTGAAGTCGTTATAAAAGATTTAAGATTAAGAATTGAGGTTTTAGAAAGTGTAGAAATGCTAGTTGGAATTCAAACAGTTTGTTTTGGTTTGGATTTTAACATCGCAAAACCCCCCAACCCCCCTTAACAGGGGGGATTTAGATAGAACTCAAATTAAAAAGCCCCTCTGTTAAGGGGGACTTTAGATAGAACTCAAATTAAAAAGCCCCTCTGTCAAGGGGGGATTTAGATAGAACTCGAATTAAAAAGCCCCCCTGTTAAGGGGGGTTGGGGGGTTTTGCGATGCTGAAATTAAACAGCAAAACACCTAACACCTTCAATATAAATCCCAAACTTGTTTTTAATCTAACTTAAAAAAACTCCCAATTTTTCCAAATGTCGAAAAATTTAAAAAAAGGAAAAATAACCGCTTGTTTGGACATGGGCTCATCAAAATTGGTATGCATAATTGCATCAATTACCAATGATGATGTGCAAATTTTAGGCTACGGACACAAGGAATCAAAAGGAATCGCCGCGAGCGCAATTTCGGACATGACGCTGGCGCAAAAATCAATCACCAATGTTGTTTCGGAAGCAGAAAGAATGGCGGGTTTTAATATTGATCGCCTTTTAGTCGGAATTTCGGGAAGCCAAGTTGTTTCTACCAGAAAAGAAGTTAGCACTAAAATTGCATCAGATATTGTTAAAACTTCTGACATCGCAGCGCTTGCGGCCAAAGTACGTGCAGAATTCAAAAAAAATAACCGCGAAATTATTCACTTAATTCCATTGCAATATCGCATTGATGATTCGTCGCCAGTTGTGAATCCGCGCTATATGTCTGGTGAAAAACTTTACGCCAAATTTCACGTTGTTTCAACTTCACAAACTACCATTAAAAATATCGAAAATTGTTTAAGAAGATGTCAATTGTCGGTTAATAATTACATTGTAGAACCACACGCTTCAGCGCTTTCTTGCCTTTCGGATAATGAAATGAATTTAGGAAGTTTGCTAATTGATATCGGTGGCAGTTCAACTTCTTTTGCCATAATTACTGAAGGAAAATTAATCCATATTGGCAATTCGCCAATCGGTGGATTTCACATTACCAAAGACATTTCTACGATTTTAAACATCAATATTGATGCCGCCGAAAAAATCAAAAATCTCAATAGCTCGCTTTTAATCAGCCCGATCGAAGAGCGCGAAATGATCAAATTAAAATTCCTTGATAATGATAGTTCAGAAATGATTCGCATTACTCGAGTTGAGTTGCGCGACATTATTCAATCGCGTTTGGAAGAAATGTTTGAATCGGTGCGCACCATTTTAGAAAAATCGGGAATGCCGCTTTATATGATCGGAAATATTGTATTAACCGGCGGCGTAACTTCAATTGTTGGTATCGATAAATTAGCCTCTGAAGTTTTTGCTAAAAATGTTAGAATTGGCTATCCCAATAAACTTGATTCCATGCCTTCAGAAATCCTTAACCCAACGCATTCCTGCTCAATTGGTATGTTGGTGTTTTTAAAAAATCTTTATATGAAAGAAAAAATCAAAGATGGCTTCGAAAGCAAAAGCAGCTGGTTCGCGAGATTGATTGAGAAGTTGGCGGCGGTTTAAGATTGCGTCTTTTTAACTATACCAAAACATAAATTTATACTCCCATCCAACTTCGTCTTTTTGGTAAAAATTTACTCGAAGAATAACACTGTATCACTTGATACAGTTTTTATTCTTTGTCGCAATTTTTCCTCAAAAATCCTTTGTTGGATGGGAGTATAA
>CANKYC010000041.1 GCA_947487845.1 Rickettsiales bacterium | reverse complement strand
ATCTCTTGATAGCGCTAACTTCGTCTTTTTGGTAAAAATTTGCTCAGAAAATGACGCTGTATCACTTGATACAGCTTACATTTTCAGTCGCAATTTTTCCTCAAAAATACTTCGTTAGCGCTATCAAGAGATAGTTAATTTGGTATATTTTTAGCGCTTTTTTGACAAAATTCTGAAAAATATCTGGATATATTTTGAAGAATTTTGTCAAAAAATAAGCAAAAATAGGACGAAATATGGGTCAGAAATAATTAGCTAATAGTTTCTATCTGCGAATCGTCAACAATTTGTTATTGTAAATACAAAGCAAACTATCAGCCAAACGCAAAGTGAATTGGCGATTGATGGCAGGAATTACAACATAATTATCGCGGATTGTATAAGTTACGGGCTGTTCTCCACCATTCACGTCAACCATGTTAATTGATGGGATTACCAGATTATCATTAGCAAATTGGAAGTAGGTTTCAGAGCCATTATCGTAAACTTTAAGAGGCACAATATTGTCAGATTTACCTGCGACACTATAATCAAAATTTAATTCATTACCTTCTGGATTACGCTGAATAATTCCCGGAATTGGCTCTGTAACATTGGCTCCAGGAGTTGGAGTTTTGACCATTCCTCCTTTTGGCATAACTGGCTGTTGAGGTATTTGAGGAACTTTCATTGCCAAATTTGGAACCACTAATTGCGGCGGAATTGGCAAAGTTTGCCCAGCTTGAGGATAGAAAAATCTCACAGTGTAAACTAAATCTTCATCAGCCTTACCATTAAATTCATCGGACCTAATATCAAAATGGTAAGTACGTTTATTAGTTATGATTGTCATGTTGGTATGAGCCGCAATTTCAAGCGGACGAACGAATAATCTTTTTCCAGCCGGAGTTAAGCGCCAAGCGAAAGCTTCTCCAATTGAAATCATTTCTATTTCTTCATCTTCGGCAAACTCAATAAATGACTGATAATTATAATAAAATTTTAACTCATAAACTTCGTTTGGATTATAAACCAAAGTACGAATGCGCGAATCTGTGGTAATTGGAGTTTGAGCAAAAGACGCAAAAGAAACAGCGAAAAAAATGCATGCAAAGAAACCAATTCGAAAGCATGATATAATTTTCAAGATTTCATTTGGTTTCATTTACTTCTTCTCTTTTTAATAATTAAATACTTCTTTTGCAATTGCGTATCTAGTAACTTGGAATCCCAGCGGGTTGATCAATCTTTCTTCCAAATTCAATGTCATATTGGGGAAAAAACTAAAATTCATTGTTATCACTTCATTCACATCTTCCGAATTTACTCCCGCAAGATTTATTTGTCTTATGGTGCGAATTTGAGCGGTGTTGTTATCAGTGAATTGAATTGATTTAACGCGAATTTCAATTCTGGAATCAGTCCCTAATTCTCTGGCATTGATACGATTTCTAAAATCAGCATAAACAGCTGGAACCGACAATAATCTAACTTTATCAACATCCATTTTATAAGTTTTTGGATCATAGGCGCTAGCAGCATGAATAAATTCATTAATAAAATATTGGCGGATCATCTGGTCGCCAGTGAAATTTTGCGCCGTCATTTGATTAACAATTGTGGCAATTCCACTTTTCTGCTCAACCTCGATAACATAAGGCTCAAGCGACTTTGAAGACATGATATTTTTTACAAATATCACCGCCACGGCAACTGAGAACATTGAAATTAAAGTAAAAAGTAAAAGTATATTACGCTGAACCACGACAATCTGGTAGCGGTTTGAATACCAACTTTTTATCTTTAATTTAGTTTTTTTATCTTGGTCTGACATGCTTGAAATTAAAGGCTGGAAACTAAGTTTATAATTTTAGTAAAAAAATTTCAGGCGGAAGGTAAAGAAGCTTGATTAATAATTCAAGCCGTCTTAATTCGCCGCCCCTTCTTTATTTTTTCTTGTCTAAGAAAGTAAAAAATTCTCTTAAAGAAATGCCTTTCATCGAACGCGAAAAAATTCCTCTATCGCAAAAATTGGAACAGCTAAATTGGCTGTTAATTTCGCTAATTATTATACTGGCCTTTGTTGGTTTTTTAATGCTTTATTCCGCAGGTGGCGGCAGCTTCAAGCCTTGGCTAATAAGGCAACTTGGCTTCTTTTGCGTATTTTTCCCATTGATGATTTTCATCGCAGTTACCGATATAAAAATCTGGTTTCGCGCCTCTTATGTTTTTTATGCCATCGCTTTAACTCTAGTAATTATTGTTGATATAATGGGTCACAATGCGATGGGCGCAACAAGGTGGTTTAGAGTAGGATCACTGACTATTCAGCCTTCGGAAATTATGAAAGTTTGCACCGTATTCGCTTTAGCGCGTTATTTTTATAGCATTGAGGCTGAAGAAATCGGCCGCATAAAATTTATTATCGCGCCACTTGCAATGATTGCGGTGCCCGCCTTTTTCATTTTTTACCAACCCGATCTCGGAACCGCGACGATTTTAATCATGGTCGGTGTTTCAATTTTATTTCTCGCCGGCGTTAAAACCTGGAAATTCATTTCTGTAGGAGCCGCAGGTCTTGCCGCCGTTCCTTTCGCTTGGCATTTTTTGCTTTATGACTATCAAAAACAGCGTGTTTTAACTTTCCTAAATCCAAATAATGATCCGCTGGGAAGCGGATATAATATCATTCAATCCAAAATCGCGATTGGCTCTGGAGGCTTATTTGGCAAGGGTTATTTGAATGGAACACAAGGACAATTAAATTTCTTACCGGAAAAACAAACTGACTTTATTTTCACAATGTTATCGGAAGAGTTGGGATTTTTAGGCAGTTTTTTCACGATTGCGGTTTATTGCGCAATCATTGGAATCGGCATTTCAATTGCCATGAAAACCAAACATCAATATGGCAGATTATTGGTGATGGGCGTGATTAATATTTTTTTCATTCACATGTTTATAAATATGGGAATGGGAATGGGATTGATTCCAGTTGTAGGCGCGCCACTACCTTTCGTTTCTTATGGCGGCACAATTATGGCGTCAATGATGATTGGATTCGGGTTAGTTTTAAATGTGGATTTGCATAAAAATTCGGACTTAAAACTTAACTAAATCTGCGATTAAACTTTACCTTACATCCCAAAATAAATTCAGGATGACGGAGTTTTGATTAGACTCGTTTTTCCCACCTCGTTTTTCCCAACTCGCAATCCTGAACTTGTTTTGGGATCTAGCGTAAAGCAAAATCAATTTAATTATCCTCATCATCATTCACATCATATTCTTCCAGCAATTTCACTTCCCCAGATTTTTTCCCTTCAATTCCTAATTCCGCAATATTTTTCATCGCTGAATAAACTCCGCGATTCAATCCTTTTACCATTTTACTATGCAATCCAAGCGCTTTATTTAGCGACTTTCCAAGCTCTCTCGAATCTCTAAAAATCATCGTCACATTATCCAACAAACGACGCACTTCAATCTTTAAATCTTCGATATTTTTTTCCTGCTTAATTCGATCAATCACGATTCGGGCTTGCGATAAAAAGTTAATCATTCCAATTGGCGAAGCCAATATTACTCCAGCTTCTAACGCTCTTTGTTCAAAATCAGAATCAAGGCTTCTAACAATATCAAGCATCTTTTCCGTCTGCAAAAACATCACGACTAAAATTTTATAATCCGACGCATTTTTGCTTCTCAATTCTTCAAATAAAAACTTTGAATAATCCTTCTTTTTCAAGCTTTCCAAATGCTTGCGAAAAGCATCTTTAATCTTGGCTAAAATAATTTTTTCCTGCTCAAAATCACCGCTTTGGCGCGCAACTTCGAGGTCATAAAAATGCGGTGAAGATTTGCTATCAATAATTGCAATTTGATCTCCCGGAAAAAACAAAATCGCATCTGGCCTTTTCGATTCTTGCTCTGACTCATTATTAACACCTGAAAAATGCGACTGTAAAATATAATCGCCATAAGAATTGAAATCAGCTTTTTCTTTCAAACCAGAACTTTTTAAAATATTTTCCAGCGTAATTTCCGCAGTTCTTCCCGCTGCTCCGGGACTTAGCAAAGCCTGTTTAGTTAAATTAATTATATCAGCAGATTTTTTGACATCATCGCCCAAAGAAACAACTTTTGCCGTCACATTTTCAAAATTCTTAAACAGCGTTTCGGTAATTTTTTTAATATTTTCCTGCTGATTTACACTAATTTGATTTTGCTGCTCATTATTTTTTTTAATCAGATTTTCTGACAATTGTAACAGAATGGTTTCCTTATCTTTATTCCATTCTTCTCTTTGTTTTTCAATTTGCTCTTGCTCTAATTTTAGCAATTGATTTTGGGTTTCTAAATGAACATTTTTTTGCTGTAAAAAATTAGTTTTTTCTTCCGATTTTTCTTTTTCCCCGCGCAAAAAATCAACTTCATTTTGCGCTCTTTCCGCCTGACTTTTAAACTTCGCCAGAAAATAAAAAAACATACTAGCGCAAATGCCGATGATTATTGTGAAAACTAACGCTATTGCCATTGTATTTTGGAAATTGATTACTAGATTTTTGCAGATTCTCGCCTTTTAATTCAGATTCATTTCAACCATGACCAAAAAACAAATTCAACCGCAAGTTTTTCATGCCTTGCCTTTGCGTGATATTGTGATTTTTCCGCAAATGACTACCACAATTTTAGTTGGTCGGGAAAAATCTTTAAATTCGGTGGAAGAATCTCACCGCTTGGGAGTTCCAATTTTTGCAGTGACTCAAAACAATCCCGACCTTGATGAATTTGACCAAAAAAATATTCACTCAATTGGCACTTTATGCAATGTCGTTGAATCAATCAGAACTCCTGACGGCACATTAAAAGTTATTCTTCAAGGCATCGCGCGCGCTCAATTAAAAAAAATTATTCACGCTGAAAAATTTTTCACTTGCGAAGCAGAACTTTTAATCGATCCCAAATTTGCTACCGACAATAAAGAGCTTTTAGGTCTAATCAAAGCCTGCATTGAAAGCTTCACCAAATATAGCGAACATAATAAACGCATCACGCCAGAAGTTTTAAATTCGCTGACTAAAGTAAAATCACCTCACGAAATTGCTTATTTAATTGCTACTTACATTGGCAATTCAATTAAAAACAAGCAGGAAATTCTCGAAGAAAATGATTTAAGCAAAAAGCTTTTCAAAGTTTTGGAAATGTTGAAAGGCGAGATCGAAATCGGTCAAGCAGAAGCGCGAATCAATAAATCGGTGCAAGAAAAATTCGCCAAAAGTCAGAAAGAAGTTTATTTAAATGAACAGCTCAAAAATATCAAAAAAGAGTTGGGTCAGGAAGAAGAAAATGAAACCAAAGAAATAAAAGAAAAACTGGTGAAACTGAAATTGCCTTTAGAAGTGAAGAAAAAATGCGATGCGGAATTAGCCAAGTTAGAAAAAATGAATCCATATTCTTCAGAATCGGGCGTCGTGCGTAACTATTTAGACTGGATTTGTACTTTGCCTTGGACCGCTAAATCAAAGTCTGGAACCAATTTAGACAAAGCTAAAAAAATTCTCGATTTACATCATTACGGTTTAGAAAAAATCAAAGAACGCATTCTCGAATTCATCGCCGTGCAAATGAAAACCAAAGAATCCCGCGGCCCAATTTTATGTTTAGTTGGCGCGCCCGGAGTTGGAAAAACTTCACTGGCAAAATCAATCGCCGAAGCTTTGGGACGTAAATATGTTAAAGTTTCTTTAGGTGGCGTGCGCGATGAATCTGAAATTCGTGGACATCGCAGAACTTACATTGGCTCAATGCCGGGACGAATTATTCAATCAATGCGCAAGGCTCAAACAATTAATCCTTTAATGTTGCTCGATGAAATTGACAAAATGTCGCATGACTTTCGCGGCGATCCGTCTTCAGCGCTTTTAGAAGTTTTAGATCCCGAACAAAATTCAGCCTTTTCTGATCACTATTTAGAAGTTGATTACGACCTTTCTAAAGTAATGTTCGTTGCCACCGCAAATAGCTTAAACACTATTCCAGTGCCACTTCGTGATCGTATGGAAATTATCAAACTTTCTGGATATACAGAAAGTGAAAAACTTCATATCGCCAAAGAACATTTAATTGACAAACAGCGCGCAGAAAATGGTCTTTCAAAATCTGAATTTACCTTAAGCGATGAATCAATTCTAACCTTGATTCGTAATTACACTTTTGAAGCGGGAGTTCGAAATTTAAATCGCGAAATTTCAAATTTAGCGCGCAAAGCGGTGAAAGAAATCATCATGAAAAAAACCAAATCGCTGCATATTAGTGAAAAAAATCTTTCCAAATATGCTGGCATTCCAAAACGTCATTACGGAATTGCCAAAGACCACGATTTGATTGGGGTTGCAACTGGTTTGGCTTACACAGAATATGGCGGAGATTTGCTTGATATTGAAGCATTAAAATTTGAAGGAAGCGGCAAAATCCAAACTACGGGACAACTTGGCGACGTGATGAAAGAATCAGCGCACGCTGCTTTAAGTCACGCGCGCTCAATTGCTAAAAGTTTGAAAATTGATGCCAAGAAATTCAATAAATATGATTTTCACATTCATGTTCCCGAAGGCGCGACCCCAAAAGACGGGCCTTCAGCTGGCGTGGCTTTATGCGTGGCTTTAGTTTCAGTTTTATCTGATCGACCAATCAGAAAAGATATTGCCATGACGGGTGAAATTACTTTAAGCGGAAAAGTTTTAGAAATCGGTGGTTTAAAAGAAAAACTTTTAGCAGCATTGCGCGGCGGAATCAAAACTGTGCTAATTCCAAAAGCTAATGAAAAAGATTTAGAAGATATGCCAAAAGAAGTTTTGGATAAAATCAAAATCAAAGCAATTTCTCATATTGAAGAAGCTTTTAAAGAATGCCTGCTTCCACAAAAAGTAACAAAAAATGTCAGAAAATAAACAAATTCACATTATTGCTGGACCAAACGGAGCGGGTAAAAGTTCATGCGCAAGAATCACGCTTTTGCCCGATTTCCTGAAAAGTAACGAGTTTGTAAATGCTGATGAAATCGCCAAAAATCTTTCCCCGGAAGACCCAAAAGAATCCGCTGCCCAAGCCGGTCGCCTGATGTTAAAAAGAATGGAATTTCTTTTAAATGAAGATCGCGGTTTTGCCTTTGAAACTACTTTATCGGCGCGCACTTATTTGAACTTAATTCGCCGATCACAAGCGGCTGGTTATCGCATAAATTTAATTTTTTTAAAATTACAAAGTCCAGAACTTGCAAAAATCAGGGTGCAAAATAGAGTAAGCAAAGGCGGCCATGATATTGAACCTCTAATAATTGAGAGAAGATTCCAAAGAGGCCTCGATAATCTTAAGGATTATTTAGCAATCGTTGATACGGCTTCGGTCTACGAAGCCAGCGGTCCTGAACTCATAGAAATTGCTCAAAAAAATCAAGATCAATTAATTATTCTTAATCAAAATCTCTGGGAAAACATCTATGCGTAACGAAGAAATCCTCAAGCGAACGGAGGAGGGAATGAAAGAAAGTAATAAAGTTCTCATTCGCGAATTGATTCACGATCTGGAAGAAAAAGGCATTCACCCCGCTTGGGCAATTGATGGCGAAGTCAAAAAATTAAGAATTATTGATGAAAATGAACTTCAGGATTTTGAAAAAGAATTAAAAGAATTTGGGCTAGAAAAATCAGATTTCTGCCTTTTAGAAGAAGATACCAGCGAAGCCTCAAAAACCCCTTATCCTTTGAATGGAAACGTCATCCTTATTCACAAAAAAACCGCTAAAATCAAAACTTACAAAGCCGGAAATAATTCCGCTTGGGTTGTTGATTTTCACCGCGATTTACAAAGTAATTTTTTCACAAACTAATCAATGCAAAATAATAAAAATATCCTTCTTGCCACCGTTCTTTCTGCCATGATTTTATTGAGTTGGACGTGGTTTTACGAAAAGCCAAAAATGGAAAAGCAAGAATTACAAAGAAAAATTCTCGCTGAACAAAAACCGCAAGTTGAAACGGTTAAAACTATTGAAAATAAAGGCTCAATTGCATCTGCAATTTCAACAACAAAACCAGCTGAAGCCGCTGTTACTTTAAAAAACCGCGACGAAATTTTAGCCCAAAGCGCCGAAAGTCGAGTTGATATTGAAAGTGAAAATTTACACGGCTCAATTTCATTAAAAGGTGCGCGTTTTGATGATTTAACTTTGGCAAAATATTTTACAGCAATTGATAAAAAAGAAGAAGTTACGCTTTTAGCACCCGCCGAAAGTCGCGAAAGATATTTCGCTGATTTCGGCTGGATTAGCTCAGAAAGCGACTTGGAACTTCCTCAACCAACAACAATTTGGAAAAGCGACAACAAAAAATTAACGCCGCAAAATCCGGTTACGCTTTCATGGAAAAATAAAAATAACGTCGAGTTTTTAATTCATATTACTTTGGATGAAAATTTTATGTTTGGCGTTTCACAATCGGTAAAAAATAATTCAGCTTCTGAAATTTCTATCGCTTCTTATGGTCGCATTAATCGTGTTTTAAATAATGCCCAAAAGCCAGTTTACATTCTTCACGAAGGCCCAATTGGCGTGTTTTCTGATGTTCTTCACGAATCTTCTTATAAAGATATTGTCGAAGAAAAGCGTCGGGAATTTACTTCCGAAAAAGGCGGCTGGCTGGGAATTACTGATAAATATTGGTTAAGTTCAATTTTGCCTGATAAAAGCTTGAAATATAGCGCCAGCTTTAATCACGAATTAACCAACCAAAATAATTTTTATAATTCCGAATTTGTCGGCCAAGAATTTAAAGTTCTGGCTGGCGAAACTTTAAAATTTGATCATCATCTTTTTGCTGGAGCCAAGAAAGTTAAGCTTCTCGATCAATATGCCAAAGAATATGATGCCAAACTTTTTGATCGCGCCGTAGATTTCGGTTGGTTTTATTTCTTAACTAAACCGTTCTTTTTTATCATTTCTTTCTTGTCAGAAATTTTAGGAAATTTTGGTTTAGCAATTTTAGCAATGACGGTTTTAGTGAAGCTGGCATTGTTTCCAATGGCGAATAAATCTTACTTAGCAATTGGCAAAATCAAAAAATTACAGCCAAAAATCGAAGCGATTCGCACCCGCTTCAAAGATGATCGCATGGCGATGAATCGCGAAACTATGGAACTTTACAAAAGAGAAAAAGTTAATCCAGCCTCTGGTTGCTTGCCAATCTTGATTCAAATCCCAATTTTCTTTTCACTTTACAAAGTGCTTTATGTAACTTTGGACATGCGCCAAGCCCCATTCTATGGCTGGATTCACGATTTATCCGCGCCAGATCCAACTTCAATTTTTAACCTTTTTGGTTTGTTACCGTTCGCCACCAGCGCTTCTTTCACGATCGGTCTTTGGCCAATCTTGATGGGACTTACCATGATTGTTCAACAAAAACTAAGCCCCGCAAGTTCCGATCCAACTCAAACAAAAGTTTTGAAGTTTATGCCCTACGTTTTAACTTTTGTTTTAGCTGCATTTCCTGCGGGTTTATTGATTTACTGGACTTGGAGCAACACATTGTCAATCTTGCAACAATGGTTAATCAGCACCAAATTAAATAAGGACAAAAAATAAAAATTCTTAAAACCCGTTCTTAAACAAATTTTCTGAAGTCACCTGAAATTTTCCGAAGTCGCCCTGATCTTTTCTGAAGTCACCCTGAGTTTGTCGAAGGGTGATTCAACATTTGGGCTTGAATCACCCTTCGACAAGCTCAGGGTGACTTCGGGGGTTTTTAGTAACGACCCTCGGGGTTGTTTAGTTTTTAACACGGAAGGATGGCCGAGTGGCTTAAGGCGCACGCTTGGAAAGCGTGTTATGGGTAACACCATACGAGAGTTCGAATCTCTCTCCTTCCGCCAGTGCCACAAGACTTGAGATATGATTTGCCGACTTTTTGTTGCGCGAAGGTGTGGATGAATTATTGAAAAATGGAGAAATTGGGAGAATCTTTCTGTCAATGATGTTGTGTAAAGACCTGACAACGCTGATCAAAATTAGGTTTAACGCAAAGCGGAGATTCGGAGATTTTGTATCTTTTTCGTAAAAAAATTT
>CANKYC010000040.1 GCA_947487845.1 Rickettsiales bacterium | reverse complement strand
TCTCTTGATAGCGCTAACGAAGTATTTTTGAGGAAAAATTGCGACTGGAAATGTAAGCTGTATCAAGTGATACAGCGTCATTTTCTGAGCAAATTTTTACCAAAAAGACAAAGTTATGGCTATCAAGAGATAGTTAATTTGGTATAGGTGATAAAGTAGATCTGATTTGTCGCTTGTGGAATCTTTATTTTGTAAGCTGGCAACGATATTTTTTCTAACACTTTCGAAAGACTTCGCCATTCCAGCGCAAAAATATTCAATGAAGCTGGTGACGTCGCTTTCAGCTCTTCTTATGTAGTAATTATGATGATTGCCAATGCTTAAGGCTTGATAATAAGAACCTAGATCTTTGGCGTAATATTCTTCTAAACAATAAATGCCTTTTAAGCCATAACCGCTGAGGTGAAGAATGAGAGTTGTGAGAAGTCGCGCCGTTCTTCCATTGCCGTCGTAATAAGGGTGAATGGTGGCGAATTGGTAGTGAGCGATTGCGGCGATGATTGGAAGAGGTAGGTCTTTTTTTGCCAATTCTTTGTTGATCCAATTGGTCATTTGCAACATCAAAGCTGACACATCTTTTGCTTCTGGCGGCATGTAAACTATTGCACCGCTTCTACTATCGCGAATAACATTCTGACCATCACGATATTTGGTGGGTTTGGCTTTTGGATTTCCAGAACTCATCACGATTGCGTGAATAGTTTGGATAATTTTTTCATTTAGAAGTGGGTTTTTATCGGCGATTTGATGAACATGTTCAAGGGCTGCGTAATATCCCAAAACCTCTTTTTCATCGCGCTGCCTAGGGTTTATATTTCGTTTGATTTTGCCAACGGACTTGCTTTTGACGACTTTAATAATTTCTTTTTCATTCAACTTATTGCCTTCAATCATCGTTGAATAATGAGTGGTAATCAGCTTCGCACTTTCTCGAAGTGATGCTAAAATTTTGGGCGTAATCGGCAGGCTATTTACCACCTCCTTGTTCGCCTCAACGGTCATTAGACTTTTTGAGATGGTCGCTGTAATTTGGAATTTTGGCGCGAATGTCATTTGATTCGTTCTTAAATTTGTTGGTAGAGTTAATACTAACAAACTGCGAATAAAATCCTATTAAATCTTTGCTAAAATTTAAGATTCTGAGCAATAGTTCCAAAATTCATCACCCGATCATACCTCTCAGTTCGGAACATTTACACAATGGGGAGCCATTTCTTGTTTCTCTAACATATAAGTTAGTTTGAAAATTAAATAATCTTTTTGACAGCTTCAATATTAGTTTTGTTAGCAACGCCTTGGCTTTTCCATAAAATTTTTCCGTTAGCATCGATCAACAAAGCGTAAATATTATCCTCTTTCATATTGGTAATTCTAAAAAATTCTTCTCGATTAGTGTAAACTGTGATGGTGCGTTTTCTCGCAACTTCGTCTGGAATTCCAAAGCGCATGCCATTATTAACCCACATTCTGCCAATAGTTGAAATTTCGTAGATTAAAGGAATTTCGTAAAAACTTAAATTTGAATTTTCTTTTAAAATTGGCTCTATCGCTTTAATCCAAGTATCAACTTCTGTTTGCTGTTCGCGTTTAAATGCCACGATTACTAAGTTAAATTTATTTTTAAAAGCGGCGGGAAGTTCTTGTTTTTTACCATCAAGATCAATTCCGGTTATTTTAGGAAAATGGTTGTCTTTATTAGCTTCTATTTTTGAATTTTCGCCAGCTCCAATCATGCATGATTGTAGAGCCAACAACAAAAAGAACTGAATTATTTTTTTCATATTTTTGTGAATTTAATGTTAATTATTTAGGAACTGAATGAATAAAATCAAAGCCAAACCCCCTAAATAAAAGAATGTACAAAACATGTCAACTTGCCGAAAAAGAAAATTTTACTTCTTAGACACTGTTGGCTAATTATTTTTATTCCAGATTTTGGCATATTTTGATAGATGAACTAAAAATTTATTTAGTCCAACAATTTCTCGGGCTATTAGATCCAAAAAGCAGCAAGGTTTATTCGCTTCAACAAAATTTAATTTGGCAAGAATATCAATAATGAATAAATCGAAATGACTAAATTTAGTAATGAAAAAACTGAGAATCTAAGAATTTCTCCTTTCCTAAAAAAGATTCTTTTTACTGAAATCTCATTTTTTTGGATGAGTGCAATTTACGGACTTGCGATTAGTTTTTTGTCGCTCGCAGTTCCGCTTTCAGTACAATTTCTAATCAACTCCGTTTCATTTACAGCGCTGATGCGCCCGACTTTTGTTTTGGGCAGCGTGTTATTAATTTTACTGATTTTTTGGGTCGCTTTAAACGCTTTGCAATTTTTTGTGACCGAAATTTTTCAGTCGCGATTTTTTGCCCGAATCACTTCGGAAGTAACGATTTTGCTGTTAAAATCAAAACAACAAAACCTAGAAAAAAGAGAAATAGTGAACCGTTTTTTTGAAACAATCGTAATTCAAAAAACCATTCCCAAATTTTTAACCAAAACATTTTCCACAATTTTGCAAGGCGCGGTTGGTTTGGTTGTGGTTAGTTTTTATCATCCAGTATTTTTCCTTTTTAGCTTGGCGATTGTAATTTCTTTGTGGTTAATTTGGTCACGTTTTTACAAACAAGCGGTTGCTAGTTCTTTGTCTAAGAGTCAGGCAAAATATGATATTGTTAGATGTTTTGAAGAGATTGAAGAAAGCAATAATTTTACCAATCTTGATGTCGAGCAAAAAATTAATTCTCTCACGGGAGATTATTTAAAAGACCGCAAATCGCGCTTTAAAAGCCTATTTTCTCAAGTGATTTTATTGCTTGCGCTTTATGCAATTTTCAATGTTTCGCTTCTGGTAATTGGCGGCTGGCTAGTTTTGAAAGGTCAATTAACAATTGGTCAATTGGTTGCGGCAGAATTAATTTTATCAGCTTTGCTTTACAATTTTTCGCAGCTTGGTCGCGATTTAGAAAATTTTTACGACCTCACCGCTTCCTGTCAAAAATTATCAAAATTTTATAATTTTTCTATTGAGAAAAAAGATTTTGCGCCATTCACCAATTTCAACAATATCAACATTCCTAAACCGCTAAAAGTTTTACCAAAAATCATTTTAACTTTTTTAAGTTTGATAATTCTAATTTTACTTCTAACGCCGTGGCAACAAACCTCGAAAGGCTTTGGAAATATTATTGCGACTGATCCAAACCACCGCGCTCAAAATATTAGCGCGCCTGTTAATGGTCGAATCAAAAAATGGTACGTAAAAGATGGATCGGCGGTTAAGAAAGATGATAAATTAGTTGAAATCGTTGATAATGATCCGCTGATTTTAGAGCGAATAAAATCGGAGCGCGACGCCAAAAAACGCAAATTTCAAGTAAGTCAAATTGCTTCTCAAACCTCTAAAATAAACTATCAACGCCAAGAAGAACTTTTTAATAAAGGTTTAAGTTCGCGTCGAGATTTCGAGGAAGCTAAAATTGAATATAAAAAACTTTTAGCCGCCCAAGAATCTGCCGCTTCAGAATTGGCGGAGTCAGAAACCAAACTTTCACGCCAAGAAAATCAAATAATTTACGCTCCAAAAGATGGCGTGATTTTAAAAGTTTTGGCCAGCGACGCTGCGACAGTTGTTCATTTGGGCGACAAAATCGCAACATTTGCGCCAAATTTAAGCGATCCGGCAGTCGAAATTTATGTAAGTGGCAATGACATTCCTTTGGTAATTGAAGGAAGAAAAGTGCGTTTGCAATTTGAAGGTTGGCCAATTATTCAATTTAGCGGCTGGCCATCAATTGCGGTTGGAACCTTTGGCGGCGTGGTTTCTTCGGTTGATTCTTCAATTTCTGAAAATGGAAAGTTTCGCGTAATCGTAAAAAAAGACCAAGATGAGAAATGGCCCGATGAAAGATTTTTAAGGCATGGCGCCAAAGCTCAAGGATGGATTTTGTTAAATAATGTCAGTTTAGGATATGAATTTTGGCGCCAGCTAAATAGCTTTCCGCCAAGTTTTGACAGCGAATTAAAAGCCGCTCAAACAAAAGAAGAATCAAATAAAAGTCGCTAAATGAAACGCAAAATTGGGGCAATTTTTACAATATTATTTTTAAATTTTGGATGTCTTGAACTTGCGAAAGCTTCCACCGAAAAAAAGCTTTCGCATCATGAAATTATTGCGTCGGCAAATAAAAACTATCCGCAGATTTTATCTTATTATGAAAAAGTAAGCGCCGCAGAAGGAACGGCATTGGGATCTCTTGGATTTTTCGACATCAAGTTAAAACAAAACTACAGCGACAAAAGTCGCGGTTTTTACGATGGAAAAACCATCGACACTTTGCTGGAAAAAGAATTGGGCTTTATGGGCGCAAAAGTTTATGGCGGCTATCGTAAATCTTTTGGCAGTTTTGCCGATTACGAAGGAAACTCTCAAACCAATGACGGCGGAGAATATCGCGCCGGCGCTAAATTTTCTTTGTTAAAAGATAGTTCAATTGATCAAAACCGACTTGGTGTAATTTTGGCAAATCTTGGAGTTGCGGAAAGTCAAATTCAGCTCGAAACAATTAAAAAAGAAATCGAACGCGACGCAACAAAGGCTTATTGGAAATGGATTTCTTCAGCAAAAGTTTTTCACATTTACCAAGATCTTTATCAACTTTCGCTAAAACGCCAAACGCAACTTGAAGAAAAATTAAAAAAAGGCGACGTGGCGCAAATTATTGTAGCTGAAAATAAGAAAAATATTTTGCGCCGCAAAACCGCTTTGGCAAAGGCGCGCCAAGATTTTGAAAATTCAGCAATTTATCTTTCGCTTTTTTGGCGCAGCGAAAATGGCGCGCCAATTGTTCCAAAACCAAATCAGGTTCCAGAAATTCATTTTTCACTTCACGAAATTGAAAATTCTCAAAATGCTCGAGATTTAGAAACAGCGCTTTCAAACCGACCGGAATTAAGAATTTTAAAAATTCAAAAAGAACAAAATTCCAGCCATTTAAAATATGCCCAAAATCTTTTTAAACCTCAGTTGGATGTTGATTTTGGTGCTTCAAAAGATTTAGGAAATGGCCCAACATCAAGATCTCAAGCCAATAATTATGTTGGTTTAGATTTTTCAATTCCATTGCAACAACGCGAAGCTCGCGGGAAAACTTCTGAATATGAGTCAAAGTTAAAATCTTTGAAATATGAGCAGCAGCTTTTGGAAGAAAAAATTAAAGCCGAACTTGAGCAAATAAAAATTCAAATAAGCAGCATTATCGAAATGCATCAAAATCTTTCGCAAGAGGCTAATTTGGCTGATTTGCTCGAAAATTCTGAACGAGAAAAATTTAAACACGGCGCCAGCAATTTCTTTTTGGTAAATTTGCGCGAACAAGACACCGCCGCTTCAAAATCGGCAGTAATTGAAATGTATGAAAAATATCAAAGCACTTTGGCTGACTATAAAATGGCGGTATTTCTAAATTAAAATTAAAGGAAGCGTCTTTTTAATTGGTTATTTTTCCAGCGAGTTAGATCCAAATAGATCCTGAACTGTTTCAGGATCTGCAACGCTTTATAAGGTTATCTCAAACTGTATTACGCTAGTTCTTTTTGCACCAAAACCACCTGCGCAATAAGCTAAATAAAATTGCCACTTACGAATAAATTTTTCATCGAAACCCAAATTTATAACTTTTTCTTTTGCTATATTAAAATTATCCAACCAATTAATAAGAGTTTTTTGATAGTCATATCCAAAATCAAAAGCCTCTACAACCTTTAAATCATTTGCTTTGGCGAGATTTATAAATTCTGACTTTGAAGGCAAAACACCACCGGGGAAAATATGTTTCTGAATAAAATCAACCCGTTTTTTATATCCCGAAGCAACCTCATCATCAATTGTGATGGTTTGAATAATTGCTTTTCCATCTTTGTTTAAACAGTTTTTAATCGTTTTAAAATAAGTATCCCAATATTGCCTTCCAACCGCTTCAAACATTTCAATTGAAACAATATTATCATATTTGATTTTTTCTTTACGGTAATCCTGAAGTTTGATTGTAAAATTTTTTAAACCCAGATTATCAGCATATTTTTTTTGCTCTTTTGACAAAGTTAAACCAGTAACATTATAACCTTGCAAAACCGCTTCTTTAGCGAAACCGCCCCAACCGCAACCAATTTCTAAAATATTTTTTTTATCATTTAATTTTGACAAAATTCTTTGATATTTATTTTTTTGCGCCGCCGACAAATCAACATTTTCATCATCAAATAAAGCGCTGGAATAAGTCATGGTTTCATCAAGCCACAATTGGTAAAAATCATTTCCCAAATCGTAATGATATTGGATATTTTTTTTACTGCCATTGTAAGTGTTTTTGCGAAACAAAGCCTGAAGATAAAGAAAAAACATTCTAAGTTTATGAGCATGAAAAAATTGCTCTAAAACAGAAGAATTAAGAACTAAAAACAATAATAAATCAGGCAAATTATTGCTTTCCCATTTGTCATTTATAAAAGACTCACCAAATGCTACATCGCCGCCAATCAAGCATTCATCGATCATTGCAATATTTTTAATTTTTATATGAGCATTGGGATTTGCAATATTTGAAGTAAATTTTTTTACCTCGCCATTAGGTAATTCAATTTCAATCGCGCCGAAAGATATTTTTTCCAGTGCGGCAAAAAAAGGTTGTAAGTTATTCATTAAAAAATTTTGGTAATTTTGTTTGATAAGGGCGCTGGTTTTTTTATGTATTTTATACCTTTGAAAACAATTTTTAGCGCTTGGTAATGAATTAAAATTATAACCTTCAAAGTTAAAAGCGGAATTGCAAAAAATGCTTTTATTAATTGCCAATCGCTGAATGCTTTACAATCAACATATAAGCTGGTTTGTAGCATTAATTTATCTTCAGAAAAATAATCAATAAAAACTTTAATTTTTTGAGGGTTATAATCAAATTTAAAACGATATTTTCCTTCTCTTGTGAAAAAAGGAGAAACATGAAATTCTTTTTTAGCAAAATGTTCTTGGTTACTTTTTATAGTAGAATAATCGTGATTATAAATCAGGTAAGAATGAGATTCGCCAAAAGTGTTATTTACTTCTGCCAACACCGCAATTAATTCTTTTTTTTCATTTAAACAAAACCACAAACTTACGGGATTAAAAACATATCCCAAAACTCTTGGCTGCGTTAGTAGCATGATTTTGCCAGCTTTTATATTTTCTTTTGTTAAAATATTTTCAATCCAGTTTCTTAAATCTTTAGCGCCATCATTTTTGCAATGATCTTTTTTGTAAAAAGAAAATAAATTGAATTTTTCAAACGACAAAAAACGCGATTTTATAGGAAGCTCGTTGATGTCCAATAGCAAATAATAAACTTTATATAAAAAGGAATTTTTCTTAGGAAAATTTCGCGCGTGAAAAACTTTTGCTTTACAAAATTTATGATCTGTCATTTTTCAAAGGCTGTAGAATAGCTTGATTTAAGCTGATTGTGCATAATAAATTCACCGTAGTTAAGATTTGAATATAATTAAGATTTTTATTATTGTTCGTAAAATTTCTGCAACCAAAATTAAGCTTGGTTAATGCAAAATTATCAATGATCCCAAAACAAGTTCAGGATGAAAGGCTCTTGTAGATCTTTATCACATCGTCATTCCGAACTTGTTTCATGATCTATCTTATCTCATCAAAAAATAGCCAATCAAAAACACTTTTTTTTCAATTTTATCAGAAAATAAACTTTATTTTTCAACCAACAATAAACCAAAATTAACATTTATGACAACTATTTTTGACTCTCTAAAAATTGGTGATTTAACTCTAAAAAATCGTTTTGTAATGGCTCCACTTACCAGAATGAGAAGCCAACAACCCGGTAATATTCCTCACGAATTAAATGCTAAATATTATGCACAACGCGCAACTGCTGGCTTAATAATTTCTGAAGCAACGCAAGTTTCGCAAACAGGACAAGGTTATCCCGCAACTCCCGGAATTTATAGTGCCGATCAAGTTAATGGCTGGAAATTAGTTACAGATGCAGTTCACGAAAAAGAAGGTAAAATATTTTTACAATTATGGCATGTTGGCAGAATTTCGCATAAATCGCATCAGCCAAATAATGAATTGCCAATCGCTCCTTCAGCAATCAAGCCAAGCGGCGGAACTTATTCTAAAGATTGGAAACAAGTTGCTTTTGAAACGCCTCGCGCTTTAGAAAATTCTGAAATTCCAACAATTATTGAAGAATTTAAACAAGGAGCAAAAAACGCCAAAGAAGCCCGATTTGACGGAGTTGAAGTTCACGGCGCCAATGGATATTTGCTGGATCAGTTTTTACAAGATGGCTCGAACACTAGAAACGACAATTACGGCGGTTCAATTGAAAACCGCGCCAGATTGTTGTTAGAAGTTGTTGATGAAGCAATTTCGGTTTGGGGCGCCAACAGAGTTGGAGTTCGCCTTTCGCCTTACGGAACTTTTAATGATATGAAAGATTCTGATCCAGTTGCGCTTTTTTCTTATGTTTTAGAAGAATTAGAAAAAAGAAAAGTTGCTTATGTTCATCTAATTGAACCAAGAGCAACAAGCGCTGGTGGCGATGATAAAATAAATAAAGAAGCAGTTAATATAGCAGAAATTTTTAGAAAATCATTTAAAGGAGTTTTAATTTCTGCCGGCGGTTATTCACCAGAAACTGCGAAAGAAGCAGTGGAATCAGGACTTTCCGATGCCGTAGCTTTCGGTCGTCTTTATATTTCCAATCCTGATTTGGTGAGAAGAGTTAAAGAGGCAAAAGAATTAAACAAATATGATCGCGCCACTTTTTATGGCGGCACAGAAAAAGGATATACTGATTATAATTTTTTAACCTAAAAACCCCATTCAATTGAAATGAACGGTGATTAGTCTCTTAGTTATTACCTATCTCCATTGATTCACAAAAAAACTCGATGTCACCCTGAGTTTGTCGAAGGGTGATTCTAAGATCGAAGCCTTAAATCACCCTTCGACAAGCTCAGGGTAACATATATTGTGTCTTAAGGGATAATCACCAAAAGAATTTGGAAAAATTCCTTGCAGTTTTTCTTGCACAAAAATAGTTTCCCGCCTCTTCAAACGCCGATTTAGCTCAGAGGTAGAGCTACTGTCTTGTAAACAGTGGGTCGGGAGTTCGATTCTCTCAATCGGCACCACTTTTTTCTAGGTTCCACCAAAATTATTAGTTCTCATAAACTTTAAATGGGACACTGGCGGGACACTAGAACATCAGAAACCACCACAATCCTCAGCGGATAAGTTTTTCTACTTCGATTTTTCTTCTTCATTTATTACCAATTAGACAAAAGAGCCTTTTAACCTTATGGCACTATTTTGTCTTAAAAATGTCCCTTAAGTGTCCCTTAAAAGAAATCTCTGCTTTTTATCTCCTCTATTATCAAGGCTTTACAAAGATTTTACTTCTGATTAGTCATCAGTTGTTGCATTTTATTGTGGCGATTTCTAGTTTGTCGCGAAATTTAATTTCAGAAATAACAAACACAAAATGGCAACAATTGAAAAAAGAACCACCAACAGCGCAACATCTTATCGCGCCAAGGTTCGTCTCAAAGGCTATCCAACCCAAAGCGCAACTTTTGCCAGATTAACTGACGCAAAAAAATGGGTTCAAGACACTGAATCCGCAATTCGAGAAGGAAGACACTTTAAAACCTCCGAGTCAAAAAAACATACCATCAAAGAATTGGTCGAGCGCTATATCAAAGAAATTTTGCCACAAAAACCAAAAAGCACTATTGACCAAAAAACCCAACTTGGCTGGTGGAAAAATAGCATTGGCAGTTTCTCGTTGGCAGATGTCACGCCCGCATTAATCATCGAATATAGAAGCAAGTTAGCACTAGAAAAAAGCGAACGTAAGGGCACTAAAAGAAGCAATGCCACCGTCAATCGCTATTGTTCAGTTCTTAGCCATGCTTTCACCATCGCTGTCAAAGAGTGGAACTGGATGCAAGAAAACCCAATGATGAAAATAAAAAAACTCAAAGAGCCTCGCGGCAGAGTTAGATTTTTAAATGACGAAGAGCGTGAAAGATTGCTTGAAGCCTGCCAAGAAAGCTCAAGCCCCTTCCTCTACATTCTGGTAGTGCTTGGCATTAGCACTGGCGCAAGAAAAATGGAAATAAGAAGCCTTGAATGGAAAGATGTCGATTTGAACCGCGGCATGATAATTTTGCACGACACCAAAAACGGCGAGCGCCGCTCTTTACCGCTGGTTGGCATTGCCAAAGATTTGATGAAAGCGCACTACAAAAACCGCAACAAAAACACCGAGCTAGTTTTTCCCGCAAAAAATCTGCAAACCCCAATCGACATCCGCACCCCTTTTGAAACCGCATTACAGAAGGCTGAGATTGAAGATTTTAAATGGCATGACCTAAGACACTCTTGTGCAAGTTATTTAGCTATGAACGGCGCAACGCTGGCAGAAATTGCGGGGGTGCTTGGACATAAAACGTTAAGTATGGTTAAGCGTTATTCTCATATTTCGGATGCTCACACTGCTGGAGTGGTAGAGAGGATGAATAGTAAGATTTTTGG
>CANKYC010000039.1 GCA_947487845.1 Rickettsiales bacterium | reverse complement strand
CCGCTACTTCATCACCGCCATAAGTACTACGAGAAACATTGCCATTTTTATTGCTGACGTAACTCCCATCTTCATTAATAAATGTCATATTGTCAGCCATTTGAGTCATCAAATCATCTAACTTAATCTGCCCTGGCTTTAACTCAAATCTTCTGATTTCATATTCCTGACGTTTAACATTTTTCCAGCATCTAACATTATCACTTCTTTCATCAAAAATTTTCTTGGCAATTATAAGCTGATCTTCGATGTCCTTTTTATTTTTGTCGCTTGACTCTTTATTGTCGTCGCCCCCGCAGATTTTAATAAAATTATCCCGCAACTTTCCCCTGATGAGATCAACATATTCTTTTTGGTAAAGCTCAGAAATTTTATATAACTGACCATTTTTCTTCTGATTCAAAGCTTCATCATCTACTATAGTAGCTTCATGCTTTTTCTCAAAAAATTGTTTTAGCTGTTCATCAACCAATTCCTTTACGGAAGTTTTGCTACTTGTATCAATGCTCACTAGTTTTACCTGTTTGTGATTTAATTTAATCTGGGCGCAAAAACTTATTGCGCCTCCAAATTCTTTTTAAAATAACCTGTAATTTATCGCACCTGTTTTCTTGACATTAGGTAAGCAAAAAATAAATTCCTATTCGATCTTTTTTCAAAAAAACTAATTTCCAACAATATTTCGAGGTTGCAATGCTTAAAAAATTCCTAACTTTATCCGCTGTTATTTTGCTGGTTTCTTGCCAAAGCAAAACCAAAAGCGATGATTTAAGAACCGAAGACAAAGCCGCCGCTCAAGTTGACGACAAAGGTTCTTACCAAACTCTTGAAGGTGAACAACAAGCTGATGTCTTAAATCAACAAGTTCCTGTACAAGAAATCGAAGTTCAAGACCGCGTACTTTTCGGTTACGATTCAGCTGATTTAAATGATGAAACTAAAAAAATCCTTGATACCCAAGTTTCTTGGTTAAAAAGCGACGCTGGAATTAAAATCACAATCGAAGGCCATTGCGACGAACGCGGAACCCGCGAATATAACATCGCACTTGGTGAAAAAAGAGCTAATGCTGCTAAAAAATATTTAACCTCGAATGGCATTGATGCCGCAAGAATTAAAATTATTTCCTATGGCAAAGAACGTCCAGCATTCTTTGGAACTAGCGAAGAAATTTTAGCTAAAAACAGAAGAGCTGTAACTGTAGTTAATTAATAAGAATAAAAAATGGCCGTAACATTATCTAATTCAAATTTAATCGAATCTGGTTACGGTCATTTGCCCACCGAAAAACCTCTTCTTAGCCGCCAAGAAATCGCCGCCGATGAAAAACTTACAAAATACCATCTTACAATAATACAAACTCTAAATGATGAGCAATTTAGAGCGATGGGCGTTCATACTGGACTTAAACAAAAAGAAAGTACATTTACCAAATCATTGGAAGTTGGAGCGAAACTTTCTGGACTAATTCCAGTTCCGGTTGCAAGTCAAATAGCAGAATTAGCTTTTATGAGCGCGCATTTTCTATCTGGCGAAGCCGAAAATCATTTCAATCAGGCTAAGTCTGATAAAATTCTAGCTATCAATCCAACTCACGATCCAATTGAATGGAAAAAATTCACTGAAGAATTAGCAATAAAATTAACCAGTGAAAAACAAGGCGAAATTAAAGCCTGCGAAACTCCTGCTCAAGGAGATCATTTTGCAGCAAAAATTAACGATATTCTTTACCCAAGCAAAACTTCGAAAGATTCATCTTTAGCGGTAAAATCTCTAGCGGTTCAAGATTGCTCTAAAATGATTCAAACCATTTTAGATAAAGAACTAGTCAAAGATGCTTTGGGTATTGAAGATGACAATACCAGAAAATCATTAATTTCAGATTTAGTATCATCGGCAAAAGAACCTTCCAAAAATATTGTGTCAGCGAAAGTACAGGCTATTTCTATTTCTCCTCAATTAGCTGCTTCGCACTAGTTTCTTAAAGCCTATACCACAACTTCGCAATTTTTTCACTCAAAGAATTTTGTTCGCAGCGATTATGCAAATGTCCAAAATCGAGCTTATCCATATTTTGGTCTTGATTGGCGCAAGAATAAAAATATTCCTCCTCACCTTTTTCATTCACCCTTTTTTGCAAACATTGCGAACAAACTCCTTTTAACATACATTGCATTGGCGCATTTAAACTAGTAATTGCAACCCTCGCCTCACTAATTGAAGGCACTAAATTCTGATGACGCAATTTCGCAATTTCATGCATCATTTGATCATTTCCAATCGTAAAAATGCGATCGATTTTTTTCGGATTTTTCAAAAAATAATCGGCTAAAACTTCAACAACCGAGCCATTTTTTTCATCAATTGCCAAAACCAAAACATCGCAAGATTTTTGCATTCTTTCCAAACGCACAATATTAGATTCTTTGCGATAACCGGCAAAAAAAATCACTTCACAACCATTTGCTTTGTAAGCTTGCGCAATCTCGGTTAAAGGCTGATTTCCACGTCCTCCGCCAACCAAAACTACAGTTTCATTTTTTGGCATTTCCGTTGGCGAGCCACTTGGACCCATGAAAACACAAGGTTCGCCAGCTTTAAAATTTTTAATTAAATTGGTTGAAGCGCCAACTTCAAGTGCAACACAAGTAATAATTCCGCTTTCGCGATTAATCGAAAGCGCAGTTAACGCAACACCTTCCATGGCTTGTAATTGATCGTCAATTTTTTGGGCCAAAGCGTGGTAATTTTGCAATCTAAAAATATGTCCTATTTTAGTATGTTTCGCCAAAAGCGGTGCGCGCACCGAGACTTCTAAAACATAGTCAGAAAGCCTTTCAATTTTTTCGATTTTTACCAGAAATTCAGAATTTATTTTTTCCAAAAAACCCGCTTCAAAATTCGAAGATTTTCCATCAAGAATTTTAGTAATTTGATCATGGCCTAATTTTGCACTCGCCATCGCCTTCACCACATTTCCTTCAAAATTGGGATGCAAATCACCAAAAAAACTCACCGCTTTTCCTGAATTTTTATCAATTTTTGTAATCACGCTAAATTGCTTTGGACGCGCGCTGTGCGTGATATCAAAATGCTTTTCTTTTTCATCAATTTCAGAAAAATATTTTCCATCTAATTTAAAATCCAAACCATCTTCTAAAACCGGCGCAATATTTGGCGTAGTTCCCGCCGCAATTAAAAGCGCTTTGCATTTGAAATTTTTATTATCGGCACATTTCAAGTTTTTAATGTGACCAAAATCGTCAATTTCAATTTCCAATGGCGTAATATTTTCAACAAATTCTACACCTTCTTCAAACGCTTTATTCAGCTCTTGGTGGCTCAACCTGTAAGCTGGAGAATCTTGTAATTTTTTTCGGTAAATAATTTTTGCACCACCCCATTTTTTCAGCAATTCAAAAGCATTATCACTTTTTAATTCTTCTGCATGTTGCAAAAATTCTGCGGCAATAATTTTTTCTTCTTCATTTAAAATTGCCCAAATTTTTTCTTTGCCAATTTCTGCAACTTTCTTGGCGAATTTTTTTATTTGCACCAAATAATAAGCCTGCGCTTCGCAAGCCGTATCAACAGCCGTAAGACCCGCGCCAATTACCAAAATTGGCAGGCGAACTTGTAAATTGGTAAATAATTCTTCTTTAAAAGCGCCGGTTAATTGCAACGACATCAAAAAATCTGAAGCCGAACGCACGCCTTTGGCGAAGTTATTTTTTAAATTAATAATATTAGGGCGACCCGCGCCAATACAAAGCGCAACGTGATCAAAGCCATAATTTTCAAAAGCAGTTTTATCGGTAATTGAAGAACCAAAACGAATGCCGCCAAACATGCGGAAATTTTTTCTACGCTCCAAAAGTAGGCGAATAACTTTTAGAAAATTTTTGTCAAAACGCACCGTAATTCCATATTCGGCAACACCTCCAAAACCATGAATCAAGCGGCTTGAAAGCGGTTCGTAAATTTCATCTAAATATTTTATCGGTTTAAATTTTTGACGATTGCCATATTCATCAATTCCCGAAATTTGTGAATTTAACGGCTCAATTTTTAAACCATCAATTGCTACAACTTCATGACCATCATTTAATAAATGATGCGCCAAAGTGTAGCCGGCAGGCCCTAAACCAGCGATCAGAATTTTTTTACCCGTATTTTTTTGCGGTAAATTTTTGGCAATATTTAACGGATTCCAACGCGTTAAAAGCGAATAAATTTCAAAGCCAAATGGCAGCGCTAAAACATCTTTTAAAGTGCGAGTTTCAATTTGTGGAATATCAACGGGATCTTGTTTTTGATAAATGCACGACTTCATGCAATCATTGCAAATACGATGTCCCGTGCCGGCAATCATTGGATTATCGACAACTGCAATTGCAAAAGCGGCGAGCGAAAAACCTTCTGATTTTAAAAAATTCATTTCTGAAATTTTTTCATCCAAAGGGCAACCATGTAATTCAACGCCGAGCGGATCAACTTTTAAATTATTACCCGAATTTGCTGGCGTATGTACAAATGAAAGTGGCGCTTTAATTCCAGTTTTACAAGAATCTTTTTCCTGCTTATGACAAAAAATACAATAATTAGCTTCAGCCAACGCCCGATTGAGTTCAAAGCCATTATCAGTTAGATTAAAACTATTATTAGATTCATGGCGTTTTGATTTTTCATGAGTTGAATTTAACAGATTTTGGTGATCGATTTTTTTTGGCAAAATAAATAATGCGCCGTTTTTGTGAAGGCGACGACCCGCTTGCGAATATAAGGCCCAAGCTGAATAAAGCGTTAATTCTTCTAAATTTTTTTCTTGAGAAATTGCTGCGGCGAGTTTTTTTTCTAGATCATCAATATCATCGTGAGGAATATTTAATTTTTCTAAAATCTTAAAACCGAGATTAGATCCTGAAACGAGTTCAGGATGACGATGGGGGGAGGTTTTACCAAGAATTACGTCATCCTGAACTCGTTTTGAGATTTGTTCAAATTGAGGGTGAAAATTGAGGGAGGTTTTACCAAGAATTACGTCATCCTGAACTTGTTTCAGGATCTGTTCAAAATCCTCTAAACTAATTTTTTTTGCCACTTCGCGCTGTACAAATTCACGACGAATTTGATAGATTTTTTTTAAATCTTCGTGACGTTTTTTTAAGTCAGAATTTTCTTTTTCGATGTTAAAAAGCTCGACAATAAAATCTTCCAAAACCCGCGCAACATCAATTAAAACCTGCGATTTCTGTGGATTGGTCATAAATTCCAAACCAGCTTCAACTTTTTTTAAACTCAAAAAACGCGCCGCAATTTCCGGAGTTTTTTCATTTAAATATTCTTCAAATTTTTTGTTTAATTTTTCTAAACCTTCACGCTCGTAAAGATCTTCAAAAGTAACGCCAAATATAGGTTTAAGAGGATTTTCTAAGGGCATTTTTTACGATTGATTCTTCATCAAATTCAAATTTTGTAGCTCCAATTATCTGATATTTTTCATGTCCTTTTCCAGCCAAAATCAAAATGTCATTTGGCTGCAACATTGTCAGCGCTGTTTCAATCGCGGTTTTGCGATTATCAATTTCAACAGTTTTTGTTCTGTCGCAATAAGTTAAAATTTCGGCGCGAATATTTTCGGCTTTTTCACTGCGCGGATTATCGTCGGTTACAATCACAAAATCCGCCAATTCGTTGGCGACGCCGCCCATTATTGGTCTTTTTTTAGCATCGCGATCGCCGCCACAACCAAACAAAACCAACACGCGCGCTTTGCTGATTTGATGAGCTAATTTTAAAACATTAATCAAAGCATCGGGCGAATGGGCAAAATCAATAAAAACTTGGGCTTGATTTGGCAAAATTGCCACGCGCTGCATTCTTCCCAAGGCTGGCTGCAACTGATTAAAATTCGGCAAAATATTTTGTAATTGCAATTCGGTTAAATTGTACTTTGTAAGTACATTTCCCAAAGCACAAAGCGCGTTAAAAACTTGAAAATCTCCGCTAACTGATAATTCAAATTGATAGTTTTTTTGGCGAAATTCAAAGAAAACTTTTTGGCCATTTTCGATTTGTTCGATTTTTTGAAGCCTTAATTCACGGGCTTTAAAGCCATATTCGATAATATTATATTTTTTCTCGACGCAGATTTTTTTGATTTGTGCAAATTCTTCCAAATCACTATTTAAAACTGCCGCTCCGTTTTTTTGCAAAATATTGGAAAATAAAATCATTTTGCAGCGAAAATATTCGACCATCGATTTGTGATAATCTAAATGATCTTGCGTGAAGTTTGTAAAAGCACCAACATCAATTTTTAAACCCGCGATGCGCCCTTGTTCTAAGCCAATCGAACTCACTTCGAGCGCAACATCATCAACTGCAAATTTTTTTAAATTGTACAGATTTTTGTACAATGAAACAATGTCGGGAGTTGTAAGTGAAGAATTTTGCAAATGATCTTTTATTTCATCATCGCACATCACGCCGAGAGTTCCAATTGATGCCGATTTTTTTCCTAAAAATTGTAAAATCTGGCGCGTAAATTCTGCGCTAGAAGTTTTTCCGTTAGTGCCTGTAATAGCGTAAATATTGGCCGGAAGTGGTGCGTAGAAAATTTGTAGAAATTCAACAAGAAGCTGAAATGGATTTGAAGATTTAATGGAATTTTCAGCATTTTCTGAAATCACAATTGCCGCGCCATTTTCCAGAGCGCTGGCGATAAATTTTGAACCATCATTTATTTTTCCGGGAAGAGCGAAAAAAACTGAATTTTTTTTTACCAAACGCGAATCAATTGCAATATCTTCAATCGTAATTGAGTCAATTAAAACGCCTTTCGGCAACCTAAAATCGGTTTTAACTTGAGAGAGAATTTGTGAAAGTTTCACGAAAAATTGGCAATCAATTGATTAAATTTATGCGCCGCATTTTTTGGATTGGCGTCGCGCGTGATTGGCCTTCCAACCACTAAATGTGAACTGCCATTTGTAAGTGCGGTTTTTACATCAGCAACACGTTTTTGATCATCATTGGCAATTGCTTTCAGCCTGATTCCGGGGCTTACGATCAAAAAATCAGAACCAAATTTTTGACGCAAAAGCGGAGCTTCTAAAGCTGAAGCAACAATGCCATTCAAGCCCGCATTTAAAGCCATTTGGGTTTTTTTAAGAACTAAATTTTCTAACGAAATATTGGGATCAAAACCCATTTCATTTAAATCTTTGGAATCGAGATTGGTTAAAACCGTAACGCCGATAATTTGCATTTTGCCTTTATTTTCTGCGGCTTGCTGCATGATTTGATGGCTGGCGGTGTGAATTGTGAGTAAATCAATTTCATGTTGCGCCAAGTTTTTTACGGCGCGGGCAACCGTTTCAGAAATGTCGTAAAGTTTTAGATCAGCAAAAACTTTTTTGTCTTTATTTTTTAGCCATTTTACCAATTCAAAATATTGACCATTCATCATTAATTCGAGGCCGATTTTATAAAAAATTATCTCATCGCCCAGATTTTCAACCATTTTCTTAGCGGCTTCAATATCAGGAACATCGAGGGCGACGATTAATTTTTCTGACATATTTTGCATATTTAAAATTTTTTTTCTTCGCCGGTGATTAAGCGAGCAATATTTTCTTTATGTCGAGCTAAAATCAAAAGAGATAAAAACCAGCAGAAGGCTATTTGTGAAACTGGAGCGCCGAAATATGTCGAGATAATAATCGAAGAAAAAATGGCGATTATTGATGAAATCGAAGAAATACGAAACAGGCAAAATGATATAATCCAAAAACAAATCACTAAAAATCCGGCTGAAATATCAAGTGCAAATAAAACAGCAATCGCAGTTGCCACACCCTTGCCGCCTTTGAAATTGAGATAAACTGGATAAACATGACCAATCACCGCAACCGCTGCGACCAGCACTAAAAATAAATGTAAATTTTGTATGTCATGAAAAGTGAAGCGCGCAATAATCACCATAATTGCGCCTTTTAATCCATCTAAAATCAAAGTTGCGAAACCGAGTTTTTTTCCGATAACGCGGGCAACATTTGTAGCACCAATATTTTTAGAGCCAAATTCACGAATATCTTTTTTGGCAAAAATTTTGGCTAAAACCAGCCCAAAAGGAATTGCGGCAATTGCATAGGTCGAACCTAAAAACAAAAGCTGATAGATAATATTCATGAATTGTCGTTGGTATTATTATTCTGATTTTTACGAAAGGCATCGAGGGAAATCACTTTTGCCGACAAGTCAATTCCGGCGCCTTTTCCTTTTTTACTGGCTTTATTAGCCTGACTTGACTCGCCAAAATCATCAGCTTCGCCTAATTCTTCAATATCGCCGTAACTCATGCTGAATTTTAAAGCAAAATTCATCGAAGGATCGGCGAAGGAAGTTACTGCTTTGTAAGGAATTGTAAGTTTTTCATATTTGCCAGCGAAGCTTAAGGAAATCTTGAAGGAATCATGTTCAACTACCAAACTTTTATATTGATATTGCACCGCAATTGTCATTTCTTCGTTATATTTTTCGATCAGGGATTTTGGAATCGAAACACCGGGAAAGCGCGTCAGGAAAGTGATGATAAAATAATGTTTACCGGGAAGGCCGGTTTTTTCGATTTTTTTTAAAGTTTCATGAATTACCGAACGCATTGAATTTTCGATAATTTCGTCATATCCGATTAAGTCTTGCATGGGGAATTTTTACTTGAATCCGTTTGGGGAAAGTTGCCCGACTTCTGTTGACAGGCGTCGGGCGGCCCCGATAAAATCACTTATACTAAGCAGCTAAAGCCACTGGAGTAAATTCGAAGTTATCATTAGCAAAGTTGTCGTTTGCATTTACTTTTTTGAACGGATATTGCTTTGAAGCTTGCGCATCTAGCAACCGGCAGTTTCTCAACCGAGTAAAATCAGATCCTTTATCGCATGTCGAAAGCTGTGTCACCCCCATATAAAATGGTGGAGGTGCTGGGTACCGCCCCCAGGTCCATGTACGTTTATTACGAAAAGAGTTTATCACCATATTTGGCAAACGAATCTGCCAACGAAAAACAACTTAAATTGCGAGAAATTTTTTAACAAGCTTGAAGGTAAATTTCTTGCAAAGAAAATCGAATGATTTGAATGCAACTCGTACCAAAGTAAAAATCTATTGATCGAATTAACTTCGTCTTTTTGAAATAGTATTGAAACAGAGTTATGAATTTTTCTCATTCAAATTTTTAATTTTGAATTTGACAAGGTCTTAAAAAATTAATCGGCATATCGCACAATCACAATTCCCGATCCGCCAGCTCCGCTAGTTCCTTTTATAGAACCACCTCCGCCTCCGCCATAATTTCCTTCGCTGGTTGATGCGTTAGCAGCGTTGGCGTTAATATTATTATAGCTAATACCATCGCTAGCACCTTTTCCCCCAGCTTTACCCCCAGCACCTTTATTACTACTTCCTCCGCCCCCAGCTCCATAAGTCAAACTAGATCCAGTAATATCAAAAGTTTTTCCAGCGCCACCATTACCACCAGCTCCAGAATTAATTGAACTTCCGCCAGGTGCACCAGCACCACCTCCACCTCCACCAATACAAACATGTCCATAACCACAAAGATTTCCGTGAGCAGTTCCGGTGACTCCTACAAGAGTTGCTGCTTTCAATTCTTTACAAGTATAGCCACAATGACCTCCTCCCGAAGATCCTCCTGAATTGCCGAGCCCTATGCCCATTCCACCGCCTCCACCGCCACCTGGGGCGATAATTTTGACGGTTGTTGAATAAGAAAATTGGCTATCTGCCCCATCATTTCCAACTCCATCAGTCTTAGCATTACCTCCAGCCCCAACGGAAATAGAATAATTAACGGCATCCAAAGAAACGATTGGCACCTCAACAACTTTACCACCACCTCCGCCACCAGTACCTTCACCCCCAGAATGAGCTCCTCCACTTCCTCCGCCACCAACTACTAAGACTTTAGCATCAGGAACATTTTGATCGCATCTTAAAGCGCCACTTCCTGCAGTGAATTTGTGAATTACTTGGCCCTCAACCGAAGTGGTATCGGTTGTGCAATTGGTACAAGTGCATTTTGTTGCCCCAACGCAAGCCCCACTAACAACCAAAAATTGACCACCAGCACCACAAGTGTAATTTACCGTACCAGAATAGCCCGTTTTGTCGCAGATAATTGTTCCGCTTCCTGATGTAACGGTTGTAGTATTTGTTCCATTAGTAGTAGGATCGGTAACTGTGCAAGAGATTGGCTGGCAAGGAGATGAACCAATTTGTTCATATCCGATGGCGCAAACATTCGCGCCGTTGCTTCCGCCAGTTATTGCGCTAGCCGTGGCGCAAACAGTTGAACTTGGAGTTGGGCTTAACGCGCCATTTGAGCAAGTGTAGCTTTGTTTGGTTGTTCCACCAGCATATCCTGTGGCGCCGCAAACTAAAACTTTAGATTCTCCATCGGCAATTGTGGTTGGGCTGGAAACACCAACAACCGAAACTGGGCAAGTTTTTTTACAACCATTTTCGGTGATAACTCCTTCGGTACAACTAGGAGCTGATTCGCGAGTCATTTTGACTGACCATTTTTTCGCTAAATAATCTTCAACTACTTTTCTTTCTTCGCTTTTTAAGCTGCGACTAAAAATAGCTATTTCGCCAATTTCTCCGCTATAACCTTTGCCAATACTTAAAGAAGTAACATTGGTTAAAGGCGCGAGATTGGCGCTGCTTTGACCTGAAAGCGTGCCGTTAATGTAGGTTTTGCTGCCCAAAGCTGTGTCGAA